>JAUCQC010000193.1 GCA_030372965.1 bacterium
GTGCGGATCGGGAACGTGAAGAACATAGGGGCATATTATACAAAAATGATGCCAGGATAAAATTTTTTAATTCTCTGATAAAACTGGACTTAGGCGCGTTACGGAGAGACTGAAGCGGGGAGTACGGCAATTTATTCCTGTCATCTGATCTTTTTTTGAAATCTCCAGGCCGCGGTTGAAAAGATGACCGCGCCGAACAGGAGCAGGGCCAGCGCCTGGGAGTAGAGCTCCCGGACGCCGGAACCCTTGATGAACACGCCCCGCGTGACCGACAGCATGTACCGCATGGGATTCAGATAGGTCACCAGCCGCATGATTGCCGGCATGTTTTCGATCGGGAACATGAAGCCCGACATCATCAGAAAGAAAAACAGGAAGAACACCGTCATGAACATGGCCTGCTGCTGCGACTGGGCCACGGCCGAGACCAGAAGGCCGATGCCGAGCGTGGTGAAGAGGAACAGGAAGACATTGAACAGGAACCAGCCCGCGTTCCCGGCCATGGGAATGCCGTACCAGAGCCGCGCGAAACCCACGGCCAGAATGAGCTCAAGGAACCCGACCACGGAATAGGGGATGATTTTCCCGATCAGGATCTCGTGCTTCTTCAGGGGCGACACGAGGAGCTGGTCGAAAGTGCCGATTTCCTTCTCCCGAACCAGGCCCATGGCGCTGACCAGGGACGTCACCATGAGCACCAGGAACACGATGATGCCGGGAATCATGTAATTCGCCATTTTCAGGTCTTCGTTGTACCGGATCCGGATGTCCGGGACCAGGCGCTTCCGCACCGGCAGGCCCGACGCGGCCGCGACCTCGGCGACCGCCTCCTCCAGTATGCCGATGGCGTAGCCGAGCGCGACCGTTGACGTGTTGGAGTCCTGGCCGTCGAGCAGTATCTGAACCGCGGTGGGAATCCCCGCGGCCGCGTCCGCCGCGAATCCGGCCGGGATGACCACTGCCGCCTGTGCGCGGCCCGAATCCAGGGCGCGGCCTGTCTCCGCCTCGTCCGCGCTCTCCGAGGTCATCCTGAACGTGTCGTTGTTCCGGAACCGGTCGACCACGCTCCGGCTGAGCTCCGACCCGTCCCGGTCGCACACCGCGAGCTTCACGCCTCGCACGTCCGCGGACACGGCGTACCCGAGCAGGAGCAGCTGCACGATGGGCATGACAAACAGCATGGCCATCAGGGGCCTGTCCCGCCGGAGCTGGAGAAACTCCTTTTTCACCAGATGCCGGATGCGCGTCACGGGTCAGTCCTCCAGCCGGAGCTTGAACTGGCGGATTCCGGCCATCGTCACGACCAGACCGAACGCCAGGAGAAACAGAAAGGGTTCCCGAAGCGCCGCGGTCTCCGTCCCCTTGAGCATCACGTGCCGGATGATCTTCAGAAAATACGTGGCCGGCACGAAGGACGACAGCGCCCGCAGGGGTTTCGGGAGGGAGGCGATTGGGAACATGAACCCGGACAGCAGAAGGCTGGGCAGAAACGTCAGCACCTGCGAAGCCATCATGGCCACCATCTGCGATTTGGCGCGGCCCGAGATCAGCAGGCCGAGCGAAAGCGCGCAGAACACGTACACGAGTGCCGCCGCCAGCAGAAACGCGGCGTTGCCGCGGAACGGCACGCCGAACACGGCGATGGAAAAAAGGACCACCAGGGCGGAATCGAGCAGGGCGATGAGAATGTAGGGCACGAGCTTGCCGGCCACGAGTTCCGCGGGCCTGATCGGCGAGACCAGGATCTGCTCGAGCGTTCCGGTTTCGCGCTCGCGGACGAGCGTGATGGAGGTCAGGAGCACGCAGATCATCATCATGACCACGGCCACCAGGCCGGGCACGATAAAGTGCGAGCTCTTGAGGTCCGGGTTGTACCAGACGCGCGGCTGCACGGATACGGGAAGCGCTCCGATCCCGGCGTTCCGTTCCGCGTCCCCGGGCGCGAGAGTCTGCACGGCGCAGAACATGCGCAGATAGTTCACCGCGACCTGCGCGGTATTGGCGTTCGACCCGTCCACGATGAACTGCACATGCGTGTCCCCGTCCCGGCCCGAGGAACGGCCGTATCCGGGCGGAATCACAAGGCCCGCCTTGAACGACCCCCGCATCAGCCCGGCCGACAGATCCCCGCGGTTCTCGAGGATTTCCGCGGTCCTGAAATAACCCGAGGCCGTGAGGTCCCGCGCCAGCGCCCGCGAAGCCGCGGTCCGGTCCTGGTCCAGCAGGCCCAGGGGGATCTCGCGGATGTCGAACGTGATCGCGTACCCGTAGAGGAACACCATGCTGACCGGCCAGAGAAACACGACCGCGAGGCTCCGGGGGTCCCGGAGGATGTGGATGAACTCCTTGCGGAGAACGGCCATGAACCTTCGGACATTCATGCGGAGGCGATCCTCCTTCCGATCAGGTCCACGAACGCGTCCTCCATGGTGGCCCACCCGCCCGACGCCTTGAGCTCGGCCGGGGACCCCATGGCCACGATCCGGCCGTCGTGCATGATGGAGAGCCGGTTGCAGTACTCCGCCTCGTCCATGTAATGCGTGGTGACGAAAATCGTGGTGCCCCCTTCCGCGAGGTCGTGGATGAGCCGCCAGAACGCGCGGCGCGAGACCGGGTCCACGCCGCCCGTGGGCTCGTCGAGGAACAGCAGGCCCGGCTTGTGGAGCATGGCCGCGGTGAGCGCGAGTCTCTGCTTCCAGCCCAGCGGGATTTCACGGGGGAAGCGGCCGTACAGCGTTTCCAGCCCGGTGAACGCGGTCGCGCCCGCCAGCGCGTCGCGGAAGGCGCGGCCCTCCAGCCCGTGCACGCCTCCAGCGAATTCCAGGTTCTCGTAAACGGTCAGGTCGTCGTACAGGGAGAATTTCTGCGACATATACCCGATGCGGCTCTTGAGGCCGTCGGAATCCGTCGCGATGTCGAACCCCTCGACAACCGCCCGGCCGGATGTCGGGGCCAGCAGTCCGGCCAGCATGCGGATGGTGGTCGTCTTTCCGGCGCCGTTCGCGCCGAGAAAACCGAAGATTTCCCCGTCCCGCACGCGGAACGAAATGCCGTCCACGGCCGTGAACTTTCCAAATTTCCGGACGAGATTCTCCACAATGACGGAATCGGATGAGGAACGCGCCGGCTCTTTCCTCCCGATTCCCGGTTTCGGACCGTTGGCATTTTTATTTTGTCCGGACCACTTCATTCGGCCATGAGCTCCACGAATGTGTCCTCGATTCCCGGCCGGATGCGGCCGATCCGTCCCGGTTTGCCCGCCCCGGTCTCGGCCAGCGTGGCCCGGATCATGGCCTCCAGGCTTTCCGCTTTCTCCGGCCCGCTCACGTGAATGCGGTCCCCATAGGCCTGCACGGAATGGAAACGGCCCGAGCCGGACAGCGCTTTCGCGAACCGGGCCGGATCGCCGCACTCCACCTCGACCAGCGTGTTCCGGAACAGCTTGGGCACGTCGGCCGGTTTGTCCGTAAGCAGAATGCGGCCCTTGTGCATCAAAGCCACCCGGTCGCAGCGGCCGGCCTCGTCCATGTAGGGCGTGGTCACCAGTATGGACACGCCCTGCCCCCTGAGTTCGGACAAAATGTCCCAGAATTCCCTTCTGGAGACTGGGTCCACGCCCGTGGTGGGCTCGTCGAGCAGGAGCACTTTGGGCGTGTGGATGAGCGTGCACGACAGGGCCAGCTTCTGCTTCATGCCGCCCGACAGGGCCGAGGCCTTGCGGTCAGAGAACGGGCCGAGCCTGCTGAACTTCAGCAGACGCTCGAGCCTGCGGTTCCGCTCATCCGCGGAGACCTCGAACAGGTCCGCGAAAAACCGCAGGTTCTCGGCCACGGTGAGGTCCGGGTACAGGGAAAAACGCTGGGGCATGTAACCGACGATGGCGCGCACGGCCGCGGTCTGCCTGTTTGCGTCGAGGCCCGCCAACCGGCATTCACCCGAATCAAACCGGATCAGGCCGCACAGGACCCGGAGCAAAGTCGTCTTGCCCGCGCCGTCCGGACCGATGAGCCCGGTCATCTCGCCAGCGGCCGCGGTCAGGTCCACGCCGTCCACGGCCGTGACGTTGCCGTAGCGCTTGACGAGATCTTTGATTTCGATCGCGGATTGCATTATCTCAGCAAGTGAATGGATAATTGTTTTTGGAATTCAGGCCCCACTTTCGTGGGGCCAAGCTACAGATGTTTGCTATTGAAGGCTTCAGCCTTTCATCAATGAAACCCTGAAGGGTGAATTCCAGAAAATGCAAATCCGGACTCCTTTGAACTTTGAACCGTGAACTTTGAACTTGTATTAATAAGCGCAGCCTGAAGGTTGCGGCTACCTAATCCCCAACGGATCGGTAAACCACTCAAGGTATCGTCACATCCGCCGGCATGCCGATCTTCAGCGTGCCGTCCGGATTGGCAACCTCGACCTTCACCGCGTACACCAGATCGGACCGCGCGTCCTTCGTCTGCACCATTTTCGGCGTGAACTCGGCCTTCTGCGAGATCCAGGACACTCTTCCCTTGAACTCGCGCCCGGGAGCGGAATCGACGCGGATCACGGCCTCGCTGTTCAGCTTCACCCGGCCGAGGTCCGTTTCCTTCACGTACACCTTGATCCACATCCGCTCCAGATCCGCCACCGAGGCCACGGGCCCGCCGGGCCTGGCGATTTCGCCGCGGTCCACGTACAATTGCGTCACGACACCGGACAGCGGCGAGCGCAGGGTCGCGTCATCCAGCCCGCTCTCCGCCAGCTCGAGCTGAAGCCGCACCTGCTCCTCCTTCGAGGCCAGGGCCTGCAGGCTGGTCCGGCTGTTCTCCCACTGCGTCTTCGCGGCCAGAAACCCCGTTTCCGCGTCCTCGAACTGCTGCTGCGACACGCTCGACTCGCCGTGCAGGGCGCGGATGCGTTCGAATTCCTTTTCCGCGGCCCTGAAGCTTTCCTCTGCCAGATCGGCGGCCCGTCTCGCGTTCTGGATGTTGAGGCGCACTTCGTTCAGTCCGGCCGCGAGCTGGCGCTTCTGCAGAAGGAGCTTTTCCGTCTCAATGACGCAGAGCACGTCGCCCCGGCCCACGGAATCCCCTTCTTTCACGGCCAGGGAGTCCACGGTCCCGGCTGTCTTTGCGCCGACGGTGACTTCCGTGGCCTCGAGCACGCCCGACCCTTCGAACGCGGGCGCGGGCTTGCGCGAACAGCCCGTCCATCCGAGAAGGATCAGGCAGGCTGCGGCTGTCGCGTATACCGATCGTTTCATGAAGACCTCTTTCTTTTTTTCACAGCAATAAGGCCCTTCGGGAGCAAGGCAAGTGAGCGGATCTCAGGGCGACAACCTTACCCCACGGCTGAAGCCGTGGGCTCCATGCGAGGTGCGTTCTCAACACGGAATTAAGGCTTCAGCCTTTCATTCCCAAACCCAAAAGGGTGAATTCCGTAATCCGCCACTCTCCCCACCGCCCTGCGCCACGCGGACCGGGCGATGAACACATCGATTTCCGCCTGCGCCTTCAGGGTGCGGCTCCGGTCCCATTCGGACTGGCTGTCGAAGTATTCGGAATGCGAGGACTGGCCCTGCCTGTACAGGTTCTCCGCCACGCGGAAGCCTTCGGATGCCTGTTCCTCCATCTCCGTGACGAGGGCCAGCCGTTTCCCCGCCTCCTCCAGCCTGAGCACACACCGGGTCACGTCAAGGACCACGGCTTCGCGTATCTTCCTCTCCATGTCCTTCATCTTCACGGCCTGCAGGGACGCCTGCCTGTGGCGCGAACGCGTTTTGCCCCATTCCCAGAGATTCCATTCCAGGCCCGCGCCGGCCAGCCAGTAATCCATCCACTCGCGGCCGATGAAATTCAACCCCGGCTTGCCGTATCCGAGCGTACCGAACGCGGCCACGGACGGAAACCACCGGCCCGCGGCCGCGCCCTTTGCCGCCTCGGCCGCCCGTACCGCGAAACGCGCGGCCATCAGTTCGGGCCTGGCCTTTTCAGCGGAACGGATCGAGGTTTCGAGGTCCGCGGACACGGCCGTATCAGGGACGACATCCGAGAGAACGGCGCCCGCGGGAAGCGGCCGGCCCATGGCGTTTTCCAATAAAGCGTCCGCCATTTGGACCGCGTTCTCCGCCTGCAGAACCGCGAGATCGGCCTCGGTGCGCCGGACGCGGGCCTTGAGCAGTTCATCCCGCTTGATCAGGCCCTGGCTGAAAAACCGCTCCACATCCGCGAGGTGGGCTCCGACCTGGTCGCGTCCGGACTTCGCGATGTCGAGCAGTTTCCGCGCCTTCAGGCTTCCGGCGTAGGCGGCTTCCACGGACTGCACGCATTCGCTCCGCCGCGCCTCAGCCTCCGCGGCCCGGGCCGAAGCGGCCGCGTCCGCGGCGCGTTTCGCGTGCAGCAGCCGGAACCCCGTGAACAGCGGCTGTGTGGCCGTGAGCCGCAGGTCCGCCTGGTCCCGGACTCCGAGGGACATCCCGCCGTCAGGGAACAGGGAAACCGGCGCGCCGCCGCCGAATGGAAGCTCGATCGCTGGGAATTCGAGTTTCGGCACCATGCTCTGCCGCCTGAACGATCCGGAAACGTCCACGGAGGGGAAGAAGGAAGCCAGGGCCTGGGCCGCGTCCTCTTTGGCGGAACTTGCCTCCGCCTCGGCGACTGCCAGGGACGGATTGGACTCCAACCCGGCACGGACGCATTCCTCGAGCGTGACCATGGTCTGGCCCGCGCACGCGGTCGCGAAAAACCCGAAGATAAGCCAATTGCGGACTCTCATGTCAATCCCCTTGTCTCGGCAACAGCCCGTTGAGAACCAGATCCGACACGGCCCTCTCGCGCATCTCAAGCAGTTTTTCCTCGGGAACGGAGGCGAACACATCGGGCCACCCCACGGACAGCACGGGCCTGGCGATGAAATAGAAGGCGTTCATGGAAATGATGTTCAGAATGGTCTGAAGCGGATCCACGTCGCGGATTTTCCCGGACCGGATCCCTGCCTCGAAAATGCGGACAAAATCAGGGTAGCGCTCCGACCTGATTCTTCCGAATATCTCACCCAGCACTTTGGGGACAATGGGATGGTTCGAGTGCATTTCCCTGAGCAGGATTTTGGGAATGGCCGGGTGTTCGGCCAGGAATCGGAAATGCAAGCGCACGATCTGGGGGATTAGAACCCGGGGATCGGGATCGCCTTCGGGCCGGATTTCAGCGAACCGGGTGACCAGCTCCTCGAATGTCTCGCGCAGAACAGCCTCAAACAGGGCTTCCTTGGACCGGAAGTAATAGTAAATCATGGCTTTATTTGCGCCGGCCCTGTCGGCTATGGCCTGCATTCTCGCGCCGTCGAAGCCCTTGTGGATGAATTCCTCGGTAGCCGCGGCCTTGATCTTTTCGCGCGTGGATTCTTCAGGAGGATTTTGGATTGATTCAGCCATTGTGTTAACCAACTATTTGGTTTAACTGGATGGTTAAATATATATACAAAAAATAGGAAAGTCAAGAGGACTTTCCGTGGCGGACCCCCAAATTCACAGCCCACGACTCTGCCTAGGATTCTATCCATGGGCGGGCTTCGCAGGCATCGGCATTTCGGACCTACTAACTTCAGTGGGATGGGTAGGGAATTCGGAACCCGAAACCCGGAACACGGAACTGTTCTATTCCGCAGCCCCGTACCTCAGCGTCTCGCCCATCCAGTCGCTGACATCGCGCCACTTGGCCTGGCGCGCGGAGATCCACGTGTGCAGGTTCAACGACGCGGACTCGATGGACCAGTCCTCCTCATTCGCCCAGTACAGGATGCCCTCCTCCATGTACATCTTGGCCCCGAAAATCACCGGGTAGTACTGCTCGGGCGTGGGCGCGAGATTGAAGTGGGTGACGTTCTCGAAGAGAATCTCTATGGCCGAGGGGGACGCGTGCTGGCGCTGAAAGAGCACCCGGATGCGGGTGTTCAGGCCGTTGGGGTAGTACATGCTGAGGTCCGGTTTCACCCAGTGGTCGGTCCACAGGTGCACTTCGCGCAGGCAGGAGTCGCGGAATCCGCCGAATGCCCGCATGACCCGGTCCACGTCTTCGTTCGAGGCGATTTCGATCCAGCTCACGTGCTCTCTCCCGATTTTGGCGTCCTATTCCCGCCGGCCTCGCCCCGCCCCGAAACCCGGCCT
>JAUCQC010000194.1 GCA_030372965.1 bacterium
GGGTGTGGTCCGCTGAATCGGCCATCGCTGATTCGGCGCTGGGAGCGGAATCGGCCCGGGAGGCAGACGGACGGCCGGTTCTGTTCGTGGTTGGAACCGGCGGCTTTCTGGATCTTCTGCGCCGGACCGCCTCCGGAGGCGCGTGGCAGCGGCAAGTCCGGATCACCCGGCATTGCCGGACCGCGTCCGCCGGCCGCAACGCGGACGGGAGACTGGAATTGTTTTTCACCGGAGAGGGGGATTCCCTCTTCCACATGTGGCAAACTTCGCCGGCCGGTGAGTGGTCCCTTCCCGCTTTTTTCGGAGAAACCGCCAGGGCCGCGTCCGTCGGCCGGAACGTGGACGGCCGTCTCGAGGTGTTTTTCGTTTCAGGTGACGGGTTCCTGCGGCACAAGTGGCAGACGGCTCCGAATTCCGGCTGGGCTCCGGGGGCCGATTTCGGGGGTCTTGCCGCGGCGGTTTCTTCGGCGCGGAATCCGGACGGATGTCTTGAAGTGTTCTGGACTGACGGGGAGAATCTGCTCCGGCATAGGCGGCAGGCTGAGCCGAGCGGCGGATGGGCGGATTCCGAACCGTTCGGATGGTCGGCTTCGGAACTCGCGGCTGTCACGCACCAGGACGGCCGCCTGGAAGTCGTTTACCGCGGCGCGGACGGCGTTTTTTTCCATAACGGCCAGACGGAACCTGGAGCGTTCTGGACAGGGGAAAGGCCCTTGCCGTCCGGAGACGAGCCGCTTTTCGAAGCGGAACGGTTCGGTACGATGCCGAATATCGCCCCGCCGCGGCCGGACTGGCACATCAATGATCACTGTTTCATCCGCATGGACAACGGCGGGTGGCGCTGGTACGGCATCATCGCGCCGAACCCGGATTCCGGGGATCCGACCGTGGTGGATTATTTCGGACAGGCTTCGGCGGATTCCGTGAACGAGGTTCCCTGGCAGGCTCAGGATCCGCCGTTTCATGACGTTCTGGCCGGAGGGGGCGTGGTGTGGGCGCCGCACATCGTCCAATCCGGGGGCATTTACCATATGTTCTACTGCGGGGGAGGGCCCCTGACCGCTTACGCGATCCTGCTCCGGACTTCCAGTGATCTCACATCCTGGTCCGAACCGACCGTGCTGTTCCGCGACGGTTATCAGGCGCGCGACCCGATGGTGGTCTGGAACGAGGCTGAAAACCTCTGGGTGATGTATTACACGGCCACGGAAAAGCCCCGCGGGGGGCGTCACGTCGTCGCATACCGGACCAGCGCGGACCTCGCGCGCTGGAGCGGCCGAAGCATCGTGTACCGGGATTATCACGAGGGCACGGCATACGGCCCGACCGAATCGCCCTTTGTCTTCCGGCGCGGGGACTTCTATTATCTCTTGATCGGACCCCGTCCGTATGACGCACCCACCGAAGCCGCGCCGAACTGGCTGCATCCGGGATATGCCGGAACGGACGTGTTCCGGAGCGCCCGGTGGGACCTCTGGACCAACGCGGATTACGTGGGTCATATTCGGGCGCACGCGGCAGAAATCGTCGAGGACGGAGAAGGAGGCTGGCGGGTGAGTCACGCCGGCATCCATCAGGGGGGATTGTACCTGGCCGGACTGACCTGGAATGACGGGCTCGACGCGGTTCTGCCGGGTTCTTCGTTGACCGACGGTGCCAATCCCGGGTATTTCAACACCGCATCGGCGTATCCGAATCCGTTCAATCCGGGCACGCGGATCCGTTTTCATCTGGGATCGAAAGGTCAGGTGCGGATCATGCTGATGGATGCCGCCGGCCGGAAGGTCAGGAGTCTGATGGACAAGGATCATTCCGCCGGGTGGATTGAAACGGAATGGGACGGCCGGGATGACAACGGGGAGGACGCTCCGTCCGGGATGTATCTGTGCGTGTTGCGGAGCGGGCCGTTTTCGGGCGTCCTGAAGATGGTCCTGATCCGGTGATCCCGGGACAAGGAGAACACAAAAAGACCGGAATAATCATCCTGGAGTGATCATGAAGAAGACTGTTTCGGTCAAGTGGTTCATCTGCCTGGTGTGCGCATCCGTCCATGTACGGGCCGCGGTACCGAACCGGTTCGGGGAAAGCTGTCTCGCCGACCGCGTTCGCGTTTTGACACACGCCCCGTGGGCCGAAACCATGACCGTGGTGGATGCGGACACCTGCCTGGTCGTCGTGGACACGTGGGGGTCCCTGCCCGCGGCCAGGCAAGCAGCTTCCCGCATCGACAGCCTTTACCGCAAACCCGTGCGGTTCGTGATCAACACCCATCACCACTGGGACCACGCGTTCGGAAACGCGGCCTTCCCGGATGCCGGGATTGTGGGTCATCGGTTCTGCGGTCCGGATATGCTGGAGGATTACGGCTGTCTCTTATACACATCTGACGC
>JAUCQC010000195.1 GCA_030372965.1 bacterium
AACTCGAACTCCCGGTCGTCCACGTCCCCCTCCCCCAGCGGGTGGTAGTGGATCTCCGTCAGGGCGAGTCCCGATATCCCCTCGCCCGCGTTCACCGCCAGCTCGTGAAGGGCGCTCCACACCGTCCCGTCCAGAACCCGGCTCTTCAGCGCGCAGTTCCCCGGAACCGTCACCGTCGCGTCGTCGCCTCCGTTCACCGCCGCGGGATTCGCGGCGCCGCCGATCAGACGGGGGTCCGACCCATCCAGCGTGTAGAGGATGGTTCCCTTTCCGCCCGCGTTCACGTTCCGAAGACGGATCCGGGATCCGGACGGCAGGCTCACGCCGTCGTCCAGGATGTCCGACCCCGAATGGCTGTACGCCGGAGGGTCGATCGACGGATACAGGTTGTCGTTCCGGATCTGACCCAGCACCACCTCGGTCCGGTCGGAGAAATACGTGTTCAGAATCCAGTCGACCGCGGGTTGCCAGTCCTCGTCCTTCGTACGCGGCGGATGCACTTTGGCGTCGCCCCAGCGCGCCGATTCCGCGATCACAGCCGTTTCAATGGCCGCGGCGCGGGCTGAAAAACGGGCGCGGCTCGCGTCGGCCGTCAGCGCCCCGCGGTTGAAAAAATGACGGTAGACCCGGTCCGCGAACAGCATGCGGTACTCGGCGTTCTCCGACAGCCGCTGGTGCAGCCACTGGGGATTGAACGTGTCCCGGCTGCCGCCCGGATACGGGCCGGTGCGGTCGTATCCGTAGTCGGAATGCTCGCTGTACCGCGGGTCCATCAGCGTGTGTTCAGAGTCGTGGCAGAAATAGAGGAATCCCCGCCGTCCGAGACGGTTGTAAACGCAGTAGATGTTGTTGGGGCTGGAATTCCCGCCCCACGCCGAAACCGGCGCGTCGAAATTGCCGGTGTAGAAGATGACGAGCATGTAGTCGATGAGATTGACCGGATCGACGTAGACCGGGTACGCCCAGTTGACCGACCCGTCCGCGTTCCGGCCCAGCGCCTTGAAGTACAGCGCGTTGGTCTTGAAGCCCGCGACGGTCAGGGACCACAGACGCTGGTAGGCGTCGACTGTCCCGTCCGTGGCCTCGTAGGCCAGCCCGATCTGCCGGGCGACCTTGATCACGTCGTAATCGGCCTTGTCCCCGCCGAAATAGGTTTCGGCGTAGGAGGCTTCGGAGCGCTCCTGCGTCTCGTACAGGCCCCAGTACATGCCGTTGAGAAAGAGGTGGTAGGGCCGGGTGCGCGTGTACGGCTGGCCCATGTCGCGCTGGCAGTCGCGCGAGAACACGTCGCGGATGAAGGTGCAGATGTGGCCGCTGTAGTCCTTCATGCTCCAGGAGTAGTTCTGGGAGGTGCGCAGGTCGACGCCGTCGAAGGACGACGGGCCCTCGTCCTGGAACAGGGGATAGTCGAGTTTGCCTTTCCCGTATTCCTTGCGGAAAAAGAAGCGGAAGGCCAGTTTCAGTTGCTGGGTCGAGCCCGACGCCTGGCGGCTCCACCCGCCGCGGATGCGGAGGCCGCCGTTGATCTGGAATCCCGGCTCCCGCCCGCGGGGGTCATACAGCTCAATGGACGCGGCTCTCTCCCATTCGATGCCGTGTCCGGTCGGGTTCACGTAAATGCCGGAGTCCGGATGGAACAGGCTCCCGGGGTCGGTGGCCACGGAAAGAATGGGGATGGACCGGAGCGCGTCGTCGATCCGGTCGCGGTAACGGGGGTCGTTGACCACGTCCGGATCCATGGCGTAGTCGAAGCGCCGGTCGTTCACCGGATAGAAGGGCCAATCGCCCCGCGGATCGGACTGGGTTCTGACCTTCTCCGGGAAGATGTAAGTTTGACCGCCCGTCTGGGTGACCGGCATTCCTGCGGGGGACAACGCGATCGCCCGGACCACGACCGCGGGCGTGAGCCCGCGTCCGTCCGTGGAAGCCGGGTCCACCCGGATGACCGCGGGCGATGACGTTTCACGCGCCTTGAGGCTGGTCCGCGGATCCGAGCCGTCCAGCGTGTACCGGATGACGGCGTTCGCCGAATCGCTCCAGACCGTCAGATCGAAGGGAGTTTCGTAGAATCCGTGCGGCGCTGAAAAAGACGGGCTCACGGGGAGCGAGTCGAGCGGAGGCGGGGGGGGACCCGCGGGAACGAACGTGAAATAGTCCAGGTTGAAATCCGGTGTCAGCGCCGTGATGCGCAGAACCGCGGTCCCGGCCGTGAGCGTGACATTCGGGACATCGACCCACGCGTACACCTGCCAGTTGCCCGTGACCGGAACCGTGACGGATGAGCGGACGGATTTATTGTTGACCGAGATGCTGAAACGCCCCGGATTGCTGAGCGCGGCCGCGCGGAAACGGATCGTGTAGTCGCCCGCGGACCGGACCTGAACCGTGTATTCCAGCCATTCCCCGGTCTGCACGTACCCGACATTGTACCCGCCCTCACCGCAGTCTTCGACGTCCACGCCTTCGCCTGTCCGGTGCCGGCCTCCCTGGTTCGCCGCGTCCGCGTCGTGGTACGCCACTCCCTCTCCGCCCGCGTCATAATTTTCCGCCTGCACGGTGCCCGGGACGGGCCGGGGCGTTCCGCCGTACGGCGCCTGCTGGGCGGAGGCCGCCAGAACCGCCGAGAGAAAAATTGCGCTGAGAAGTGGCTTCACGAAAAATCCTTTCCTGTCGTGTCCGCCGATGGAGCATTTCCCGGGTCCGCGCGGGAACTCAGGATTAAACCGCCCGGATCGGGCGGAACCGCACATGCCGGTCACTTGACCAGCAGCATTCTCCGGGCCCGCACTTCGTCCCCGAATTCCAGCACGCACAGGTACACGCCGGCGGACAGCCCGGACGCGTCCCATCGGACGCTGTGCGGCCCTGCCGCGTAGTGCCCGGCCGCGAGCAGGGCGGCCTGCCGGCCCAGCACGTCCGTCACCCGCATCCGGACGAATCCCGCTTTCGGAAGCGTGAACCGGATCAGGGTTCCGGGATTGAAGGGATTGGGGAAATTCTGGCTCAGCGTGAACGCCGCAGGGGCGATCGGGGTCCCCGCGTCGATCCCGGACGCCGCGTCGTCCCCGCCCGGCGATCCGTGAACCCGGGCCGAGGCCTTCCAGTATTCCGGCCGGGACGGGTCTCCGGCGCCGGCCAGGCTCGCGGGGACCAGGGACTGGCCCGTGCTGTCCGCTTCCACGGGCCAGGGGCTCTTGTCGTTGTAACGCACGTCGATCACCGTGTCGCCGGAAGCGGCCGCGAGCGCCAGCCGCTCGCCCCCGTTGTCCAGCTGGCCCGTGTATTCCCCGGACGGTTCGAACCCGTAACGGCTCCGGAACGCGGCCGCGTTCGACGCCACCACCCAGAACGCGCCCGGCGCCAGAACCGCGC
>JAUCQC010000196.1 GCA_030372965.1 bacterium
CCGAGGACAAGGGCGGATCCTTTGTTCTGCGTTCCGGAGCGGCATCCGTTCAAATATCCAAATCCGAGGGACAGATTGAGTTCCTCGGATCGGACGGCCGTACCCTGATCTCGGAAAAAGGCGGGCCGGCGTTCGAACCCGTTGCGTACAGCGGCGACTCGGCCTTTCACGTGCGCCAGGACTTCCGCATTTCCGAAAACGAAGGCCTGTACGGACTCGGCCAGCACCAGGACGGGCTCATGAATTACAGCGGTCATTCCGTGACCCTGGCCCAGTCGAACACCGAGGCCTCGACGCCTGTTTTCGTCTCCACCGGCGGATACGGCATGCTGTGGGACAACGCGTCAAAGACCGTGTTCTCCTTCCCGGACGGCAAGGTCTCCATTGAATCGGATTTCGGGGATGGCGCGGATTATTACGTGTTCGTCGCGAAGGACATGGACGGCGTGATCGCCGCGTACCGCGACCTCACCGGTCCCGCGCCGATGTTCGGCAAGTGGGCCTACGGCTACTGGCAGAGCCGCGAGCATTACGACAACCGGGAACAGCTCATGACGGTCGCGGAGGAATACCGCAGGCGCCGCATCCCCATTGACAACATCATCCAGGACTGGGATTACTGGAACGGGGCGGCGAACTGGGGCGGCATGTTCTTCGATCCCGGCCTCTTCCCCCGGCCGAAGGAGATGGTGGAACGCCTGCACCAAATGAACTACCACATGATGATCTCCATCTGGCCCGCGCTCGGCCCGGCCACCGCGATCCACAAAGACATGGCGGCGAACGGATTCCTGTACAAGCCGGTCGGCTGGGCGGGGTTCAAGTATTACGACGCCTTCAATCCCGCGGCCAATGACCTGTACTGGAAATACCTGCGCGAGGGCCTCGTCTCGACGGGCATAGATGCCTGGTGGATCGATTCCACCGAGCCGGACGTCGTGAACGCCCTGACCAAGGAATCGTCCGAGTACGAGCTGAAGAAGATGGGAAGCAACCACGCCGGTTCCTGGGCGCGGACCCTGAACGCGTATTCACTCGCCATGACGGACGCGCTCTACCCGAAGCTGAAGGCGGAGACGGACCGGAAGCGGCCCTGCATACTCACCCGCTCCACGTTCGCGGGCCAGCAGCGCAACGCGGCGATCACCTGGTCCGGCGACATCGGCGCGAACTGGGACGTGTATCGAAAGCAGATCTCCGCCGGCCTGAACCACTGCATGGCCGGCGTCCCCTACTGGACCTTCGACATCGGCGCGTTCGTCATCGGCGCGTACGGCGGCGTGTTGCACAAGGGCGGAAAGGACCCGGCCTACCAGGAGCTCTAAACCCGCATGTTCCAGTTCGGAGCGTTCTGCCCGATTTTCCGCTCGCACGGGTCCGAGACGCCGCGCGAGATATGGGAAATGGGCGAATTCTCGGACATCCTCGTGAAGTACGACAACCTGCGCTACA
>JAUCQC010000197.1 GCA_030372965.1 bacterium
CCGAGGACAAGGGCGGATCCTTTGTTCTGCGTTCCGGAGCGGCATCCGTTCAAATATCCAAATCCGAGGGACAGATTGAGTTCCTCGGATCGGACGGCCGTACCCTGATCTCGGAAAAAGGCGGGCCCGCGTTTGAACCCGTCGTTTACAGCGGAGACTCGGCCTTTCACGTGCGCCAGGACTTCCGCGTATCCGAGAAGGACGGCGTCTACGGGCTGGGACAGCACCAGGACGGGCTCATGAATTACAGCGGACATTCCGTGACTCTGGCCCAGTCGAACACCGAGGCCTCGACTCCGGTTTTCGTCTCCACCGGCGGATACGGCATGCTGTGGGACAACGCGTCAAAGACCGTGTTCTCCTTCCCGGACGGCAAGGTTTTCATTGAATCGGATTTCGGGGACTGCGCGGATTACTATGTTTTCGTCGCGAAGGACATGGACGGCGTGATCGCCGCGTACCGCGATCTCACCGGTCCCGCGCCGATGTTCGGCAAATGGGCCTACGGCTACTGGCAGAGCCGGGAGCATTACGACAACCGGAGCCAGCTCATGACGGTCGCGGAGGAATACCGCAGGCGTCGCATCCCCATCGACAACATCATCCAGGACTGGGACTACTGGAACGGGGCTGCGAACTGGGGCGGCATGTTTTTCGATCCCGGCCTTTTCCCCAGGCCGAAGGAAATGGTGGACCGCCTGCACGGGATGAACTACCACATGATGATCTCCATCTGGCCCGCGCTCGGCCCGGCCACCGCGATCCACAAAGACATGGCCGCGAACGGATTCCTGTACAAGCCGGTCGGGTGGGCGGGATTCAAGTACTACGACGCCTTCAATCCCGCGGCCAATGACCTGTACTGGAAATACCTGCACGAGGGCCTCGTTTCGACCGGTATCGACGCCTGGTGGATCGATTCCACCGAGCCGGACGTCGTGAACGCCCTGACCAAGGAATCGTCCGAGTACGAGCTGAAGAAGATGGGAAGCAACCACGCGGGCTCCTGGGCGCGCACCCTGAACGCTTATTCGCTCGCCATGACGGACGCGCTGAACCCGAAGCTGAAGGCGGAGACGGACCGGAAGCGGCCCTGCATACTCACCCGCTCCACTTTCGCGGGCCAGCAGCGCAACGCGGCAATCACCTGGTCCGGGGACATCGGCGCGAACTGGGAGGTGTATCGAAAGCAGATCTCCGCCGGCCTGAACCACTGCATGGCCGGCATCCCCTACTGGACATTCGACATCGGCGCCTTCGTCATCGGCGCGTACGGTGGCGTGTTCCACAAGGGCGGAAAGGACCCGGCCTACCAGGAGCTTTACACCCGCATGTTCCAGTTCGGAGCGTTCTGCCCGATTTTCCGCTCGCACGGGTCCGAGACGCCGCGCGAGATATGGGAAATGGGCGAATTCTCGGACATCCTCGTGAAGTACGACAACCTGCGCTACA
>JAUCQC010000198.1 GCA_030372965.1 bacterium
CCCACGGACGCCTGCCCGTGCCGCCGCCCGCGGTCACGGAACTGCTCCGGGGCGTTCCGTGTCATTCGACGGACGTGGAAGGCGAGCTGGTCACGCCCACGGGCGCGGCCATCCTCTCGACTCTGGCCTCCTCCTTCGGCCCCTTCCCCGCCATGACCGTGGAGCGCACCGGGTACGGCGCGGGTTTCCGCGACCTGGCCATCCCCAACCTGCTCCGCGTGGTGATCGGCGAGACCGGCGTGAAGAAGACGGAGGACCGGATCCGGCTCATCGAGACCAACATCGACGACATGAACCCCCAGTTCTACGACCACATCATGGACCGCCTCTTCGCGGCGGGCGCGAAGGACGTCTTTCTCACGCCCATCATCATGAAGAAGAGCCGGCCCGGGCTCGTTCTCAGCGTGATCGCGGCCGAGGAGCGGACGGAAGCGCTCGTGTCCATCCTCCTGGCCGAGACCACGACGCTCGGCGTCCGCATTTCGGATCTCAAGAAGAGGATGGTCGCGGCCCGCGACATCGCGTCCGTATCCACGGCCTGGGGCGACATGAAAGTGAAAATCCGCAGCCTGTCGGAGAAAGAAAAAACCGCGGCGCCCGAATACGACGACTGCAGGCGGGTGGCGAGGGAGACCGGCCTGCCGATCCGGGCCGTGTACGACGAGGTGAAGCGGGTGGCGGAAAAGGAGCTGATCCGGTCCGGGCCGCGGCGCAAACCGGAGGTCTCCGCGGATAAAGGCAAAAAAAGCAAAACCCGGAGAACCAAGGCCGGCCGAGAACGCCGCTGAAACGACCGGCCGCGGGCCAGTTCAGACTCCGGGTCCTGAGAGAAAAACGGCTTTACTATTTCAGTTATTTTATCTATATTATGGGTGTTACATCCGTCGGGTTTCTCCCCGACCTAAGCGTCATCCACCACTATCCGGCTTTCCCCCGCTCTCTGTCGCACGGACGAACCCAACGGAATATGTGAACATCCCCGTATCTCTGAATTCCTTGGGCGTTCCGGGAGGCGCTGATGCGTATCACAACCCCGATTTTGGGCATCGGTCTGGCTCTGACC
>JAUCQC010000199.1 GCA_030372965.1 bacterium
CTATTGTATTTTTATAGTATAAAAAGCAAAGTTCATATATAACCGGAAAAAAATAAACGCCACAAACGATTGTTATAATTATATTTATGCGTTAAGCCAATTTTTTACGTAAAAAATTTCAATCTTATGTTTTCAAACGAGATAGATTTGAGTATTCAATGAAAACCGGGAATATTTCCGGGATTTTCGAGCTATCCCACAAGTTATCCACATGCGGAGCCGGTTTTTTCAGGCCAAAAATCTCTTGCTTTGCCATGGAGAAATGTCTATATTAAGCCGAACTGAAAAATAAACAGGAAGGAGGGGTTGAGTCTTGCCGGCAGTGAGACTTCGAGATGGCGAGTCTTTTGAAAAGGCATTCAGACGCTTCACGAAACAATGTGAAAAAGCCGGTTTGATGTCTGACATTAAAAAGCATCAGCATTACGAGAAGCCCAGCGAGCGCAAAAAGCGCAAAATGAACGCCGCGAAGCGCAAGATGCGCAAGTTGCAGCATCTGTTCGAACAGTGAGGCCTCTCCAGCTGAAAGTCAACCCCTTCGACCGGACGGGCGACCGAAACCGGTCCATGCAGCATTCAAAAAATGGCCAATGATAAGACCGGCCGGAACACGGGTTCCGGTCTTTGATCGGCAGATTGAAAGGTCCTGGGCAGGAGATACCAGGACCTTTTTTCTGTTTCGGAGGGTCATGAACGGAATCGACATTGTTCTTCTCATCGTCGTGGCCGCGTGCGTCCTGCGCGGCTTTTTCCGCGGCGTCTGGCCGGAAGCGCTGGACATGGCGGTCTGGCTGGCCGCTGTGGTTCTGTCGGTCTGGCTTGTGAATCCGCCCGCGGAATGGGTGTCCCGGACCGTGCACCTCCCAGTCGCGGTTTCCATCCTGATCGTGTTTCTGGTCCTGCACGGCCTGATCAAGGGTCTGCTCGGCGCGGGTGTCCGGTTCATCGTCGCCGCAGGCAAGACATCCTTCGGCCAGAGGTTCTGGGGAATGGCGGCCGGTCTCATCCGGGGCATTTTCGCGGCAGGCATCTTCGCTTTTCTGATTTTCAACTTCACAGCCATACGCAAGCCGAACTGGGAACAGGAGAAATCCGTCCTGATCCGGCCGTTCAGCCGCGTGGCGCCGGCGCTCTACCGTTCGTTCACTGCCGTCGTCCCCGGAAGCCGGCCGGTTTTCGAGCGGATGAAGGAGGGTTTCATCTGGTGCGCGGACCGAGTCGAGGACTGGGGCGGCCCGAGTCTATATCCGGGCGCGAAAGATGAGCGTTCCGGGGCTTGAGAACGCGGGCCGCGTCCTGGAACTGGACAGCGTGCTCGAACAGATCCGGCGCTTCGCGGTCTCAGAACCCGGCGGCCGCCGCGTTGCGGGCCTGCCTTTTCTGTCCGATCCCCGGGACCTCACCCGGGCGCTTCAGTCCGTCACGGAGATGCGCGACCTGCTCCGGTACGACGACCCTTTCCCGCTAGTCCCATTTCCGGATCTCGACCTGCAGTTGAAGAAAATACGCGTGCAGGGCGCCCGGCTCACCGGGCCCGAGCTCATCCTGGTTCTGGACTGCATTTCGACCGGCCGCAAGGTCAGGCGCTTCCTGGTTTCCCGCAGGGAGAAAGCCCCCCTTCTGTCCGGGATCGCGGAATTCATCGTCAGCCTCGAGCACCTGGAAAGGGCCATCGGCGCCTGCCTCGAACCCAATGGAGAGGTGCGCGACTCCGCTTCCCCGGAACTCGGCCGGATCCGGCGGGAAATGTCCAGGCAGAGGGACGCCATACGGAAACGGCTCGAGCATCATCTGGCGGCCATGGTCAGGGCCGGCTACGCGCAGGAAGAGTCCCTGACGCTCCGGGACGGAAGGCTCGTCATCCCCATGAAGGACGCCCATCAGGCCAGGCTGAAGGGGGTCGTGGTGGACCAGAGCGCGAGCGGGGCGACCGTGTTCATGGAACCGATCGAGACACTCGAACAGGGCAACGCGCTCCGCAGGCTCGAACTCCAGGAAAAGCAGGAAATCGAGCGCATCCTCGCTGAATTGACAGGCCGCGTCGCCGAGGAAAGCGCGGCCGTCGCAGCGGATCTGGAGGCGCTCACCGAGCTGGACGGGCTCGCGGCCCGCGCCCGGTATTCGATCGCCGTGAACGGAAATCCCGCGCGCCTGTCGGATGACGGGGCGGTTTCCGTCCGGCTGGCACGCCATCCCCTGCTCCTGCTGAAACACAAACCCGAGGAGGTCGTCCCGCTGTCCATGACGCTCGGCGACGGCGTCCGGACGCTGGTGATCACGGGCCCCAATGCCGGCGGCAAAACCGTGGCCCTGAAAACGATCGGCCTTCTCGCGCTCATGAACCAGCACGGCCTTCACGTGCCGGCGGCCGACGACACGGCCCTGCCGGTGTTCGACTCGGTCTTCGCCGACATCGGCGACCGGCAGTCCATCGAGGAGGATCTTTCCACGTTTTCGTCCCACATCCGCAACCTCGCCTCGATCCTGGATCACGCGGGGCCGCGGAGCCTGGTGCTGCTCGACGAGATCGGGTCGGCCACGGACCCGGCGGAAGGCGGCGCGCTGGCCATGGGCATACTCAAGACCCTCACGGAGCGGGGGGTGACGACCGTGGCCACCACGCACATCGGGCTCCTGAAAGTGTTCGCTCACGACACGCCCGGCGTGGAGAACGGGTCCATGGCGTTCGACCAGAAGACCCTCAAGCCCACTTACCGTTTTCAGCCGGGCATTCCGGGTTCGTCGTACGCGTTCGAGATCGCGGAACGCTACGGATTCCGCGAGGAAGTGCTCCGGCCGGCCCGGTCCTACATGGGAGAGGAGCGGGGAAAACTGGATCGGCTCGTGGCGGATCTCGAATGCAGGCTGAAGGAGGCCGAAGCCCTGCGCCGCGAGGCGTCGGACCGGGAACGGGAAGCGGAGGGACTGGCGGCGCTGTACGAATCGGAACTCGGGAAGCTTCGGAACGAAGCGGAGGATCGCAGGCGTTCCCTGCTCGGCGATGCGGAGGAACTGCTGGCCGAGGCGAGCGTTTTGAAGGAGCGGGTGCTGAAGGAGATCCGCGAGACGCGGGGAGATCCGGAAGCGGCACGCAGGCTCCACAAGGAAATCGAAGCCAGGAAGGGAAAGGCGGCGGAGCTGAAGAAGGCCGCGGCGCCGGCGACCCCCTCCTCGAAAACGCCGGTGGCCCGTGGAGGCTGGGCTGTGTGGCGCGGGCACCACGGCGCGGGCCGCGTCGTCTCGGCCCCGGACCGCAGCGGGCGCGTGCTCGTGGAATGGAACGACATCCGGATCCGCGTTCCGGCTGCGGAACTCGAAGGCGTCGCGGAGCCGCGACGAACGGCCGCCCCGTCGGGACTGATCCGGCTGGAAGTGGACCGGCCGTCGAGCGGTGAAATCGACCTGCGCGGCATGACCGCGGACGAGGCGCTCGACCTGCTCGACCGCCGCCTGCCCGACGCCGTTTCGGCCGGATTCACGGGCTGCCGCATCATTCACGGCAAGGGTACCGGCGTGCTCCGCAGGGAAGTGCGGAAATATCTCGAGACCCACCCCCTCATCCGGAGCCACCGCCTCGGCGGATGGACGGAAGGCGACACGGGCGTGACCATCGTGGAATTCAAATGAGAATACCCGACGAAAAAGTGCAGGAAATCCGCGACGCGGTCAACATCGTCGACGTGGTTTCCCAGCACGTCCTGCTGAAACAGCGGGGAAGGACGTTCGTCGGCCTGTGCCCCTTCCATCAGGAAAAAACGCCCTCCTTCACCGTGGACCCGGCGCGCGGGTTCTATCACTGCTTCGGGTGCGGCGCCGGGGGAGACGCCTTTTCGTTCGTCATGAAAATGGAGAACGTGGGGTTTCTGGAGGCGGTCAAATCCCTGGCGGAACGGGCCGGCATCCCCCTTCCCGTTTCGGACGGGGATGAGGCGCGCAACCGGGAAATCGAGGATCTGTACCGGGCCAACCAGCTCGCCGCGGAGTTCTTCCGCTTCAGCCTGTGGCAGACCGACGAGGGCCGGCGGGCCAGGCAGTACATACTGGGACGCGGTTTCGACAGGAAGACGCTCGACGCTTTTCAGGTCGGTTATTCCCCGGACCGGTGGGACGGGCTGATCAAAAAGGCTGAGTCCGCGGGACTGCCGGCGGCCGTCCTGTTTCGCGCGGGGCTGGCCGTGCCGCGGAAGGAAGGCGGCGGCTACTACGACCGTTTTCGCGGCCGGCTGATGTTTCCCGTGCTCAATCCGTCCGGCCGGCCGGTCGGATTCGGCGGCCGGCTGCTTGCGGCCTCGGACAAGTCACCCAAGTACATCAACACGTCCGAATCGCCCGTGTATCAGAAGAGCCAGATTCTCTACGGGCTTTTCCAGAGCAAGGCCGGAATCCGGCGCGAGGACCGCGCGCTTCTGGTCGAGGGGTACACGGACATGATGCGGCTGGCCCAGGCCGGTTTCGACAATGCCGTGGCCTCCTCCGGAACCGCGCTGACCGAGGGCCAGGTGCGGCTTCTGTCCCAGTACGGCCGGAACGTGACCTTGGTTTTTGACGGGGATTCCGCGGGCCTGGCCGCGGCGCTCAGGGGCATCGACGTGGTCTTGGCCGGGGGCCTGCACGCGGACGTGGCCGTGCTTCCGAAGGGACTGGATCCGGACGTCTTTCTGCTCAGGCAGGGCGCGGACGCGATGCGCCGCGTTCTGGAAAAGTCGATGTCGTTCGTCGATTTCAGGCTTTCGCAGATGCGGGAGCGGAAGGGAATCTCGTCCAGCCGCGAGAAAGCCGAGGCCGCGCGAACGCTCCTCTCCACGGTTTCGAAAATAAAGGATCCGGTCGAGCGCCAGCTCACGGTCAAGGACGTCGCGGAAAAACTGGACATACAGGAGGACCTCCTGATGCGGGAACTGCCGCGTCCGGCCCAGGATCCGCAGCAGCGCAGTCTGCCTCCGGCACCGGAGCCGGCGGTCCCCGGAAAGCGGGAAAACGCCGAATCCGGGCTCGTGGCTTTTCTGCTCGCCGGGGGGAAGGCCTGGGCCGGGCTGGCATTCTCCGCGGTTCCGCCGGACCGATTCACCGGCCGCGAGACGGGCAGTCTCTACAGGGCACTGCAGGGGGAATTCGAGGCGGGCCGCTGGCCGGACGCCGCGTCCCTGCTTGACCGGTTCAGGGACGACGAGAAGACCGCGGCGGTCCTGAGCCGGCTGGCTTCAGAACAGGGCGAGAACGCGTCGCGGCTTCCACAGTTCGGGCTGGACTGCGTGCTCCGGCTCATCGAGCAGGACCACCGGCAGATTCTGGAATCGCTTCATAAAAAGATGAAAACAGCGGGTCCGGCGGAGAGGGACAGGCTGGCTCAGGAATGGATGCAAATCAGGAAAACCCTTGAGAATGCGAAGGTTGAGCTTGATTCCGAGTGGAAAAAAATTGTTGAATTTTGAACAAAAATTGCGTATACTGGCTCGGGCCCATAGCTCAGTTGGTCAGAGCGGCGGACTCATAATCCGTTGGTCGGAGGTTCAAGTCCTCCTGGGCCCACCGGATATTCGGACCAAAGCCGGAGGGTTTCTGGAGTGTGGGCAGTCGAAGCCGAACAGTACCTTCTCTTTCTCCGATGATCGTACCGACACCAGTGCACTCCAAAGGAGTGCATTTTTTATATACGGGGCACCCCCAAGGAGGACGGTTTGAAACAGCTGATTGAGAGTCTCATGATTTTACAGGAAATCGACACCCAGCTGCAGCGCCTCGAGGCGCTCAAGGGGGATCTGCCCAACCAGGTCCGGCGGCTGAACCAGGAGCTGGCCGAGGCCGAGAAGAACCTGACCGACCAAGAGCAGAAACTCACGGACTTCCGCAGAGAGGCGGATGTGAACAATATCGACATGCAGGCCTGCGAAGGCAGGCTGAAGAAATACCAGAACCAGCTTTTCGAGGTCAAGACGAACCGGGAATACGACGCGGTCACGCACGAAATCGAATCCGTGAAGACCGAGATCGGGAAAAAAGAGAGCCGCCAGCTTGAATTGATGGAATGGGTCGAGTCCGGCCAGAAAGCCGTCGAAGCGTTGAAGGCCGGCATGGAGAAGCTCAGGCAGGAGTTCGAGCGGAAAAAAGCCGATCTTCAGAAGAAACAGGAAGCGACGGAGCGGGATGAACTCGAACTGAAGGACAAGCGGGGAAAGGCCCTGAGGGGCCTGGACCCCAAGCGCCTGGCCGCATACGAACGGATCCGCCGCGCCAAGAACGGGCTGGCCATGGTGCCGGTCGTTCGGAACGCGTGCGGCGGATGCCGGAAAAAGCTCCCGCCCCAGCGCGTGCTCGAAATCCGCGAAGGGGAGAAGCTGTTCCTCTGCGATGTCTGCGGCCGCATGCTGATCTGGGACGAAAAGATCTCCGAACAGACCGAATGATCGCTTCCTCGCCGACAGGGGAACCCCCGGGCCGCGGGACCGCGGGGGGCCTCAGATGCGTCGCCTACATCGACGGATCCTGTTTCGGAAACCCGGGCGAGTCCGGCTGCGGGGTTGTGCTGAAGACGGAGGCCGGGGATCCGGTCGAGAAAGCGGGGGTTTACCTGGGCCATGCCACCAACAACGTGGCGGAGTACCAGGGACTTCTGCTCTGCCTGGAAATGGCCGGCCGGCACGGCGCCGAGTCGCTGACCGTGTATTCGGACAGCGAACTGCTGGTCCGCCAGGTCAACGGCCGCTATCGGGTCAAGAAGCCTCATCTGGCGGAACTGCTTGGCCAGGTCCGGGCCGCGCTCGCGTCCGGACGGTTCCGATTCCAGATCCGGCACGTGCCGCGGGAACAGAACAACGAGGCCGACGGTCTGGCCCGGCAGGCCATCCGCAGCCGTTCCCGCATCGGCTCATGAATTTGTAAACCGGCGGCGGAGCGGGTGATCGCCTTCCGTCCTGCTTGCAGGCGGGGGGAGGAAAGTCCGAACTTCGCAGGGTAAAGTGCTCCGGAAATCGGAGGCGTCCCGGAGACGGGGCGACGGACAGTGCCACAGAAAACACACCGCCTGACGGCCGCGGGCTTCGGTCCGGGGCCGGCCGGCAAGGGTGAAAAGGCGAGGTAAGAGCTCACCGGTCCGGCGGCGACGCCGGATGCAAGGCAAACCCCACTTGAAGCAAGGCCAAATAGGCGGGGAATCGGGGGCCGGCGCGAGCCGGCGCCCGGCCGAAGCGACCCGTTTCGTCCGACCCGCGGGTAGGCCGCATAGATCAATGATCGCCCTTCCAATTCGTTGGAAGACAGAATTCGGCTTACAGCTCCGCCGCCGGTCTTTTTACCCACGAAGGGAATTGAATTGATGCCCCATTGGCTCATCGCCGGTGATTCGCATCCTGAAGTCCTTCAGGAATTCACCCGGGAACTCGGGCTCCCGCCGGTCGTTTCGAAGATCCTGATCAACCGGGGCATCCACAGCCGGGAGGAAGCCCGGAAGTTCTTCAAGCCGGCCTGGGAGGACCTCTACGATCCGTTCCGCATCAAGGACATGGACAAGGCGGTGGATCGTCTGTCCCGCGCGGTCCGGAGCGGGGAGCGCGTTCTCATCTACGGCGACTACGACGTCGACGGCATCACGTCGGTCAGCCTGCTGTACCTGTTTATCCGGCAAATCGGCGGAAACGTCGGATTCTACATCCCGGACCGGCTGAAGGAGGGGTACGGCCTGTCCGCGGCGGGCGTCAGGCAGGCCGCGGCCGAGGGCGCCACGCTCCTCGTCACCGTGGACTGCGGCATCACGGGCGTCGAGGAGATCCGGATGGCCCGCGGGCTGGGGCTCGACGTGATTGTCAGCGACCACCACGAGCAGGCGAACGCGCTTCCCGAAGCGGCCGCCATCCTGAACCCGAAGCGGAACGACTGCACCTATCCCTTCAAGGAACTCGCCGGCGTGGGCGTCGCCTTCAAGTTCGTCCAGGCCATGTGCCGGCATCTCGGGCTCGAGGATGAGGCGGCGCGGCAGTACATCGACCTGGTGGCGCTCGGCAGCGCCGCGGACATCGTGCCGCTGGTCGACGAGAACCGCATTCTGGTGAAGCTCGGCATGGAGCGGATGAACCGGCTCGAGCGGCCCGGCATCCGGGCGCTCGCCGAGACGTCCGGCATTCTGGGCAAGCCGATCGGAACGGGGCAGGTGGTGTTCATTCTGGCGCCCCGGATCAACGCCGTCGGCCGGCTGGGCAACGCGCAGCGGGCCGTGCAACTGCTGATCTCCGGATCCGAGGAGGAGTCCCGGGTTGTGGCCCAGGAGCTTGAGGCGGAGAACCGGAACCGGAAGAACCTCGATGACATGACGTTCCAGGAGGCGAAGGGCATCATCGAAACGGAAGGCCGCCTGGACTCCCGCAGGACCCTGGTGCTCGCGAAGGAGGGGTGGCACCCCGGAGTCATCGGCATCGTGGCGTCGCGCATCGTGGAGCAGTACTGCAGGCCCACGGTCATGATCGCCCTGGACGGCGACACCGGCAAAGGATCGGCCCGGAGCATCGCGAGTTTCGACATCCATTCGGCGCTGAAGCAATGCGAGGATCTGCTGGCGAGCTTCGGCGGGCACCAGCACGCGGCCGGCCTGCTGATCCGCAAGGATTGCATCGAGCCGTTCCGGGAGCGGTTCGAGCGGATTGCCGCCGAGCAGATCCGGGAGGACGACCTGACCCAGCGGATTCAAATCGACGCCGAGATCGCGCTTCCGGACATCACCGACCGGTTCATCCGCCTGCTCAACGGCTTCGCGCCCTTCGGGCCGCAGAACATGAGGCCCGTCTTTCTGGCGAGGAACCTGAACGTGGTGGGAAGCCCGCGCGTGGTCGGCCGCAACCACCTGAAATTCAAGGTGCGGCAGGGCGGCGACGTGCACGACGCCATCGGATTCGATCTGGGCGAACTCATCTACCGCCTGTCGCCGGGCGATTCCAACCTGGACATGGTGTTCGTGGTGGAGGAGAATCACTGGAACGACGAGGTCCGCACGCAGCTCCGGGTGAAGGACCTGCGCTGACCCGGGCCGGCTCCGGTCCCCCGGATCGCGGAAAACGGACGGCGCAGCGGGCGAGTTTCTCCTGTACAGCAAGGAGATGATGGAACAGCGTGGGACGGGGAACGCAGCCGGGGACGGATTGAATGCGGAGGCTGGAAATGGCATTCGACGAATCGTTGAAAATCTGGAAAAACGGCAAGCTGGTTCCGTGGCCCGAAGCCACGCTTCACGTCGCCTCGCACGTCGTTCATTACGGATCCAGCGTGTTCGAAGGCATACGGTGCTACGCGACGGAAAAGGGATCCGCGATTTTCCGCCTCGAGGACCACGTCCGGCGGCTTTACAATTCCGCGAAGATCTACCGGATGGAGATCCCCTTCTCCGAAAAGGAAACCGTTGACGCGTGCGTCCAGGTGGTCCGGTCCAACGGGCTGAAGGAGGCGTATGTCCGGCCCGTCGCCTGGCGCGGATACGGCGCGCTCGGCGTGGATCCCTCCGCCTGTCCGGTGGACCTCGCCGTGCTGGCCTGGAAGTGGGGGGCTTACCTGGGGCAGGAAGCGCTGGAGAACGGCGTGGACGTGTGCGTGTCCACCTGGCGGCGGCCCGCGCCGAACACCCTGCCGACCCTGGCCAAGGCGGGCGCCAATTACATGAACTCGCAGCTGATCAAGATGGAGGCCAAGGCCAACGGCTTCTCCGAGGGGATCGCGCTGACCGTGAACGGCCAGCTTTCGGAAGGCAGCGGCGAGAATCTGTTCGTGGTCGCCGGAGGCCGCCTGCTCACGCCGCCCCTGTCCGCCTCCATCCTGCCGGGCCTGACGCGCGATTCCGTCATGATCCTGGCCGCGGATCTGGGCATCGAGGTGTCGGAGGAGCCCCTGCCGAGGGAGATCCTCGCGGTCGCGGACGAGGCGTTTTTCACGGGCACGGCGGCCGAAGTCACGCCGATCCGTTCGGTCGACCGCATTCCGGTCGGGAAGGGGAAGCGCGGGCCTGTCACCGCGGCTATCCTGTCGCGGTTCTTCGACCTTATTCACGGTAAGTGGGCGTATTCCCTTTCTTGGCTTCACTTCATCTGACGCGGCGCCGCGGAGCGGCCGCGGTCCGGAGCGCGGGATAACGAATGGGAATCCGACGCAAAGCCCGGGAGCTGGTGCTCCAGGGCATGTACGCCTGGGAGATGAACCGGGACCGGTTCGACTCGCTGATTGAGTCGTTTTCCGCGGACCTGCCCGGGGATCCGGAGACCGCGGAGTTCGCGGCTTCGCTCCTGAGAAAGACGGTGCGGAACCAGGAGGCGCTGGACCGGGACATCCAGTCCGCGGCGCAGAACTGGGACCTGGGCCGCATGGCGCTGATCGACCGGCTGATCCTGCGCCTCGCCCTGGCCGAGCTTCTGCACTTCGAGGAGATTCCCCCCAAAGTGACGATCAACGAGGCCATCGATCTGGCGAAGAAATTCAGCACCGAGAACAGCGGCACTTTTGTCAACGGCATTCTCGACGCGCTGTACCGGCGGTACAAAGAGGAGAACCGCATCCTGAAGACGGGAAGGGGCCTTCTGGACTGACCCCGCCCCTGCCGGTGCGGCACGGCTATTTTCATTGGAGACCCACATGTTCGGCAAATTGTTCGAGGCCATTTTCGGCAGCAAGCACACCCGCGACATTCAGCGGCTGACCCCGATCGTCGAGACGATCAACCGCCTGGGGCCGCCGCTGCGGCAGTTGAGCGACGAACAGCTCCGGGCCAAGACGGACGAGTTCCGGGCGGCCATCGCGGGGAAGGTCGGGTCGATCCGGGACTCCATCCGCGACCTGCACGGCCGTCTCACCGCGGTCCGGGGCGAGGGCGAAGGCGAAATCGATTTTTACGAGATCCGCAAGCAGATCGAGGCGCTGGAGAAGGAGGAGTTCGAGAAGACCCAGGAGGTCCTGGCCGAAATTCTGCCCGAGGCGTTCGCCGTGGTCCGCGAGACCTGCCGCAGGCTCGTCGGAAAGTCGTGGAAGGTCGTCGGCCGCGACGTGGTCTGGGACATGGTCCCGTTCGACGTGCAGCTCCTGGGCGGAATCGTGCTCCACGAGGGCAAGATCGCCGAAATGGGCACCGGCGAGGGCAAGACGCTGGTCGCCACCATGCCGCTCTACCTGAACGCGCTGGTCGGGAAAGGCGCGCACCTCGTCACCGTGAACGACTACCTGGCCCGCCGCGACTGCGAGTGGATGGGCGAGATTTTCAAGTTCCTCGGCCTGACCGTGGACTACATCACCAACGACATGGAGCCCGAATCGCGGCGGCGCGCGTACCGGGCCGACATCACTTACGGCACGAACAACGAGTTCGGGTTCGACTACCTGCGCGACAACATGTCGATCTCGCCGGAGACGGTCGTTCAGCGCGGGCACTATTTCGCCATCATCGACGAAGTCGACTCCGTGCTCATCGACGAGGCGCGGACGCCCCTGATCATCTCCGGACCCGTCGGCGAATCGACCAACAAGTACGCCGAGATGAAGCCCAGGGTCGAACAGCTGGTGAAGAGCCAGACGGTCCTGGCCAACGGGCTGTTGGCCGAGGCGGAGCGCCTGCTGGCCGAGGGCAAGGAATACGAGGCCGGCATCAAGCTTCTCCAGGCCCAGCGGGGCGCGCCCGTCAACAAGCGTCTGGTCAAGCTCAAGCACGAGCCGGGCACCCAGAAACTCATCCGCCGCGTGGAGGCGGATTACATGCGCGACCGCCGCATGCCGGAAATCGACGCCGAGCTGTATTTCGCCATCGATGAAAAGGCGCACACCATCGACCTCACGGACAAGGGCCGCGAGTCCCTTTCGCCCGGCAACCCGGCCATGTTCGTCGTGCCCGACCTGGCCACCGAGCTGTCGAAGATCGACGAGGATGGAACCCTTTCCGAATCCGAGAAGGCCCTGCGGAAGGACGCGGTCCAGAACGAGTACATCGAAAAGAGCGAACGGCTGCACAACATCAGCCAGCTCCTCCGGGCGTACTCGCTGTTCGAGAAGGACGTCGACTACGTGGTGTCCGAGGACCAGAAGGTCATGATCGTCGACGAGTTCACCGGCCGCCTCATGCCGGGCCGGCGGTATTCGGACGGACTGCACCAGGCGCTCGAGGCCAAGGAAGGCGTGACGATCGAACGGGAGACGCAGACGCTCGCCACGATCACGCTCCAGAATTTTTTCCGCCTGTACCGGAAGCTCGCCGGCATGACCGGGACCGCGGAGACCGAAGCGGGCGAGTTCTGGGAAATCTACAAGCTCGACGTGGTCGTGATCCCCACGAACGAGCCGATCCGCCGGAAGGACTTCGACGACGTGGTCTACCGGACGAAACGGGAGAAGTACAACGCCATCATCGACGAGATCGCCGAGATCCACGGCCAGGGCCTGCCGGTGCTCGTGGGCACCATTTCGGTCGAGGTTTCGGAGACCCTCTCGCGCATGCTCAAGCGGCGGGGCATCCGGCATTCCGTCCTGAACGCCAAGTACCACAAGCAGGAGGCGGAAATCGTCTCCATGGCCGGGGAGCCGGGCATGGTCACGATCGCGACGAACATGGCCGGCCGCGGAACGGACATCAAGCTGGGCCGCGGGGTGATCGTGTTTCCGGAGGAGGGGATCGCCGAGATGGTCCAGAAGGCCGCCACCCTTCAGTCCCGCGGCCGGACCGTCTTCATTCACGAACTGCCCGCCGAGAACGCGGCGGATGTCTCGAAGAAGCTGGCGGAGCGCGGCATCCGGGTCCGGACGCCGGAGTCGGCCGCGGAGAAACAGGCCCTGCTCGGCGGGGAAACCGCCGCGGACGGCGCGGTCGTGGTCATCCCCAGGGAGCTGGCCGCGCCCGCGGACAGCCGCACGGTCCGCGAGGGCGTCGAGCACATCAAGGCCCGGGATTTCGGCGACGGCGGCCTCCAGATTCTCGGAACCGAACGGCACGACGCCCGGCGCATCGACCGGCAGCTCCGCGGCCGTTCCGGCCGCCAGGGCGACCCCGGCGCCACGCGCTTCTACCTCTCGCTCGAGGACGAACTCATGCGTCTGTTCGGATCGGAGCGGATCGCAGGGGTCATGGACCGGCTCGGGGTCGAGGAGGGGGAGGTCATCACCCATCCCATGATCACCCGGTCCATCGGACGCGCGCAGAAGCGCGTCGAGATGCGGAACTTCGACATCCGCAAGCATCTGCTCGAATACGACGACGTGATGAACAAGCAGCGCGAAGTCATCTACAAGCGGCGGAACCGGGCCCTGGAGGGCGAGAACCTCCAGGAGGACATCATCGAGATGATCGAGGACACGGCGGCCCAGATCGTCGACGACCGCGCGGAGGAGGCGCGGGACGCGGGCTGGGACCTGGCCGGCCTGCGCGAGGCGCTCGTGAAATCGATGCTTCTCACCCTTCCCCAGACCGACTCCGAGCTGGCCGGCCTGAAGCCCGAGGAAATGGTTTCGACCGTGACGGCCGCGGCCGTGAAGGCCTACAAACGCAAGCGGGAAATGGTCGGACCCGAGATGATCGCCCAGCTCGAACGCTTCGCCACGCTCAAGACCATCGACGAGCGCTGGAAGGAGCACCTGTACGAGATGGACCTGCTCAAGGAGGGCATCGGGCTCCGGGCCTACGGACAGAAGGACCCCCTGATCGAGTACAAGCAGGAGGGGTTCCGGATGTTCACCGACATGCTGGGCCAGATCAACCGGGAGATCGTCGAGACGGTCTTCAAGGCGCAGATCCGGGTTGAACAGCCGATGCTCGAATACGCGCCGCGCCGCCGGCCCGCGGAGATGGCCATGGTTCACGCGGAATCGACCGGCATGGGTTTTGCGGGCGTTCCGGGGCCGGGCGGCGGCGGAGAGGCCCCCCAGGGCCTGCCGCCCGGCGTTCAGCCGGGCCGGACCCGGCCGGTCCGCGTCGAAAAGGCGCCGGGCCGGAACGACCCCTGCCCCTGCGGGAGCGGTAAAAAATACAAGCACTGCCACGGCGCCTGAGCGGCGCGCCCCCATCACAGTCAAGGAACACGGATTCCGCATGGAGAAATCACTCGTCATCGTCGAGTCCGACGCGAAATCGAAAACCATCAAGAAATTCCTGGGCGAGCATTTTGCGGTCAAGGCTTCGGTCGGTCACATCAAGAACCTTCCGAAAAACCGGCTGGGCGTCGACCTGACCAACGGATTTGAGCCCGAATTCATCACGATCCGGGGGCGCGGCAAGATTCTGCAGGAGCTGAAAAAGCTCGCCCAGAATTCGGACCGGGTGTTCATCGCCACCGACCCGGACCGGGAGGGCGAAGCCATCGCCGCGCACCTGGCGGAGGAGATCGAGCCGAGCAACTCGCGCATCCAGCGGGTGCTGTTCCACGAGATCACGGAAAAGGCGGTGCGCGAGGCCATCGGGAACCCCCTGACCATCGACGCCGACAAGGTGGAGGCCCAGAAGGCAAGACGGGTCATGGACCGGCTGGTGGGATACCAGGTCAGCCCGTTCCTGTGGAAGACGATCTACCGCGGCCTGTCCGCGGGCCGCGTTCAGACCGTGGCGCTCCGGCTCCTGTGCGAGCGCGAGGAGCAGATCTCGAAATTCACGCCCCGCGAATACTGGACCATCGAGGCCGAGTTCCGGACGCGGGGACAGGAAACCTTCAAGGCGAAGCTGATGAAAATCGCGGGCGAGGACGCGGACCTGCCCGACGAGGCCGGGGTGAGGCGCCATTCGGAAATCCTGCGGGGCCTGTCCTTCGCCGTCTCCGACCTGAAGACGCGCGAGCTGGAGCGCAATCCGTATCCCCCGTACACCACGAGCACGCTCCAGCAGGACGCGGTGCGGCGGCTTTCGATGACGACCAAGCAGATCATGGCCGTGGCCCAGCAGCTCTACGAGGGCGTGGACCTGCCCGAGGGACGGGTCGGCCTCATCTCGTACATGCGAACCGATTCCACCCGGCTCTCCGCGGACGCCGTCGAAGAGGCCCGGCAGGCCATCGCCGAGGGATACGGCCTCGAGTACGTGCCCGCCAGGCCCAGGCAGTTCTCGAACAAGAAATCGGCGCAGGACGCCCACGAGGCGATCCGGCCGACGTCGCTGAAGCGGCCCCCGCAGAAAATCGCCCAGTATCTCACGCCCCAGCAGAAGAAGCTCTACGAGCTGATCTGGAACCGCTTTCTGGCCTGCCAGATGGCGCCGGCGAAATTCCGCCAGACCATACTCGAGGTCACGGGCGGGGACTACCTGTTCCGCACCATCGGCACGGACGTCGTCTTCAAGGGGTTCATGCAGATCTACGAGGTCGAGGAGAAGGAGGCCGGTGAACGCAACGCGGTTCCGCCGGGCGTGCGCAAGTCGGACGCGGTTTCCCTGCAGGACCTGGACCCGGAACAGCATTTCACAAAGCCCCCCGCGCGCTTCAACGAGAGCAGCCTGGTGAAGGAGCTGGACTCGCTCGGCATCGGCCGGCCCTCGACCTACGCGCTGATCATCAGCATCCTCCTCGACCGCAAATACGCGGAACGGCAGGCGAGGACCCTGGTCCCCACACAGCTCGGGGTCACGGTGAACGGCATCCTGGTCCGGCAGTTTCCCGACATCTTCAACGTGGGATTCACCGCGCAGATGGAGGAGGAACTGGATCAGATCGAGTCCGGGGAGAAGAAGCGCCCGGACGTGCTCCGCGATTTCTACCGGCCCTTCAACGAGGCCGTGACCAGGGCCATGGACAAGAAGGAGGAGATCCGCGAATCGCTCCAGCAGGAGCACGACGAGAAGTGCCCGAAATGCGGCAAGGATCTCGTGGTGAAGTGGGGCCGCAACGGCCGGTTCATCGCGTGCACGGGCTATCCGGACTGCAAGTTCACCAAGCCCCTGAAGGAGGACATGGTCGAGACGAAGGAGACCTGCGAAAAATGCGGGTCTCCCATGGTCGTCAAGACGGGGCGGTTCGGCCGCTTTCTCGCCTGCTCGCGGTATCCGGACTGCAAATCGACCAAACCGCTTTCAACCGGCGTTCCCTGCCCCGCCGAGGGCTGCACCGGCACGCTGGTGGAGAAGCGGAGCGGCCGCGGCAAGATGTTTTTCGGCTGCTCCCGGTACCCGGACTGCAAGTTCGCCACCTGGAACCGGCCGCTCGCCCAAAAATGCGAAAAGTGCGGGTTCCCCGTGCTCGAGCAGAAGATCAGCAAAAAGAAGGGCGAATACCTGCAATGTCCGCAATGCAAAGCCACATCCGGAGAGGAGCAGGCGGAGACGGGGGCGGCAAGCGGGTCGTGACCGGCCCGATCGCCGAGTTCTCCGATTATCTGCTGAAGGAAAAGCGCTGTTCGGCGCACACGGCCGCGGCCTACCGGAGCGATTTGGCCCAGTTCGCGGAATCGCTCGCGGCCGACAGCCCGGACGCGGCGTTCGACCCGTCCGCGGTCGGGCCTGAGCAGGTCCGCGACTGGCTGGCCGGCCTCGTGCGGGCCGGCATGAACAAGCGGAGCGTTTCCCGCAAGCTGGCGTCGATTCGCGCGTTCTTCGCGTTCCGCGGCCGGCATCACGGGGCGGCCGCCGATCCGACCGCCGGCATCCGTGTCCGTCTCCACCCGGCCGAAGGCGGCCTGTCTCTTATACACATCT
>JAUCQC010000200.1 GCA_030372965.1 bacterium
TTGTATGACCCCGCTGATGAAATGTAAATGATGATTGTATCGTGCGGCTGGCAGAAGAGTATGTCAATGTTTTTTATGGGCGTATTGCGCGTTTTTGCGTGGAACGGGCTGTATTGTTGTTGACGTATCGTTGTTCGTTATGCCGTACTATATACGGATTTGCCGTGTAATCATCATGCAGGAGGTCCTAAATGAAGATCACGCTGATCGAGCTGTACCACGTCTCCGTTCCCCTCAAAAAGACATTCTGGCCCACGTGGATCCCGGGCTACCCTCAGACCCACAACCGCTTCACCCTGATCCGGCTCGGCACCGACGAGGGGATCGATGGCTTTTCCGCGGGCTCGGCTATGGGCCGCGAGCGCGAGGGCCTGGGCGACCTCCTGGGCGGGTACCTGATGGGTGCGGACCCGACTGACATCGACCGGGTGCAGGGACTGCTGAAGCAGGCCGGGTACCTGGGATGGCGCAATTTCTGGATTGAGCCCGCGTGCTGGGACATCATCGGCAAGATGAAGAACAAGCCGGTGTACGAGCTGCTCGGCGGTTCGGCGCGAGCCATTCCGGTCTACTGCTCAACGGGCGAGATGCACGAGCCGGAGCGGCGCGTGGACGAGTTCCTGGCGATGCGGGAGCGCGGATTCAACACGGCCAAGCTCCGGGTGAAGAACGCGCGGCTGGAAGACGACATCCGGCACATCAGCGTTGTGCGCAAAGGCGTGGGAAGCAAGATGGTCCTGGGCGTGGACGCCAACCAGGGCTGGCTGGTCACCATCGTCGACCGGGTGCCCGAGTGGGACCTGAAGCGGGCAAAGGAGTTCGCGCGCGCCTGCCACGACAACAGGTTCGATTGGCTGGAGGAGCCGCTCGACTCGCGTGACTACGACGGCAACGCCGCGTTGAAGCGCGCCTCGAAGGTAAAGATTTCGGGCGCGGAGCTCAACTACGGGTGGGATGAGATCAAGATCATGCTGGAGAAGGACTGCTTCGACGTGTACCAGCCTGACGCCACGTTCGCCGGGGGCATCGCGCAGGTGATGAAGGTGATCGAGGCCAGCAAAAAGAAGAAGCGTCTCTACTCGCCGCACACCTGGACCAACGGCATCGGCTTTTACGTGAACTGGAACCTGGTGCTGGCCGACCGCGACAACAAGCTCCCGCTGGAATACCCTCTTGAGGAGCCGTCCTGGGTGCCAGAGTACAGGGATGGCATCATCGAGCCGATCATCCCGCGCGACGGCGTGCTCGCGCCGTTCACGCGCCCCGGCCTGGGGTTCGAGATCGACCCCTCCCTCCTCAGGAAATACGGGAAGCGATTTTTCAGGCTTACAGAAACGGGCCTCAAGATAAAGGTTATACGTGAGAAGGGGCTGAAGGAAGCGCTCAATCTGAAGAAGAGGAAAGAGTCGCAGTAGCCTTCTGAAGGCGGGGTTAGCCAACCCCGCCTTCAGAAAGCCTTACCACACGTACGGGACGAGCCGGAAGCGCACCCGTGCGGCGTATTCCGCGTAACCCGCCAGCTCCTTCCGGAGCATGCGGTCCTCGAATCCCGTGCGTATCAGGAGGAAGATCGCGATCAGTCCGACCGACACGAAGCTCCATGCTGAGCCGACGATAAGGGGGAAGGCCGAGATCATCCCGATCATGCCGAGGTAGCCCGGGTGGCGGATATACGCATAGGGGCCGGAGGACACCACGGCGTGACCGCGGTCCTTCTGCAGGCGCACGCCGACCTCGAAGTGGCGGTTCACTCTCATGGCCCAGTCAACGAGGATGCCGGAGCCGAGAAAGAGCGCGACGCCCGGGTAGACCCACGCCTCGCCCAGCCGGGACCACCCGAAACGCACCGCGTCCAGGCCGCCGACGACAGGCATGAAGAGGAAAACAGGCGTGTATACCGCCATGAAGACCTTGTCCCACCATTTGTTGTCGGGCTTGAACTTCCCGCGCTCGTTGACAAGCTCGACCATGTCCGGGTGCCTCAGGAAGAAGTAGAACAACGCGAAGAAGAAATACGCGAGGTTCACGCCGAAATAGATCCACCCGCGAACGTATCCCGGATCGCCCGCGGCGATAAAGAACGTTACGATCTGGAACGCGGTGAAAGCCAGTATGATGATGATGCGGAAAATCCCGGCCCTGTTCAATTTCGTTCCGGTTGCCTGTGCGTTTGTCATGATATCACCTCCTTTGCGTGCGCCTGTTTTATTCCTGAGCCTTCCGGCTGAATAGATCGATGAAGCGGGACGTGTCCGCGTCGTCCACCAGCACGATGGACGACGGCGCCGCTCCCAGTATCCTGATGACAGCTTCTGTCATCGCGCCGTAGCTTCTGCGAATAATCCCGGCGTTTTCCTTCTTCCGGGGCAGGTCCAGGAAGAGGGGGATAAGCGGCTCGGAGAACCCGATGATCATTTCGGCAAGAAGGACCGCGGTCTCGCCCACATTGCCGACATGGAAGAGCCCCTCGCGATTGCCCTGCGCGATGATCTCCGAGAACAGGGGAACCTGCAGTTCCGCCGTCTTCCGCGCGAGCTTGTGCCGCAGCACGATGTTCGAGTCAGAATAGAGCGTCTTTAAAATGAAAGCGAGGAGAGCGCCCTGCCCGATCTTGATGGAGCGGTTTTCCCTGAGCAGAAGGTTCAGCCGCTCGATCGCGTTGATGCCCGGTTGTTTCATGATCGCGTCCATACGCTCCATGATCCGCTTCGAAAGCCTGTCAATGAGGCGGTCGAGCATGTCCTCCTTGGATTTAAAATAATGGTACAGTGTGCCCTTGGCGATGCCTGCGCGTTCCAGCACATCGCTAATAGTCGCGTTTTCGTACCCTTTTTCCATGAACAGCGTCTGAACTATGTCCAGCAGATTGTTCAACCGCGTGTCATGGTTTTTGAGTGTCCGTGCCATCCTGATCCTATAACATGAATAATAAATAGACCGACGGTCGGTCTATTTATAATATAGTGAAAGTCGTTGATATTGTCAACGTATGAGAGATTTTTTTCGTAATTTTTCCCTGCTGTCCGCTGCTACGTAATATGCGGCTTTGGCCGCAAATTTACGCTCAGTGGCTCCAATGAACATACGGATTCTTCTATTAGTAAGTGTATTAAGTGTTTCTGCTGCGCTCGCTCTCTCCTGCGGCCCGGGCGGAAAGGACGAGCGGATGCTCGCGGCCCTTGCGGAGGGTTACGCATCGGGCGGGGAGGAGGGCCCGGGCTTCGAGGCCCTGTCCGCGTCCACGAACCACGCCGGAGCGGACACGGTCCCTTCTGTGGCGCCCGAGCCGTTGTCCGGCGCGGCCTTCGTGCAGCAGCCGCAGATCGGGAATTACGGGACCGTGGCGCTTGCGTACCCGGTGGAGGTGCCGGCCGGCCGCGCCGGCATGCAGCCGGCAGTGGCGCTCTCTTACTCGTCGTCGGGAGGCGACGGGATCGCCGGCATCGGATGGGTCCTGTCCGCCGGTCCCGGCGCGATCTCCCGCGACACGACGCGCGGCGAGCTCAAGTACGATTATAGCGATACCTTCATGTTCAACGGGAAGCGCCTGGTCAAGGTGAGCGGGCCGGCAGAAAGCGAGGACGGTACCTACCGGCTCGAGATCGAGTCCGGCTTCTCGCGGTTCGAGCTGTCGGGGTCGGCGGGCGGCGGCGTATGGCGCGTGCTCGACACGAACGGCGTTGTAACCCTGTACGGCGAGGACGCGTCGGGCCGGGTCGCGCGACCGGACGATAGCACACGGGTGTACCTCTGGAGCTTCTCGCGCTCGACCGACCGTAACGGCAACTTCATGACCGCGTCGTACCGGCGGGAGGGGAATATGCCGTATCTCGAAGAAATCCGCTACACCGGCAACGAGAACGCCGGCCTGCCGGCGCGCCAGTGGGTGCGCTTCTCATACAAAAAACGGGAGGATGCATACGTATCGAAAGCGGCGGGCTTCCCGATGCGCATGGACCGGCTCCTGGACGCAGTACGCGTGGGCTGGGACGACCCGGCACGCGGCGAGCGCGAGCTGTGGCGGTACGAGTGCGTGTACCGTGTCTCGGAGGATTCGGGCAGGCCTCTGCTCCGGACCGTGAGGTCGACGCGGCATTCCACCGCGCCGGAGTTTTTCTATGAGGAAGCCGATCACTATTTCCTCTGGCGCGGTGCGGACAACCCGTACGCCGGCGAGGCGTCGGACAGGACGCGCTGCTTCGAGGGCGACTTCAACGGAGACGGCCTCTCGGATATGGTGTTCTTCGACCCGGTGACCGGCGACTGGAAGGCGGCCGAGGCGGTCCCCGGCGGCGGCTACGTGTCCCGGATATACGGGAACCGGTTTCGCGGCGAGGAGCTGTCGTGGCTCCCGGGGGGCGTGACGGGCGACTATAACGGCGACGGCAGGAGCGACATCGCGTTCTACCTGCCGCGGACGCGCGAGATGTGGACCGCGGAGCACAACGGCCGCACCTTCGATTTTCACCGGTACGGGTCGACGGGTCTCTCCCTCGACCTGTTCGCGTGCGAGTGGTTTGCCGGCGACTTTGACGGCAACGGCCTCTCGGACGCGGTGCTGTTCCACGAGCCGACGGGGCGGTGGGTGTTCATGCGCAACGGCGGCGGGTACTTCGATTTCCTGCCGATCGGGCGGAACTTCAGGAACCTGTTCCGCGACGACTACAATCCGGACGCGTACCTGAACGGCGGCGGCACGTCGGACACGAGCGCGCGCGGCCTCGACCGCGAGCGGGTCCGCTTTTTTTCCGGGGACTTCAACGGCGACGGCCGCACGGACATATCGGTGTACGACGCGCGCTCGGGGAAATGGTGGGTCGGCGAAAGCGGGAGAAGCGCCGGCGAGCCCGGGTTCCGGTTTTTGTGGATACGGTACGCCTCGTTCGACGCGCCCGCGCAGGCCCTGTTTGCGCACGACCGGTTCTCGGGGGACTTCAACGGGGACGGGCTTACGGATGTTCTCCTGCTCGACCGCGAGGAGGGCCGGTGGTGGCTCGGAACGACCGGGGACCGGAGCATCAGCTTCTCCGTGTATTCGGACGCGCCGCAGTTCGGCGAGATCACGCGGTGGCTCCAGGGCGATTTTAACGGCGACGGCCGCACGGACATCGGCTTCTACTCGTCCACGGACGGAAAGTTCTGGATCGGCGAGGGATCCGCCTCGGGCTTCCGGTACCGCGCCTATACGAACCTCCGCGCCTGTCCCGACCCGGAGCGGATACTGGCGGCGCCGCTGCCCGCGGACGAGGTCGTGGTGTCCGAGGCGCGGGCGGTGGTCCCGGGGCCTGCCGGCGCGGCCGCTGTCCGGTACGAGTTCGACGGCAACGCGCACCGGGGCAGGGGCGAGCAGGCGTGGGCCGGCCGTTTCACCGGGGCGGCCGGGACGGAGCTCCTCGTGTACCGGCGCGCCGAGGGAGTCTTCTATCTGAAAAATCAGGCAGGCATCTCGCCCGTGCTGGCATGCCCGCTCTTCGGCGCGGAAGGGGGCCGCGTCCTGGAAGGAGGCAGGCCGCGCCCGTACCGTGGAGGCGACGGTCTCCTGTACTACCGGCCGGAGGAGGGCCTCTTCGGCGGGAAGCGGCATGTTTTTTCCCTGGTGCGGTACGACGGCACGAAGTTCGCGGACGAGCCGGTGGCGGATTTCGGCGGGGACGAGGTCGGATCCTTCGACATCGGCGCAAGCAGGTACTGGATGGACCGGTTCGAGCCCGGGGATACCGATAACTATCTGCTCGTGCTCGACGACCGGCGCGACACGCCCGGCTTCGTGCTCTTCGGAAGGGGCGGCGCGGCGCGGCGCGTTTCGATCGCGGCCGGCGCTCTGGATGCCGCGTACCTCGGCGGCATACGGAATAAAAACGTCCGGATCATGAGCGGCATGTTCGGGGACGGGCGCGCCGGGCTCCTCCTGGTCGACTTCTCCGCGGCCGTACACTGCTGGTACTTCGGGTTCTTTACGCGGGACGGGAGCGCCATCTCCTTTACGCGGCTCTCGGGCAATCCGCGGTTCGTGAACGAGGGCTTCGGCGGGTTCCGTGTGTCCGGCGAGAGCGGCGCGCGGGAGCTCGTGTACGTGACCGCGCCGGAGCAGGGCCCGGTCACGGTCCGCCGGGTTCGCATCGATGGCGGCGCGGTATCGGCCGCGGGCGATCTCGTCCCGGGCGACGGCGTGGAATTCCGCGGCGATTTCGACTCCGGCAATGCGCCGGTGGTGTACGAGAATGGCACGCCGAAGCGCGTCGTGATGGGGACGTCCGGCTGCCGGCTCGAGCCGCTTGAAGCGGAAGAGCGCATCGCGCGCCCGGACCTGTACGAGAGGGTCTATCCGTTCGAGTGGCTCCAGGGAGACTACAACGGGGACGGCAAGACGGACATAGGCTTTTTTCATACGCGGGAGAGCCAGTGGTACTTCGCCCTCACGCAGGGGACCGTGCCCGACCTGCTTGCCGGGGTCGCCAACGGCATCGGCGGCTCGTACGCGATGGAGTACGAGAACTCGTCGGGCTTCGACAATACCGGGGGCGACGGCGTGCCCGACCTGCCGGTAAACTACCGGGTGTGCGTGAAGCTGACCGCGCGCGACGGCCTCGGCAGGAGCGTGGTCACGCGCTACCGGTATCGCAACGGGTGCGCCTTCTCGGCGTTCGTGAACGGCGTGAAGGAGACGGACTATTTCGGCTTCGGCGAGTTTACCGCCATGGACGCGTACGGCGCGGCCGTGGTCTCGCGATACCATGCCATGCCCTACGAGGATTATCTCCGGAACCGCGCCCTCGCCGGCGCGGTACGAGAAACGGTCCGGAAGGGGAGCGACGGCATGGAGTATGCGCGCACGGAATACGACTATGAGGTGAAGGAGGTCGGGGCGCAGGACCGGCCGACGAGCTATTTCCCGGTCGCGACGGAAGTCCGGTCGTTTATGGCGGGCGTACTGACCGAAACGCGGACCTGCTCCGTGGAGCTTGCGCCCGGCCGGTACGAGCTGATATCGAAGAGCGAGTCGGCGACCGACCATTACGAGGACCGGGCGCACGCGGCGGCCACGGTGAAGACGTTTTTCGGGTACGAGAGCTTCGCCGGGACCAACGAAACGCGGCTCGCGGTGAAACGGAGCTTCGACGGCTCGGCCCGCGAGACCACGACCGCGTACGGGTACGACCAGAGGGGGAACCTCGCGCGGGAGCGGACCTCGTACACGGGCGCGGGCCTGGCGCCGGCGGCGGACCGCGTCATCGAGTACGGGTACGACGATTGCGGCAATGTCGTGATGGAGAAAGACGCGAGCGGTTCGCCCGAGCGCGTGGTGGAGAAGGAGTATGATGCCGCGCTCAGGCAGTTTGTCGTCAGGGAAACGGCGAAGGGCGACCGGCTCGACCTGGCCACGTCGTATCTGTCTCTTATACACATCTCCGAGCCCACGAGACAGCG
>JAUCQC010000201.1 GCA_030372965.1 bacterium
AGATACACAGCGCTGTCTCGTGGGCTCGGAGATGTGTATAAGAGACAGGTCCCGCCGTCGGCGACTTCGATCTTGCCGGGGGTCTGCTTGACCGCGCCGGTGAACGCGCCTTTCTCGTGGCCGAACAGCTCGCTCTCCAGAATGCCCTCGGCCAGCGCGCCGCACGCCACGCGGATGAAGGGCCCCGCGCTTCGGCCGCTCCGCTCGTGAACGGCGCGCGCCACCAGCTCCTTGCCCGTGCCGCTCTCGCCGAAGATCAGGACGGAGCTGTCGCTGGACGCGATTTTGCGGATGTCGGCGAAGACGGCGCGCATGCGGTCCGACCGTCCCACGATTCCGTTCTCGCCCACCCGTCCGATGAACTCGTCCCGCAGGTACAGGTTCTCGTCCGCCAGGCGCGAGGCGGCACGGCGCTCGGACACGATCCGGAACACGCGGTCCGCCTTGAGCTTCAGGGCGTCCCCGGAAAAGGGCTTCGGGAGAAAATCCCACGCCCCGGCTTTCATGGCCTCGACCGCGAGGTCCACCGTGCCGAAGGCGGTGACCATCATCACTTCGGTTTCAGCCCTCAGGGCCTTGATCCGGCCGAGGAGCGCCAGGCCGTCCATGCCCGCCATGCGGAAATCCGTGATCACCAGGTCCGCGGGTCTCTCCTCGAAAACCCGGAGGGCCGCGGCGCCGTCCGATTCGGCGCGCACGTCGTAGCCTTCCTTTTCGAGCACGGCCGTCATCCCCTCGCGGAGCGTGTCGTTGTCCTCGACGACGAGGATGCGGAAGGCGGCGCGGTTTCCGGATTCGGTCATGACTGGATTTCCTTCTCACTGAGTTCAAGTTTCAAAGGCGTGTGCCGGAATTAAGGCTTCAGCCTTTCATTCTTCTCCTGATGAAAGGCTGAAGCCTTAATTCCATTTTCGGAGACTGGCCCCTCTGCGAATCGCAAATCGATGATTTGCGATGGTTTTTCCCTTTGAACTTTGAACCTTGAACTTTAAACTGACACTCAGCCCTTCTCCATCACAATCTCGAACACCGTTCCCTCCGGTCCCGTCCGGACGAGGCGGACGGATCCGCCGTTCGCATCGGCGAGCTGGCGCACGATGGAAAGCCCCAGTCCGGTCCCCTTTTCCCGCGTGGTGAAGAATGGGCTGAAGATGGAGGATCGGGCCTCTTCCGGAATGCCTGAGCCCGTGTCCGAGAACCGGACGGCGATCCGGTCCCCTTCCGGCGCGGCCTCCACGGAGAGAAGGCCGCCGGCGGGCATGGCCTGCGCGGCGTTGCGCATCAGGTTCAGGCAGATGCGCTTGAAGTGGCTGGGATCGCAGAGGATCCGGACGCTTTCCGGAAAACCGTCCACGGACAGGCGGACGCCGCATGCCCGGAATTCGGATTCCAGAAGGCCCGCGGCGTCGAGGAGCGCCGGCCGCGCCTCGCAGGCCGTCCGGTGAGGCTCGTCCGGACGCGCGTACTCCAGGAACCGGTCCACGATGTCCCTGAGATACCGGACCTCCTTGGTAACTTTTTCAACGTGTTTCACCGCGTCCGGGTTCGCCGCGGTTTCGTCCGCGAGCAGTCCGGCGAACAGCTCGATGCCGCCGAGCGGATTGCGGATCCCGTGGGCCACGCCCGCCACCATGGCCTTGAGCTCGCGCTCGCGCTCCACGACGCGGAGGCGCATGGACTCCATGGTGCGGGCCAGCCGGCCGATCTCCCCGCCCTCTGCGGTCGGAATCGGATCGTCGTACCGGCCGTCGCCGATCCGTTCCGAAGCGCGCACCAGTTCCCCGACCGGCCGCGTGATGCTCTTGGCGAGAAAAAACGCCAGCAGTCCGGTCGCCGCGGCCCCCGCGGCCGCGATCTGGAACAGCCGCCTGCGGAGCGCGTCGACCGCGCCGAGAAACCCGGCGCTTCCGTCCACCCCGACTCCCCCGACCACCCGGTCCTCCCGGATCAGGGGGGCGAAGCCCGTCATGGTCGGCCGGCCGTCTATGCCGCGGAACAGGATCGTGTGCGACCGCTCCCGCCTGCCGATCGCCTCCGTTGCTTCACGGTGAAAGCGGAGCGAAAACAGCTCCTCTCCGGAAGCGGAGCCCTCGCGCGTGTCCAGCAGAACGCGCCGGTTCGCGTCGAAGAGCACGACGCGCTCGGCCCCGGTCAGGTCCCTGAAATGGCCGAGCTTGCCCCGGAAATATTCCAGCGTCCTGGGGCCCGGCGATGCGAGCAGGTAGCCGATTTCCTCGGGGTCGAAAGCCGCCGCCGCGGCGCCCGCGACCGATTCGAGCTTGCGCCCCAGCTCGTCCTCCAGCGCCCGCCGGACGGTCCACTGCACGGACAGCCCACCCAGCGCCAGCACGGCGGTCAGCAGTCCGGCGAAAAAGAGGATCAGGCGGACATGCAGGCGGCTGAAGAACGGGATGGCCCGGCCGTCCGCCGCGAAATCCGGATTTTGCGGTTTCCGGTTCACGGCGCGGGCGGACGCCTGAGACGCAGGATGGGTTCCATGGCGAGCGAATCGACCTGACGCGTGAGAAAGCGGACCGCTTCTTCAGGGTCCGTTCCGAACAGAGAGACGGCGTCCTTTTCGATCCGGTCCGCGGTCCGGAACATTTCCTCCTCGATGGACGCGCGCCATTCCGCGGCTCCGCCGATGAGCCGGAAATAATCCCGGTCGATGCGGTCCGCGTTTCTTTTTAAAATCCAGAACGCGGAGGAGTCGTTGGGTGTGAACGTTCCGGGCAGGGGATCGAAGTGCCGGCGGAACGCTTCTTCGGCCGCCTCGGATCCGGACGCGGATTTGAAATGGGCTCGAAACATCTCCGGTGTCCGGTCGATGCACGCGTACCAGGGCGTGAAGGGCGTGACATCCGGCCTTCCGAAGGCGGTCCAGAGCCTGGCCGTCATCGGCCCGGGCACGCCGCCGCGAAGTTCGGCGACTGTCGAGAAAAGCGTCACGGCATGGCAGATGGGCCTCTCGCCGCCGTCGTGCGGCGATTTCCCCTCGCCCGGCGAGACCGCGTGCGTGGTGCCCTCGTAGTGATCGCGCAGAACGGCCATCACGTCCCGGATGCCGACCTTCCTCCCGGGCCTCATTGAGAAAGGAAGCCCGTTCCGCTCAGCCTCCTCCTCGGGGATCCGCCGGCCCGTCAGCATGGACAGGCCGCGCCACTGCCGCAGGTCGAAGCTTCTCTTCTCCAGTGCCTCGGAGTCGGAAGCGCGGGTGCGGTACGCCCGGCTGAAATCAAAGGCGCCGTCCGAATCGGGCGACCACCAGCCCGCGGACCGCGCGTAAGCGACGGGGTCCTCGGACGAGAGCATGAAATTCCCCGTGTCGCCGGCGGACACGCCGCGGACCACGTAGGTGTTGGGAAGCACGACCACGGCGTCGTCCGGCACCCGCTGTGCGACCCAGTGCTTCCCGGCGGCCA
>JAUCQC010000202.1 GCA_030372965.1 bacterium
CCCTCTATCCAACCACACGACGCCAACCGACATACACAGCGCTGTCTCGTGGGCTCGGAGATGTGTATAAGAGACAGACCCGGAACCCGAAACCCGGAACTCGGAACTTGTATTGTCAGGGTTTCAGCCTGTTCAGCATTCTCGGAAACGGGATGGTCTCGCGCACGTGCGGAAGGCCGCAGATCCATCCGACCGTGCGCTCGATGCCGAGGCCGAAGCCGGAATGCGGCACGGATCCGTACTTCCGCAGGTCGAGGTACCAGTCGAAGGCCTGCTCCGGCAGGCCGTGTTTTTTAATCTTCGCCAGAAGCGTTTCCAGGTCGTCCTCGCGCTGGCCGCCGCCGATGACCTCGCCGATGCCCTCCGGCGCCAGAACGTCCACGCAGAGCGCCTTGGACGGATCCGACGGGTCGTTCTTCATGTAGAAGGCCTTGACCTCGGCCGGGTACCGGTGCACCATGACGGGCTTCTCGAACGCCTCGGAAATGACCGTCTCGTCCGTTCCCCCCAGATCGGTGCCGTATTCGAACGCCACGCCCTTCTCCTTCAGCATTTTCGCGGCCTCGTCGTAGGAGATCCGCGGGAAGGGAGGCGTGATTTTCTCGAGCGGCGCCGTGTCCCGTTCCAGCGTTTTCAGCTCCTCCTTCCGGGTCTCCAGAACCCGTCCGACGACGGCGCTGAGAAAATTTTCGGCCAGGGCCATGTCGTCGTCCAGATCCGCGTACGCCACCTCGGGTTCGACCATCCAGAACTCGGTCAGGTGCCTCCGGGTTTTGGACTTTTCAGCCCTGAAAGTCGGCCCGAAACAGTAGACCTTGCCGAGCGCCATGGCCGCAGCCTCCATGTAGAGCTGTCCGCTCTGCGTCAGAAAGGCTTTTTCGTCGAAATACTGCGTCTCGAACAGGGTGGTCGTGCCCTCGCACGCGGCCGGGGTGAAAACCGGCGCGTCCACGAGGGTGAAACCGTTGGAGTCGAAGAAGTCCCGGATCGCCCGGATGATTTCGTGCCGGATCCGCAGAATCGCGGTCTGCCTGGAGGAACGCAGCCAGAGGTGGCGGTTGTCCATGAGAAAAGGCGTGCCGTGCTCCTTGGGCGTGATGGGGTAGTCCAGGGCGGTCTGGTGCAGGACGACGGATTTCACCTGAAGCTCGTAACCGCCCGGCGCCCGTTTGTCCGGCGCGATCCGGCCGGAGACGGAGAGCGAGGACTCCTGGGTCGCCCGCTCGCAGGCGGCGAAGCTCTCCTCGGGCACGTCGGCTTTCGAGACCACGGCCTGGATGAGCCCCGTCCCGTCCCGCACGAGCAGGAACCAGAGTTTTCCGCTGGAGCGTTTGTTGTAGAGCCAGCCGTTGACGGTGACGTCCTGACCCTCGAATCTTCCGGCGTCGGAGATGTAGGTTTTGTTCATCTGTAAACCTCGAATTGTTCCGGGTTCCGAGTTCCGGGTTCCGGGTTACGAGAAGCGAGACAAAGCTCTCCGGTTCCCCTCAGTATTCATTCAATCAGGAATGCAGGATGTTGGAGGTGCGTTTTTCTGGAGGTGGTTGTATTTGTGGCCTTTCATCCGTGATTCTCCGAGATATTTCATCAGTCCACCGACTCTTCTGCTGATGTCATTCAACATCGCAATTGCCGTGTCGAATTCATCTATTGTTATGTATCCCATGTCGAGCGCTACATAAAGCTGTGTTTTCACTTCTCCTGTGGATCCCTTGGCGATCGATAAGAAATTGATGAATTCCCGGTTCCCGCTTCTTTCGAATCCTTCCGCGATGTTCGAAGCGATCGATACGGCGGCTTTACGGATCTGATTCTGAAGCGCGAAATCCCTGCAGAATGGCGGCTTTTTTGATAGTGAATATATTTCCCTGATCAAGACTCTGGAGCTCTGCCAGACATCGATTTCCTCGATCGAACGGAAAGTCGACAACAAATCCTCCCTCAATTTTCAACCCGGAACTCGGAACCCGGAACTGTTTCTAACTTTCTTTTTTAGGCTCCCTCGTCATCAGCTCCGCCACGGCGCGCCTGGGGTCCTTGCCGTTGAACAGGATTTCGACCACCTCCCGCGTGATGGGCATTTCCACCCGGTGTTTCCGGGAGAGGTCCATGGCGGACCGGGCGGTGCGGACCCCTTCGGCCACCATTTTCATGCCGGAGAGCACCTCGTCCAGGGATCGGCCCGAACCGATCTGCTCCCCGACCAGGCGGTTGCGGCTGTGCCGGCTGGAACAGGTGACAATGAGGTCCCCCGTGCCGGAGAGGCCGGAAAATGTCCCCGGGGCCGCGCCCATCGCCTCGCCCAGCCGCGAGATTTCGGCGATGCCCCGCGTCATGAGGGCCGCCTTGGTGTTGTCCCCGAAGCCGACGCCGTCGCTGATGCCGGCCGCGATGGCGATGACGTTCTTCAGGGCGCCGCCCAGCTCCACGCCGATCACGTCCGAGGACGTGTACAGGCGGAACGAGGGGCCGCGGAAGAGGTCCTGAACCGTCCGGCTCGAGACCTCGGAGGCGGAGGCCGCGACGACCGCGGTCGGTATGCCGCGGCTCACCTCTTCCGCGTGGCTGGGGCCGGAAAGGGCCACGATGCGGTCCGGCTGCAGAAGGCCCGCCCAGGCTTCGCGGAGCACCTCGGACATGCGGAGAAGCGTCTCGTTCTCGATTCCCTTGACCGCGCTGATCACCAGGTAGCGCCCGATCCCGAAGCCCGACACCTGCACCGCCACGCGCCGGAGAACGTGCGAGGGCACGGCGAACACGAGCGCGTCCTTGTCCCGCACGGCCGCGCCGAGGTCCGAGGTGATCCGGAGTCCCTCGGGAATCTCGACGCCGGGGAGAAAGTCGGGGTTCCTGCGGAGCGCGGCCATGCGTTCCGCGTATTCCGGAAAGAATTCCCAGAGATCGACGTCGTGGCCGTTCCGGTGCAGCAGGAGCGAAAGCGCGGTTCCCCATCCGCCCGCGCCGATGACCCCGATCCGCGCGCTCACGCGCCGCCCTTCGGACGGCCGGAGGAGGACCCGAGCCTCAGTTCCTCGCCCCGGGCGAGCCGCCGGAGGTTCGACCGGTGGGTGAACACGATGAGCGCGACGACCGCCCAGGTGCCGGCGACGAGGAAACCGGGGATGTCCGGCCGGAACAGCGCCTTCTGGACGGTCAGCGCGATGCCCAGGGTCAGGGCCGCGGCCAGCGACGCGACGGACATGATGCGGGTCGAGAACAGCAGGATGAGCCACACGGCCAGAGCGGCCAGCACCGGCAGGGGCGCGATGGACAGGAAGACGCCCGCGGCCGTGCCGACGCCCTTGCCTCCGCGGAACCCCGCGAACACCGTCCAGACATGCCCGAGAATGGCGGCCGTGCCCGCGGCGATCTGGACCAGCACGGGATGCCAGGACAGCGGATCGATCCGCAGTCCGGAGATGAGCAGCGCGGCCAGAACCCCCTTGCCGATGTCGATCAGCACCACGACCAGGGCCGGCTTCCAGCCCATCACCCGGTACACGTTGGTGGCGCCCGCGTTACGGCTTCCGTGATTGCGGATGTCGTCCTTCATCACCAGCCGGCTGGCCATGATCGCGGTGGGAATGGAGCCGGCGAGATAGCTGAGGAGCAGGATCAGAAGCAGGGAGAGCATGGGGGATTCCTTCTAGTCAAGGGGGATCGGAACAGAGTGTCGTTCCTCAATTCATTGACGATGGAAGATTGGCGATTGAAGATTTTCGATTTTTTTCACCGGGCAATACGAATCCCGAACTCGTAACCCGGAACGCGGAACCCGGAACCCGGAACCCGGAACCCGGAACCGATTTTCCCCGCCCCTGGATCCCCGATAAGAGATTTCGGGGATGACACCCCCCTCTATCTGCAACTGTTCCTCTTTGAACTTTAAACCTTGAACTTTGAACTGTTTTTCACGCCACTTCCCCCACCACCACCGGTTTCTCCTTTTTCCGCCGGAGCGCGGCCATCACCGCGTCCGCCTCTTTCGGCGGGACGATCAGCACGTACCCGACGCCCATGTTGAAGGTCCGGCGCATGTCGTCCTCGGGCACGTCTCCCAGCCGCTGGATCAGGCGGAACACCGGCGGAACCGTCCACGCGTTCCAGTCGATCTTCAGGGACCGCCCCCTGGGCAGAACCCGGCTCGTGTTGCCGACGAGTCCGCCGCCCGTCACATGCGACATGCCCCGGATGTCGAAACGGCCGAGCAGGGGATGGACGAGCGGAAAATAGTTGCGGTGCACGGCCAGCAGGGCGTCGCCGAGCGTGGTCCCCAGCTCCGGAATGACGTCCTCCGTGTCGTAGTCCGCGAGTTCGAAGAGCACCTTCCGGGCGAGGGAGAAGCCGTTGGTGTGCAGGCCCGAGGAGGGGAGGCCGATCAGCGTGTCGCCCTTGCGGATTCGCTTGCCGACGAGGATCCGGCTCTTCTCGACCGCGCCGACGATGCATCCCGCCACGTCGTAGTCGCCGATCTGATAGAAACCCGGCATCTCGGCGGTCTCCCCGCCGATGAGGGCGCATCCGGAGGCGCGGCAACCCTTCGCCATTCCGGAGACGATCTGCTGAACGCATTTCGGGTCCAGTTTGCCGCAGGCGATGTAGTCCAGAAAGAACAGGGGCCGCGCGCCGCCGACGAGAATGTCGTTCACGCAGTGGTTGACCAGGTCCTCGCCGATCGACTCGTACCGGTTGGCCATGAACGCGACCTTCAGCTTGGTGCCCACGCCGTCGATGGAAGAGACCAGCACCGGACTGCGCCATCCGGACTTGTCGAACGCGTAGAATCCCCCGAACATCCCGATGTCCGTGAGCACGTTCCGGCCGAAAGTGGACCGGACGTCGCGTTTGATGCGCTTCACCGCCTCGTCGCCGGCGTCGATATCCACTCCCGCATCACGGTACCGCATGTCGCAACCGCCTTTCCTGTTGATTGTACCGGTCCCGGACCCCGGTGAAGAACGCGAACGCGAGGGGAGTCCGGTAGTCCGGAAAGGTCCAGGCCGACCGCCGCCACCGGCCGTGCCGGTACTGGAGCTGGACGTCCCCGTAAATTCCGTCGCCGAGGCAGACCCGGTGCGCGAAGTCCTTGGCCGACGCCACGACCAGCTTCGCGCTGGTCACGTAGCCGGGGTCGAGGTTCACGCGCCTGCGTCCGTCCACGGCCCATCCGGCCTCCAGGCCGTTGGAGGCGCGCTTCACACGCGCCAGATCGCCGGGAGCCATCAGGGTCTCGAAGCTCACGAACAGTTTGCGCAGGCCCGGGCCCATTTCACCGCTGTAGTAATCCGTGAAGTCGAACGGGAAAACCGGGCTCGTCCCGTCCGCGGGTCCGAGCAGGTTCTCGAGTCCGGACACGGCGTCCTCCCACCGGATGCCGGCGGAGAAGGTCACGGCGCAGACCGCCTTGACCGGGAGCGCGGGGGAAACCGCGGCCATCAGGCGTCGCCGATCGCGCCGTCCGGTCCGCCGGCCGATCCGGCATCCGGTTCGGGACCGGGTCCGGCCGCGCCGTCCCCCTGTCCCGACATCTCCCGGTCCACCATTTCGTCGAAACCCCCGCCGACGCCTTCCGAGAATTCGTCACCCATCTCCCGGCCCATGCGCTTCATGAAACGGGACACGCTTCCCGGGTCATTCTCGTCCAGGCCGCCCCAATTGGACGGATCCGCCATGCGCTCCAGTCTGCTTTCCTCTGAACGGGGCGCGGCAAAGCGCGAGAACAGGCGGACGCAATTCCGGGAACCGCACTTTCCGCAGGCCGGGGCCGCGGTGTCCGCGGTCGAGCGGACCAGCACGGTCGTCTTCGCGAGGCAGTCGGCGCAACGGTACTCGTACAGGGGCATGATGAGGGGCCTCCGCGGTTCAGGATACAGCATAAATATCGAAAATTCAAGGTGCAATGTCAAGGGGTAACAGGCAGTTTCCGCTTGACATTAGACGTTTTTTGTTTATATTCGAAGGATTCGCCGGGGTGGTGAAATTGGTAGACGCAGGGGACTCAAAATCCCCCGGGCTTCGGTCCATGAGAGTTCGATTCTCTCCCCCGGCACGCGATTGCCACGGACGTTTTTCTGTGGCAATTTTCCTGTGTGAGGGGCGGAGTTTTTCATCCGGAGACGCCGATCGGACGCGGAAGGTCCCTTCCGGCCTGCCTGCCCGGAAGGGCCCCTTTTTTCATCCCACTCACCCTTTCCCCAATACGGCGGCGGATCATGGCGCACTCCATCGGTTTTGACAACGAAAAATACCTCGCGGAACAGACGGCCTCCATTCTCGAACGCGTCCGGCGGTTCCACAACAAGCTGTACCTCGAGTTCGGGGGCAAACTGCTGTGGGATTATCACGCGGCGCGCGTGCTCCCGGGCTACGACCCCAACGTGAAGATGCGCCTGCTCCAGCAGCTCAGGGACAAGGCCGACATCGTTCTCTGCATCTACGCGGGCGACATCGAGCGGAAAAAGATACGCGCCGATTTCGGCATCACCTACGATTCCGACGCGCTGAAGCTCATCGACGACCTGCGGGGATGGGGGCTCGACGTCCGGGCGGTCGTGATCACCCGGTTCGACAACCAGCCCTCGGCCACGCTGTTCAAGAACCGCCTCGAGCGGCGCGGCGTCCGCGTGGTCACCCACCGCGCCACGCGCGGGTATCCCACGGACGTGGACCTGATCGTCAGCCGGGAGGGATACGGCGCCAACGAGCCGATCCACACCGAGAAGCCGCTGGTCGTGGTGACCGGCCCCGGCCCGGGCAGCGGCAAGCTGGCGACCTGCCTGTCCCAGCTGTACCACGATCACCAGCGCGGATTCCCTTCCGGATACGCGAAATTCGAGACGTTCCCCATCTGGAACCTGCCGCTCAAGCATCCCGTGAACGTGGCTTACGAGGCCGCGACCGCCGATCTTCGCGATTTCAACCAGATCGACCCGTTTCACTTCGAAGCGACGGGCGAGGTGACGGTCAACTACAACCGCGACGTCGAAGTCTTTCCGGTCCTGCGGCGCATTCTGGAGAAGATCACGGACAGCGAATCGCCCTACAAATCGCCGACGGACATGGGCGTCAACCGGGCGGGATTCGGAATCGTGGACGACGGCGTCGTCTGCGGGGCCGCGAAACAGGAGGTGATCCGGCGGTACCTGAGGCACGCCTGCGAGTACGCGACCGGCCTGGCCGACAAGGAGACGGTTCAGCGCGTGGAACTGCTCATGAAGGAGCTCGGCCTGCAGCCCGAATCGCGGCCGGTTCTGATGCCGGCCCGCGAGGCGGCCCTGGAGGCCCAGCGCAGGAACAAGGGCGACCAGGGCGTGTTCTGCGGGGCGGCCGTGATGCTGAAGGACGGCACGTGCATCACGGGGAAGAATTCCACCCTGATGCACGCGGCGTCGAGCCTGGTGCTGAACGCCATCAAGCACCTGGCCGGCGTTCCGGACGAAATCCACCTGCTCTCGCCCGCGATCACGCAGTCCATCGGCCGGTTCAAGAAGGACGTGTACGAGCACCCGAAAATCAGCCTGGACCTGGAGGAGACCCTGGTCGCGCTCTCGATCAGCGCGGCGACCAATCCCACGGCAGAGGCGGCCATGCTCAAGCTGAAGGAGCTGAGGGGATGCGAGGCGCACATGACGCACATCCCCACGCCCGGCGACGAAGTCGGATTCCGGAAGCTGGGCGTGAACCTGACCTCGGATCCCAACTTTTCAAGCAAGGTTTTGTTTATGGGATAAAAACAGTTCCGGGTTCCGAGTTTCGAGTTCCGGGTCGAAAAGTCGAAATGGGATGTCCAAAATCAGCAACTCGGAACCCTGAACTCGGAACTCGGAACCGATCTGGAAGGAGCCGGCCATGACGCCCTCCATCAAAGCCGTCCTTGTCTGTTTTTCCCTCCTTTGCCTGCATCCGACACAACCCCTGCCCGGTCAGACTCCGCCCGGGACTCTTGAGCCGGATACGGCCCTCGTGCCGGCCGGGGCGTTCACGGACTGGACAGGCGCGGGCCTTCTGCCCGGGACACCGAAGCGGGCGAGGGTTGTTCTCGACATCACGGCGGAAACCGGAGCGACCTGGGACGAGAAGCTCCTGTCCGCGTTCGGAAAAGCGCGGAACGTGAAGGGCCTGACGGTCATCCGTTTCCCCGCGGGCACCTACGGATTTAAAAAGGGGATTTTGCTCACACGTGAAGCGGCAGGGAACGGCGTGGTTTTCATGGGCGCGGGCGCGGACTCCACTTTTTTCGATTTCCGCGTCGGCCGGGACGGCAACTGCTTCGAAGTGAGGGGCGCGGAGACGGACGTTCAGATGACGCTCGAAGCGGACGTGCCCAAGCGGACGCGGCGCATCGAAGCCTCCGGCCTGTCGGACCGGTTCGGAAGGGGCGACTGGGTCCGGCTCTGCGAATCCGGATTCCCGGAAGCGGATCCGGAGAATGTGGGCGAGATCACCCGCGTCCGGGCGGCCTCGGGCCGCGAAGGGTCACTCGAAACCGAGGCGAACAAGACGTACAGGGCCGTTCACGGGCTCTGGATCCGGAAAATCGACCCGGTCCGGAACGTCGGATTCGAGGGATTCACGCTCCGGCGGCTGGACACGGAGCCCTCGTCCCAGAACGCGTACAATTCCGGGGACAATTTCCTCTTCGACCTGGCGGTCAACTGCTGGATCCGCGGCGTGGCGAGCCGGGGCACCTGCCGCCACCACGTCTGCGTGAACCGGAGCGGCCACCTGCTCGTCGAGGGGAGTTCTTTCACGGAGGCCGTCAGCCGGGACGAGAACTCCTACGGATACGGCATTCTGCTCGAGGTCTGCACGTCCCGTTGCCTCATCCAGAACAACGCGTTCGACCGTCTGCGGCACGCCATGACCGTGTGCGAGGGCGTGAACGGAAACGTGTTCGCGTTCAATTATTCCCGGGGGCAGGCGTGGACCTATCGCGGCCTGCCGAACCTGTTCCAGGGCGCGGACCTGTGCCTGCACGGCCGGTACCCCTACGCGAACCTGTTCGAGCAGAACGTCGTGGAATTCGTGTACGCGGACAATTCGCACGGCGCGAACGGGCCCTACAACACGTTCCTGCGCAACTGGGTGTACCACGGGTTCAACGGCAAAGGTCTTCTGAGGCTGTACCGGGCGCCGCAGTCCATCGTGCTCGGGAACATCAGCACGCCGGCCCGAAGCGCCCGCGTGCGGTACGATTCCTGCAAGCCGTTCCGGGACACGTTCGGGCACGACCGGAAGCGGCGTGCGCGTCCGCACCGGGAATCGCACGAGGGCGAATGGTCCCCGGCGGAAACCGGTCTCGCGGCCGTCTCGTTTTTCTACCGCGGCCGGCCAGGTGTATTCCGGGGGCAGAAAATCTGTCTCTTATACACATCTCCGAG
>JAUCQC010000203.1 GCA_030372965.1 bacterium
CAATAAATACGCTCCCTTTTCAAGCAAAATAAATACTGACCTTCCGAGAGTGGAGAATTCGTCCGTCTGGAGTTTCTCAATCAATCCGATACGGGGTATCCCACAAAAACCGGGTCAAGCCTCCCCCTGTCCCGAACCAGACGTACTCGCCGTCCGGAATGATCCATCGAACCGAATCATGCGGCAAACCGTCCGCCACCGTGAATCTGCGCCAGCGGTTCTCTGATTTGAGAAATTTGAGAACGCCCTCTTCCGTGCCCACCCACACCGCCTCCGAATCCGCGGCAATCGTGTTCAGAACGCCTCCAGTGGGATACAGCCGTCGGGAAAAACCGGTCCACTCCCCGGTCGATCGGTTCAGCATCTCCACGCCGTCGTCCGTGGCGAACCACACCTCGTCTTTCCACACGGAAACCGCCCATGCCTCCACCGCGGTCAGCCCCGGGTATCCAGCGAGCGCCTCGATCGATCCGTCCGATTTCCGTAAACGGAAGGCGCCTCGCTCGGCCGCGATCCAGACGGATTCCCCGTCATCCGAAAGGTCATATACCGCTCTCTGGTCGATGCGGCTGTCCCGCACCTTGTTGATGGTCAGGTCAGGCGGGGAGACCCTGTTCAGTCCCATGGCCGTTCCCACCCACAGGCTGGAATCGCCGGCCGCGATTCTGTGAATTTCATTGCTCCACAGATTCCGCTGAACCGTGAAGGCGGTCCATTGACCCTTTTGACCGTCGTATCGCAACAGACCGTCCAGTGTTCCGAACCAAACGCAGTCCGTATCCGGCGATATGCAGGTCACCTGGTCGCACCTCAGCCCGTTCGTGTAGCGCGCCTCGAAATAGCGCCATTTGTCCTTCGCCATGTCCCAGTAGGTGATGCCGCCCTCGGCTTCGACGGGATGCAGACCGCCGATCCACAAACCGTTCGCGTCCGCGGCCATGGCCCTCACGTCCGGCATGAAAAGACCGAAAGGCAGAAGGTCGAGCCGGAATGTGCGCCGGTCCGCGCGGCCCAGCCCCAGGCCGTCGGTGGCGATCCATTCCGAATGGAATCCGTCGTCCGCGGAAGCCGTGACCGTTCTGCGCCTGAATTCCGCGTCCTGAATGACATCCGGAGGCGTGAACAGGAAGGGGTGATTCATGAAGAGCGCCGGCAGACTGACGCCCCTCCCCTTTCCACCCTTCCAGAC
>JAUCQC010000204.1 GCA_030372965.1 bacterium
CGGGGAATTTGACCAGGTGGACCTGATTCACGTCGCCGAACCGGGTCGAGATCAGCATTTCCCTCCGAACCGGGTGCCAACCCGAGAATGACGCGGACCTGAATTCCGTGTACCGGCCCACGTCCTCGGCGAGCGAAGCCGGGACCGTGGGGATTCCGTCCAGGACCAGGTTGTCCCCGGGGACGATGGCATCCTGCGCCCCGCCTGCCGCGAAGGCCGACAGAATCAGAATGGCGGACATCTTCCATTTCATGGCACGCTCCCTTCATCCATTCGAACCATGGGGCCAGACTCCGTAGCGGAAACCGGATACCCCGTTTTCATTTCAGCAGCACCAGCCTGACCGCGCGCCTGCAGCCCGCCGCCTCGACCAAACAGGTGTACACGCCGGCCGGAACCGGCGATCCCTGATCGTTCTTCCCGTCCCAACGGAAATCGTGCGGTCCCGCGGGTCGGCTGACGAAGCGGGCCGTCCGTACGGCCCGGCCGAGGCCGTCGAACACCGAAACCGTCACGTCCCCTGGGACGAGAAGGTCGTACCGGATCAGCGTCGAAGGATTGAAGGGATTTGGAAAATTCGGATACAGCCGGAGTGAGGAAGGGTTCAAGCCTCCCCGCGGCCTGTCTTCGATTCCGCCGTCCAGCGACCTGCCGAAAAAATGCAAACCGCCGTTGCTGTCCCCGACGATCAAGTCCTCCAGGCCGTTCCCGTCAAGATCCGTGAAAACGGGCGCCGATGCCCCGCGGACCTTGATTTCGGAGAATGGCCCGGTCACCGGGATAAAAACCGTGTCGTTCGGCGCGGCCTGTTCAAATTGGAGCAGAGTCCCCTCGCGGTTCCCGATCACCAGATCGAGCAAACCATCGTGTTCGATATCCGTGAGCACCGGCGCGGCCCGCCGGCCCGCGTCGATGCCGTTGAACGACCCGCTCCGTCTCGTGAACGACGTGTCTCGCGGAGCGTCCTGTTCGAAATGCTGCAGTGTTCCGCTTTCTCCCCCGACCAGTAGTTCCAGGAGTCCGTCGTGATCGAGATCCGTGACGCAGGGACTCGCGTACTGGGGCAGAGCCAGTCCGTCCAGTTTTTCCGATACAATGTCGAAGACGGCGGAACCCGCTCCATCCTGCTCGGCCCGGATCAGACGGCCGGACATTTCCCCGATGATCAGATCGATCAGACCGTCTCCGTCCAGATCCGTGAACGCGGGTCTTGCGAAGTTACCGACATCCCAGCCGTTCCAGCGCTCTTCCTCCGGCGAAAGGAGAACGGATCCGGCTGCCTGCTGTTCGAATCGCCAGATGCGGCCCTTGTCCATGCCCACGCACAGGTCGATCAGGCCGTCCCGGTCCAGATCAGCCGCGGCCGGAGCGGCCCACGAGTCCACGTCGATGTTCCCGAGAAGATCCGCGTTCACGGCCCGGAAGGACAGTGGGTCCGTCGGATCCTGCTCGTACCTTCCCAGCCGGCCATGGCTGTTTGCCGTGATCATGTCGATTCGACCGTCGCCGTCCAGATCAGTGAATGCGGCACCGGCCATGTAGCCAAGAAAAATCCCGCAGAACCGTTCCGTGACCCGGATGAAGGACGTGTCACCCTCCGCGTTTTGCCGGTAGTGCAGAAAATGACCGCCGTTCTCCCCGACGATAAGGTCCAGCAGGCCGTCCGAATCGAGATCGATCAGCGACGGCGCGGTGCGGAATCCGAAGTCCGTGGACCCGAACATGGACGAAACAAGGGAAAAACCGGTCGATCCCGCCGCGTCCTGGCGGTAATACCGCAAAACGCCCTCGTCCGTGCCGACGATCAGGTCCAGGATGCCGTCGCCGCCGAAATCGGTCATCGTGGGCGTCAGCATACCGAGATTGGGGTCCGTGAGGAAGGAATCGGCTTTGGTCCCGAACAGGAGGGAACCGTGTTCCGACTGTTCGTAATGCCGCAGAACGCGTCCTTCGGACCCGACGATCAGATCGGCCAGACCGTCCCGGTCAAGATCCGACAGGCAGGGAGCGGTGAATTCACCGATCGAGATGCCGCAGAAATCCTCCGATTTCAGGACGAAGGTTTCCGCGCCGGCCTGGGTCTGTTCAAGATGGACGAGGTTCCCGTCGGCGGTTCCGACCAGCATGTCCATACGGCCGTTCCCGTCGAGATCGCCCAACGCCGGCCTGCAGGACTGCATGGCAAAGCCCCACCCGTCTTGGACATGCTCGAAATAAGTCTGACCGTGCGCGCCGGCGCACAGCGCGGTCAGAACCGCGGAAACGATCAGCGTTTTTTTCATGGGTCCCTCCTGTGTTTATTCGGCGTCCCCGGCTGCGTGCCGTCGCCCCGATACCGTTCTATTTCTCCTGTTCCCGCGCCCCTCGACCGTCCACTCAATACTTGACCCATTTCACGATCTCGACTCCCGCGCCGTCCTCCAGCCTCAGAAAGTACAGGCCTTTCGCGAGACCGTCCGCATTCATGCGCCCCGAATCCGAAACAGGCTTGGGCTCCCCCACCCGCCTGCCCAGAACGTCGAACACGGTCACGCGAATCCGCCCATCCTTGCCGGATGGACGGATTCGCACGAAAGACCGGCCCGGATTCGGAAAGATACGGTACCGCACCGTCCCGGACCGTGCCGGCCGGGGATCCATGCCGGGCGACCCGGAAAATTCACGCGCGCCGATGTCGATTCCCGCCCCCAGGGGACGCGGACGGCCGTTGAAATCATCCAACACGGAAACATCGGCGGTTCCCGAGTCGATACAGGGCGAAGCCGGGGAAAGGGAATGATCGGGATTCAGCAGAGGGTCGGCGTGAATCGAATGGCTGTCGTGCCGGGTGATGGACCTGTACGTGGACCATTTGGAGTTGTAATCATAGTCCGTGTTTTCGATGCGCGCGATCGGACCCGAGGACTCCCACCAGCAGTTGTAATCCACGTCGAATTTGGAAACGGCCTGCCTGCTCGTGTACCGCACGCTGTAAT
>JAUCQC010000205.1 GCA_030372965.1 bacterium
AAGACGACCTGGGTGACGCCGTACCGGTCGCGCAGGTCCGCGAATATCACGCCGCCGTGGTCGCGCGGGTTCGCGCCCCACCCGCCGACGGTGACCCTGCTTACCGCGTCCTGCTTCGTCAGACCGCCGCAGGTGTGCGTGCGGCGCCATTGCCAGGGCATATTTCTCTCCGCTGCGTTTTGATTTGAAGATCTGGATTTCTGGTGATTGGACGGATTCTGAGCTCAAAGTTCAAAGTTCAATGTTCAAAAAAACACCTGTAAAATGGGGTTGGGCGGGGACTTTGAACTTTGAACCTTGAACTTTGAACTGTCTGAAACGGAAAATATACTCTTTGCATAGCTGAAAATCAAGACCCGAACGCGTACGTCTGCTTGAAGCTCACACTGCCCTCGGACGGAGCGATGGGGTCGAAATCCTTCCACTGGCGGATTCGGGACAGGATGCACTGCTCGGCCTTCTCATCGTTCAGCGTGGAGGAGACCACGGAGACGTCGGACACGGTCCCGTCCGGGTCCACGGTGATGCGCACGACCACCTTTCCGGCGAGCCCCGGATTCTGGCGCAGAGACCGCTCGTAGCAGTATTTGATGGCCGGCACGTGGCGAAGCGTGACCTCGCGGAGCGACTCGGGGCTCCGGGCCGTGTTTCGCTGGGCCGCGCCTGACACGTCGGAGGTGCGGTCGATTTTCAGCGCGCCCTTCCGTGACGCCGATCCCAGGCGCATCGAGCCGAGCTCCACCACCACGTCATTGATGTCCGCCATGCCGCCGGTGCGGCCGCCTCGCGCCGACTGGCCGCCGTCCGCCCCTCCGCCGGCGCTTCCACCGGTTCCGCCTCCCGACCCCTCCCCGCGGCCGCCCCCCTCGTTGAGCGACGACAGAATGTCGCCGACCTCGCCGTCCAGACCGCCGTCCAGGCCGGCGCCTTCCCCGGCCACCGGGTCCACATTGACCCCGGTGATCATGCCGAGAATGCCCTGACCGTTCACCTGCCTGGACAGGGCCTCGCGCGAGAAACGGCTCCCGCCCGTGCCTGTCTCTTATACACATCTCCGA
>JAUCQC010000206.1 GCA_030372965.1 bacterium
GTCACGGTGAGGGAGAGCATTCGGGGGAAAGGGGTGAGGGGAGCGCCGGACAGGGGCATGGTCATTCTCGATTCAGGTCAGCGGTTCACTCGGAGTGGAAGAGACGGCGTGCCTTCATCAGTCCGGCATCAAATCGCCGGATCCGTCAATGTTGAGGGTGCTTCCGTCCAAGTATTCAGTCCCGGTACGCGACGAAAAACAGCCGCTTGAACGGGAACAGGACGCGGCCGTCGGCCCGGAGCGGATACCCGGATTCGCATTCCGAGAGTACCCGGTTCCTGAAGGCTTCCCGTTCATGATCCCCCGCCAGACGCTCGAGATAGGGGCGGAGACCGGTGCTGGCGTACCATTCCACGAGGTCCCGCCGCGATTCCATGACGTGGAAATAGGTGGTTTCCCAGATGTCCAGCCGTCCCGTCCGGCCACGGAGACGGTCGTAGTAGAAAGCCGCGTCCTGGTAGGTGATCAGGTTTTCACATCCGGCCGTGGCTGTCCGCCACTCCGGGGAACGGGCCGTGCGGAGAAGGGCCTGGTGCAGGGGAGAGCCGCTGTTGGCCGGCACCTGAACGGCCAGGGCGCCGCCGCGGGCCACCCGTTCGAAAAGCCGGCCGATCAAGGCGTCGTGATCGGGTATCCACTGCAAAGTGGCGTTCGAAAAGATCAGGTCGTATCGCCCGTCCGGGGCCCAGGACGCGGCGTCGGCCAGCACCCATTCTCCGGCGGGGAACGCGGCCCGCGCCTTTTCGATCATCCGCGGCGAACTGTCCAGGCCGATGACGGACGCTTTCGGCCATCTTTCCCTCAGCACCTGCGTGCTGTTGCCGGGTCCGCATCCGATATCCACCACGGACGCGGGATCCGCAAGGTCTATCCTTCCGACCAGATCGATCGAAGGACGGGTGCGTTCGTTTCCGAATTTCATATAGGCGTCCGGATTCCAGTAGGTCACAGCCTTTTCTCCAGTTGCAGGTCCGAAATGTTGAGACCGCGAAGCGGTTGAGGCTTTCGGACATCTTGATGAATCTGTCCGATCGCCTCGCCGGGAAGCGCTCGGCATATCGGACCTACAAATTAAAGAATCAAAGAAAGAGCGGTTCCGGGTTGATGGAAGTCAGGTAACCGGTCAATGTATTTAACACGGAACGTTGAACCCGGAACTCGGAACTGTTTCAAAGCCCCGGATTCCCCGTCGCGGGAGGCGCGTGGTCCTCGGCCGCGGGCGGTCCGAGCAGTTCCGTCAGAATCGGCTTCAGGCCGTCGGCCCAGACCTGATAGGCCGGGAGCGCGGGGTGCAGTTTGTCCGGGTCCATCATGCCGTCGAACAGCCGGCCGTCCGCGTCCGCCAGCCTGTCATTGACATTCAGAAACCGGATCGTCCTGCCGTCCGCCAGGCCGGGCAGGGCGGCATTGACGCGGTTGATCACAGGCATGGCGTACGGGTGGTCGTTGCGCGGGAAAACGGCCGTCAGAATGATGACGGCGTCCGGCGCCTTTTCGCGCATGCCGTCGAGCACCGCCCGGATGCCTTTCACGATGCGGGCCGCGCGAACCGAATCGCCCTCGGCAACGGGCCCGTACCCGACGTTGTTGGTGCCCGCGAGGAGCACGATGACTTTGGGCCGCACGCCGTCCAGCTCGCCGTTCCACAGCCGCCACAGGATGTTCTCCACCGAATCGCCGCCCCATCCGAAGTTCGCGGCGTTCCACCCGAAGAACTGGCTCCGGAAATGCGCGAGCAGGTGCGGGTAATCCGTCGCGCCCCAGCGCCGGGTGATGGAATCGCCCGCGAAATACACGTCGATGCCGCCCCTGGCCGCTTTCTCGACGAGCTGGGCGTGGGCGGCCTGCGAATTGGCGTCCTTTCTCTCCGCCGGACGCCAGGGAGCGGGGGCCGGGGGCCGGTGGCCGAGCAGGCGGTCGGCCCAGGGGATGAAGTGTTTCCAGTTCGGACCGTCCGTGTGGCCGCCGTCATGCTGGCGCCAGGCCAGGTGGCCGTCCAGCAAACCGGTGTTGACCGGGGGCATTTTCACTGTCCGGTAATCTCCGGCGACGCCAAGATCCTTCGCGCCGAGCAGGCGGAAGACCGGCCCCGCCGCGACAGCGGCCATGAAACTGCCCTGCTGGTCGAGCCATTTGGCGTCGCCCTTTTCCGGCACGCCGTAGCTCACGAAGGTCGGCCGCGGCGCGCAGAGCGCGAGGAGCTGGTGGCTGTCCACCGGAATGTCCCCCGCGTTGCGGCTTCCGAAAGAAGCCTCGGCCGCGCCGTATTTCAGGAAATTCCCGGCCATCCAGTGATACTCGCCGGAACCGGTGAGATTCTCCACCGCCTCGCCGAAATTGCGGCGGTGCGGCTTGGCGCCGCCCTCGCCGGAGGAGCCGATCAGGACGACAGCGAAGCGCGTGTCGAAGGCCATGGTCACGAGCGCGGCCTTGCCGTAGCGCGAAACGCCCTCGATGCCCACGCGGCCGGCGTCCACGGCCGGATCCGTCTCGAGATAATCCAGGGCGCGGGAGGCGCCCCAGGCCCAGGCGCGGAGACTGCCCCAGTCGTCCGGCTTGCGGAACCGGCCCCGGTTGACCAGGCCGATGATGCCGCGGGTCAGGCCCGCGCCGTTGTCCGCCTGCACGCTTCCGGGCTGGAGTATCGCGTACCCCCAGCCGTCCGCGATGAGCTGCTGGCGGGCCGGCGGATCGGACGGCGGGCCGGAAGCGGTGCGGGGCTGTTGGGGAGGCGCGGGGAACCCGGCGCCGGCCGCTGTTTTCTCCTTCGGCAGGCCGCCGAAACCGAACATCATCATCACGGGCACGGGCCCTTCCGCGTCCGCGGGCGTGACCAGCGTGAGTTTGATGTCCACGCTGATTTGCGGACAGGCGGAATTGTCCACGTGGCCGGTCAATTCTTTTCCGATCACGGGGTAGGGGCCGACGGCGGTTTCGACGGTCCGGGCGACAGTCCACGTCACTTTCGGGACGTCCTTCGGGACGCGGCCGAACACTTCGCGTTCGAAATCCTCGACGATTTCAGACCTGCGTTTTTTCCACCACGTCCCGGGCGAAGTCACGGGTTTCCCGTTCTTCAGTCTCAGGACTTCCGGCCAGTCCGGGAAGGGATTGGCCAGGCTCGTGTCATAATTGGCGTGATCGGGCCTGGATTCGTCCCCGCTCGGCCCGGGCCTGAGGGACACGATTCCGAGCTGGTCCATCATGTTCCGGTGGTCCTGCTCCGTGGTGTAAACCGGCAGGGAATCGGGCGCGGACGTTTGCTGTCCGCGGATTCCGGCCGGGACCGCGAGCAGGGCGAGGCAGGCGGCCGAAAGGACCGCGGCCTGGCGGCGGGTGGATTTTCTTGTCATCTTTTTTCTCCGTTTGAGAGCAGGTCTGAAGGATCCGGAAGACCTTTCAGGTTTCTCGGGTATTCGCCAAGCGCAGCCTGCCTTCAATTATCAGAAATAGAATAGATTGGTCCCGCGCAGCGGGAAAGGCTGCGGCTACCAACATCCCAATTTCACCAAGCGCAGCCTGAAGGCTGCGGCTACCAACGCCTCACTTGATCCGGAGGGCCGCGGCCTTCCGCGCCGCCTCCAGTTCCGCGACCCGGGCCGGGTTCGGTCCGAGACCGCGGAAGCGGGCCGTCATCCGGTCGCCGTCCCCGATCCGGCCGGCATTGTAGTACGCCCGGGACAGGTTGTAGACGACCTGTCCGTCGCCGGGGGACAGGGCCAGGGCTTTTTCGCACGCGGCAATGCCGCCGGCCGTGTTCCCCAGGGCGAGCCTGAGCTGGCCGGCCCACTTCCACATGAACGCGGATTCGTTGAACCGCAGACCCTCCTCCACGAATTCGAGGCCGCGGCCGTACTGTCCGGAATCGAGGAGGATTTTCAGGGCCGGTTCGTAGAAGAGGTCGAGGTTCGGCACCGTGTACACGAGCGCTTTGTATTCGGCGAAAGCCTCCTCGGTCCGTCCGGCTTTCAGAAACGCTTCCCCCAGCCGCATGTGTCCCTGTTCCAGGGTGGACGCGCCCGTGCGCAGGATATCCAGCGCGATGGAATCGGCCGCGGACAGGGGCCTGAAACTTTCGAGAACCGTGTTCGGCCCGGTTTCACGGAAGGGCCAGCCGCCCCTGAGGTGATGGACCAGCAGGGCCGCGGACGCGCTGTCGAGAGCCGTGAACCCCCAGCGGGACCGGTACCAGGACGATGGCCTGAGAGCGCGGCCGGCCCGGCCGCCGGGCGCGCCCCTGTCCAGCATGGCGTTGAAGAACGCGTCCGCCATCCGGAAATACCCGTCGATGTTCGGGTGCAGGTGCTCGTGCATGAGTGAAAACCCGACCAGCCCGTTCGGGGAGGCGGATTCGAAGGCCGCCTTCACTTCCACGAGCGTCGCGCCGGCCCGGGCCGCTTCCTCCCGGATCACGGCGTTGAATTCCTCGGTCGCGCGGAACCGGAGTCCGTCCAGGTCCTTGGCCCGCACATAGGCGGCCCGCGCCGCGTCGAAACGCCCCGCGGCCTCGAGCCCGCGGGCCCCGCGGAACACGTCCCCGGCGGCCGGCAGGCCGCCGGACGGCACGGAGATGAACGGGGCCTGGTCGCGCACGTTGCTGACCAGGTCGCCGATGAAAACCGGCACGCCCGCGTCCGAGGCCATGCGCAGGATGTCGCCGAGATTGCGGCGGAAATTCCTCTTCGCGGATTCGTAGACCGGACTCCCCAGCGGAATCGGCCGGTCGTCCGCGATGCGCGACATCTCGGTTTCCATCGCGTCCCCGCCGCCGGATCTCGCGGAGCGGCGCCCGGAAGCCGCCGCCCTCTGAACCAGCCCCACGGCGTCGCGGACCAGGACGAAGGTGCGGAACCGCCTCAGCTTCAACCAGGCCCGGACGAAATCCCCGTTCCGTCCCAGCGACTCCATCGAGGCCGCGCCCAGGGCGCCGTAAAATTCGTTGTGGCCCGCGTACACGACCAGGGCGTCCGGTTCCTGAGCCAGAATCTCGTCCATGAAATCGAGCAACGTGTAGCTGGTGACCGCGGTCATGGCCGTGTTGACGACCTCGACGCGCCGTTCCGGAAAGGCGTCCGCCAGCCGCCGGTTCAGGATGCGCGGAAAGGTCACGTTGTTGCCGTACGGGAACCCCGCGGCCGATGATTCGCCGAGCACGAACACGCGGAATCCGTTCCCGGGTTTCTCGCGGAGAAAGAGATCCTTGCGCGGCGAGGGATTGAAGGACGTGAGGCGGAAGTAGCGCCGGCCGACGCTCCGGTTGACGCCGTAATAGGGCGAGTCCGCGTCGGGCGTGGGGACGAACAGGGACGTGTCTCCGCCGTACCGGAACAGCCGCAGTCCGGTCTCGAGCCCGGCGAGAACCAGGATCGGGATCAATATCAGTCCGGCCGTGAACAGGGCCCTGCGCCGGCGCGACAGGGGCCGTGTGTCCGGGGGTCCGGCCTTCATGTCACCGTTTCGCCTTGTGATACAGATCCGGACTTTCGGCCCCGCCGCCGCCGGCGGAACGGCTCTTCAGGGACGGGTCCGCAACGGCCTTGAGCGCGGGGCCCGCGTGCGCGGCGCGGGCCCAGTCCCGCGGATCGACGCGGATTTCACCGCCCGCCAGCTCGGGCGCGTTGTAGGTTTTCAGGAATGTGTCGTAGAACGCCGGATTCTCCTGGGGCAGGACGAACGGTTTGGAGGCGGCTCCGGCGGAGTCCACCCTGCTGAAGAAGGGCCGGCCGAGAAGACCGTCCATGCGTTTCGAGGTGAAGACGAACCAGCCGCCTCCGCTCGACCAGGAATGGAAGCTGTCGGTCCCGCGGCCGCTGCATTCCAGCCGTTTCGCCGCGCCGGTTCGGAGGTCGAGCAGATGCAGGTCCGCGCTCTCCAGGTAGACGGGAAAGTTGCCGTAATCGGCCAGGGTGAACATCAGGAACCGGCCGTCCGGAGAGACGCGGGGCTCGGTGACGCTGCCGCCCGCCCGGGCGGCGGACAGCACGGTTTCCGGACGGCCCCACGCGCCCGCGGCCGGGTCGAAGGCGATCCGCATCAGGTCGTACCGGATCGTTTCCCAGAACAGGTCCTCGCGGCCGTCCCTTTCGCCCACATAGCGGTCGAGCCGGTCCGCGGCGCAGAAGTACAGGGTCCGTCCGTCCGGCGACCAGCAGGGGAAGGTCTCCATGCGGTCCGGATCCGAAAGTCCGGGCGGGGACGTGACGCGGTTGCGTTCGATGTCGAACACCACGATGTCCGATTTCGAGTCGAGCACGTCGCGGCTTTCGCCCCGGCTGTGGAAGAACATGGTCAGGCTGTTGGCGGAGAACGCGATGAGCCCGCCGTCCGGATGCCAGGCGGGGTACGATCCGGCCTTGTTGAAATCCGTGGACGTGTCCACCTTGCGGATGCCGGCCGGCGTGCGGATCAGGGTGCCCGATCCCTTTCCGCCCCGCAGGTGCAGCATGACGTATTCCGGATCGTTGGATCTGAAATGATGGCAGTTCATGCAGTTGTCCTGCGTCATGCGGTTGAGCAGGATCGGCTTCTCCTCGAATGTGCCGAGATCGCGCTGGTACAGGCCCATGACCGTCCACAGGCTGAACGCCGGGTTGATCAGGCGGTAGGCCAGCCTGGAGTCAATCGGTTCCTCCGAGACGCGGTTGGCGAACGGCGCGTAGGCGATCCAGCGGCCGCGGTTTTTCACCCGCACCCGGTACGTGATCAGGCGGCCCCTGTTCCGGCCGAGCAGGCTTCTCCAGGCCTTGATCGGGATGCGGAACGCGCCGTCCCCGGACTTCACCTCCATGCCACTGCCGTTTTCCGGCTCCAGGGTCAGGACGGCCCTGTCGCAGGGCTCGAGAACGCGGAAGTTGAGGGGCGCGATGTTGGGCGGCATGACCACGTCCGCGTAATCCGGGGAGATGCGCGGCCGTCTTCCGGCGGGAGCCGCGTCTCCGGGACGCGGCGCGGCTTCCCGCAGGGCCGCGCACGCGACAATGAGGCCGAGGGACAGGAGCCCGGCGGGTTTCAGCGCCCGCCTGTCGAACCGTTTCATGGCCTTTTCCGTTCCGCCGGCTTCATCCGGCGCGCTTTCCGTACAACAGGTAGTACCAGTAGGTGGCCGCGTGCCCGCGGCCGAGGTCGGCCGCCGCCTCGGCGTTGCGGATGCCGTGCGCCTTGAGAATGCGCTCGAAATCCGCGAAACGGTCCAGAGTCGTTCTGCGGACGGGGATGGAAGCGGCGGCCGGGTCCCCGGTCCTGGCCGCGGAAAGCGCGGCGATCAGCCCCTCCTCGTAAAGGGCGGGAAGCGGATCCGGAAGGTTCGGCCGGAAGCGGACCAGGTTCCGGGTGAACGCCCGCAGGTCCCGGTCGATCAGGTTCGACATCAGAAGATAATCGACCGCCATGCGGTTGTCCGGCGCGGCCTTCGCGAGTCTTTCCATGTCGTTGACGGGATTCCGGCTGTCCACGACGAAATCCTGTTCCGGCAGCCTTCCGGCCGTCTCCCTGAGGCGGGCCGCCGCGGCCGACTCCCCGTCCCCCGCGCCTGATCCGGAAAGCAGGGCCCGGCGCCGGTCCGCCCAGCGTCTGGCGAAGGGATTCAGCCGGAGCCGGTCCAGAAACCGCGCCGCGGCCGAGTCCTGGCCCGAGGCCAGATGGGTTTCGGCCAGGCGCTTCAGCACATCCGCGGATTCTCCGTGCAGGGTGAGCGCCTCGAACGCCCAGCGCTTGGCCTCATTGACGTGGCCCAGGTCGTTGAAAAGGTCACTGCAGTCGAGCGGCGCCTGAAAACGGCTGTCCCGGTCCGGGAACAATCCGGTTCCCAGGAAATTAGCCGGCAGGCTGAAGAAATCCGAACCCAGTCTCCCCGAATGCCACAGCGCCCGGTTGATGTGGCAGAGGCCGATCGGGGATCCGGCCGCGGGGCCGGTCATCCGGCCGGTCACCTGTTTCCAGTCGCCCTCGCGGGCCGCGAGCCGGACCGCCAGATACTCGCGTTCATCCCGGTCCACCGCGGCCATGCCCGCGGCGAGGAGGAGCGGAACGAGCGCGGCGGCCTGGGCCGCGTGGAGCGAGGGCCGTCCGGTCCGCGGCCGCCCGTTCTCTCCGGCCCCTTTCACGACCGCAAAGACCGCGGTGAGCGCGAGGACGCAGAGAACAGCGGCGGCGTCCCAGGGGAAGCCGGGCGCCGGTTCCGCCTGGAACACGTCCGTGCGCCAGAAAGCCGAGTGGCGCAGAAAGGCGTTCCGCTCCGACACGAGATAGAACCACCGGCCCGCGGCCCACGGGATGAAGGCCGCGGCCGCCGCGATTCCCGCGGCAAAGGCTAGCCGGGCCGGGATTTTCATCCCCGAATCCGCGGGCGCGTGGATGACGGCCAGGGCCGCGAAGAGCAGGCAGGCGCCGGGCGAGAGCCAGTAAACGGGAATCAGGGCGGCTGCCGCGAGTCCGAAACGGGCGGCCCGGTGACCCGGAGCGAAGTCGCGGAACAGGATGAACGCCTCGAGACCGAGAATCAGGGAAAGGGTTTTCACGACCAGGTGATCTGCGCGGGCCTGGGCCGCGACGAGCAGAAGGGCCGGGAGCACGGCAGCGGCCCACAACCGTCCGGGCCGCATCAGCCTGAAGAGGAGCAGGCAGACCGTCAGTCCGAGTCCCGTGAGAACGAGACTGCCAAGCCATCCCCAGCGGAACAGTTCAGTCAGGAACGCGGCGATGAAATCGAGGAAACCGCCGGGGAGGTGAAGCCTCTCGGCCAGGAAGGATGGATCGGCGAAGAACACGGGCTGCTGATTGAAATGGATGAGCTCGGGCCGGACGGCTCCCGCGTAAAAGAAAAATACGGCCGCGGTCAGCATCGCGCCGAACGCGAAGCCCGCGGCTTTCAGCGGGAAACGCGTCGGACGCTCCGGGAGGTTTGGAACCTCCCGGAGCGTGTCCGAATGGCCGTGTCTTTTCTTTTTTGACATAGTGGGAGTGGTATTATGTTTCATCTGAAGCCGAAAACAGTATAAAGGAATTTGCGGCCAAAGTCAAGAAAAGAAAGCATTAACGGGAATGAAGGCTGGGCGTGACCGGACCGGGCGGAAGAAGGAAATCCGTGTCCCGGCCGGGCGGGGACCGCCGGCAGGCACGGATTCCAGAGAACTCGCGGCACTCCCGGCGGCGCTCCGTCGCGAGGAATCCCGACGCCCGTTCAGGCTGGTGGCGGATAAAAAAAGCCCCGAGGTCCGTAAATCCGGACCCCGGGGCGGGAGGAGGGTCACGAGGACCCCAAACCGATGATTCAACCGGCCCGCGGGATGAACGCGTGTCCAGCGGAAGGAGGGCATCCCATGGCCGACGGGTTCCTTATCCCATAGAACGGGGACAAGGCCCGCGGCAGCGGAAGGCGGAACCTTCTCTAGAGCGCGAACCTCAGGCCGAAGGAATTGGCCAGCCCGAGAAATTTCAGCCCGTCACTGTACGCCGCGACGTCGAAATTCAGGGACATCGCGGGCAGGATGGCGAAGTCGACACCGACGCCCTCGCGGATCTGCAGACGGTTCGTGGTGGTGTCGCCGCCGTCCGTGTTCTCAACAGTGCGGCGCGTGGCCGCCAGACCCGCGGACAGGTACGGCTTCAGGCGAAAGGACTGCACCGGGAACACGAAGAAGGAGAGGCTTCCGCGATAGGCGGTTTCATCCCCGGGGCGGTGCTCCATTCCGCCGCTGAAATACTCGCCGGTGAACCCGAGCGAGAGGGCGTCGTTGAGACGGCAGCCCACCACGGCGCCGTAGCCGAATGGGTTGCGGATGTCGCTGACCCGCTGGTCCGACTTGTAGTTGTGGAAATGGCTGGAGAGTATCCCGACCGAGAAATCGGGGGATTGGGCCACAGACCGGCCGCTCAGACTGAGCAGGGCCAGCATCCAGATGAACATTTTTCTGTTTTTCATCTTGAGTACTCCTTTGAAGATTTGGTTATTGTATAATGAATCACTATTCATTTTAATGCAAAAAAAACCACCCTGGCAAATCAGATTTTTATTCCCTTTTTTATCAATGATTTAACTTGTTGTCTCATCACTTCGACCGGATATGAATCCGGACTTTGGGCCCATTTCTGAATAAGATGATGCATCCCCCCGAATGTGAATAAACGTATAATTTTCAGGTTGATATCAGGGGAAAACTCCCCGTTGTCCATTCCTTCCTGCAGGACTTTTTCTCCAAGATCCAGAAAGTTTTCGTAATACACGTTAAAATCGCCCACACCCTTCTGGATGAGATGCGATTGTTCGTTCACGAATACGATTGCCAGGGAAGGGTTATTGGTCAGGACACCGAAGACCATATCGATGAGGCCGTCCAGTTTCTGCTCAGGAGTGATATCCTGCCTGTCCACGATGACCTGCAGTTGTTCCGACAGCTCAAGCCAGATCCGGTCGAAAAGCGTGAAAAGGATGTCTTCCTTATTGTGGAAATACAGATAGACACTGCCGGTTGCCACGCCCGCGGTTTCCGCGATCCTGGAAATTTTGGCATTGTAATATCCGGATTCTGCGAATACTTGAATGGCCGCGTCCAGAATGTCTTGTTTTTTATTGCCTTCTCTGGTTCTCATATGGATTGAATATTGATTAATGAATCAACATTCAAAATATAAACAATATCCTTCTCAAAGTCAAGAAGAATCGCATTCGACAACCCTGCAGCATGTCGCGGTGTCCAAGGCACCGTTTTCGGTTTTCCGCTTTATTGTATTCTTTGCAGATTTTTCCCCGGTCAGTTCCGGCGGCAGGGATCCAATCGGTTTTCCACTGATGTTCAGTTCGCAGAGGTCCGGAAGATCGGCAATTTCCTTCGGAATGGAAGTGATGCGGTTGATCTCCACATACAGTCTCTGCAGCTTCTTCAGCTTCCCGATTTCCATGCGGAGCGATGTCAGCTGAATGCCGCCGATCTATATTTGCTCGAGCTCCGCCATCTGTCCGATCTGCGGCGGGAGCGTCGTGAGTCTGTTTCCGTTTTTCTCCGAATCGGATCGCGCACGTCCGGCCCGCGGGCCTTGAAGGACCGCCACGGGGTCCGGTTCGTCAGAACCTCGCGCGGGTTTGCAACAACCCGCGGGAGGTTTCCCCTTCAGTGCGACGGGAACCTTCAGGCCGTCATCCCGCTCCCTTTGTGATCACAGCGGCGAGGTACGCGGCGTACATAATCAGCAGAAGAACGCCCTGCCTGCGGCGGATGAGGCCCTTTCGATCCGGGTACGGGACGATCAGGGCCGCCAGGCCGAAAAACAGGGCGATCGCGACCTCGTCCCAGCGAACAACGATGGGGTGAATGGACGCGGCCACCGGCACGATGAACAGGCCGTTGAAGATGTTGCTGCCGAGCAGGGTGCCCAGCCCGACCTCGTCGTGCCCCCGCAGCTTGGCGATCAGCGCGGTCGCCAGCTCCGGAGCGGAGGTGCCCACGGCCACGAGGGTCGCGCCGATGATGAATTCGTCGATCCCGTAGGCGTGGGCGATGCCCTTCGCGCCCGACACGATCAGGCTCCCGGCCGCGATCAGAAAGGCCAGCCCGATCAGGCTGAGCAGGATGGACACCCATGCGCTCCTGCCGGACAGAACGGCGGGAGCGGCGCTCCGCTGTCCGGCGGCTTCGATCGCGGTGAACGTGAGCCACGCGGCGAACAGGCCCAGCATCAGAATTCCGTCCAGCCGCGACAGGGTTCCGTCCAGAAAGATGAGGAACGTGAGGACCGGCACGCCGAGAGCGACCGGAAAGTCGCGTTTCATGCCGCTTCTCGGGCTCCGGATCGCGGAGATGACCAGCGCGAGGCCGAGTATCAGCGCGATGTTCACGACATTGCTGCCGAGCGCGTCTCCGAGCGCGATCTGCGGCTTTCCGGCGAGCGCGGAATTGACCGACACGGACAGTTCCGGGCTGGACGTGGCGAAGGCCCCGACCGTGGCGCCGATGATGCCGGGCGAGATCCGGGCGGAGCGGGCGATGCCCACGGCGCCGCGGACGAACAGCTCTCCGCCGACGCCGGCGCAGGCCACGCCTGCCAGAAGGATCAGGATGTCGTTCATCGGGATCTCCGTGGGGGATGGAGGTTCATGGAACGGAACGGTCCGAGTCGCATCACAGGTTGAAGTCGCCCGCGGCCTCGGGTTGGTACAGAATTTCCAGCACCTGAATCCGGAGCGTGCCGCGGGGAGCGGGCCATTCGATGACATCTCCCACCCGGTACCCGATCAGGGCGACGCCCATGGGCGCGTAGATGGAGATTTTGTTGCTGTAGATATCCTCATCCTCGGGGAACACCAGAGTGTATTCGGAAATCTCGTTCGAGTCCAGGTCCTTGAGCTTGAAGCGCGAATTCATGGTGATGACGTCGGGCGGAATTTCCTTCGGCTCCACAACCCTCGCCCGCTTCAGTTCGGCCTTGAGTTCGTCGCTGACCAGGCTTTCGAGCCGCCTTTTGTCGTATCGGGTGATGATGATGGGCTTGCGTGCCATGGCGCCTCCTTTTCTGCCTGACCGGCCAGATTCCGCGGGGCGTGCGGGGCCGGGCGTGCGTCTTGAGCGCGTGCTCCGGAATGCCCGTTTGGGGATAAAAAAATCGGGGAAAGGACGCTTTCCCCGGTGTGACATGGTAAATATAGGAGAAAAATCGAATTTATCAACCTTTTTCGGATTTGGAGAGATCCGTATCCGAGGTGGAAACAGATGATTTTATGAACCTCCGGCGGGTTTTTACAAACCACGGGAGGTTTTTCGGGAACCGCGCGTCAGGGATCTTCATCCTCCGGATGGCGCCATCCACGGACCAATACCATGCCCGGCCGGTGCCGGGATTCAACCCTTATACCCGGCGGTGAAGCGGCCGATGATTTTTTTGAGTTTTTTCGAATACACAAGCTCGAACCCGCCGTCCATCACGTCGGGTTCGCGGAAATAAAGCAGAAGATAATCTCCCGATTCCTTCACCGCGTACAGGGTGACGTTTTCGGAGGCGCTGAACTGACGGTGCACATTGTATTGGATCACCTTGTTCACGATATCCGTGTCCAGCGTCCGGGCCGCGGCGAACTCCTTTTCCCCGAGTTCCAGCTTGAGCGCGGATTCCGGGTCCAGCGCCTGGCCGGGAATCCGCAGGACCAGGTCCAGGCCGGGGTATCGGTCGTCGTACACCGCCTTGGGATCCCTCTGAAAATATCCCGCGGACGCGCAGAACAGAAAAAGCGCGAAAGCCGGAACCGCGAGTAGCCGGTGCCCTGATGAGGTCCGGATCCGTGATTTCATCTTCATCCTCCGTTCCGTTTTTCCGGTTCAGCCGGTTTTGCGGATGAGCAGTTCCCAGTACCCGACATCGATCCATTTGCCGAGCTTGAATCCGACTTTTTCCAGGTGCGCGACTTTGCGGAATCCGAATTTTTCATGAAGACGGACGCTCGGCTCGTTGGGCAGGGCAACGGCCCCGATCAGCGCGACGGTGTCTGTTTTCCGCAGACGGTTGAGCAGTTCCGCGAACAACGGGGAACCGATCCCCGCGCCGGTCCTGTCTTTATCCAGGTAAATGGTGACTTCCGCAGTATGGCGGTACGCTTCGCGCTCCCGGAAACGGGAGGCGTAAGCGTAACCGATCACGGTTCCGCTCTCGTCCTCAGCGGCCAGATACGGATAATCCTTCATGATTTCCCGGATCCGCCGGCCGATCTCCTCCGGGCTCACGGGATCTATCTCGAATGTGACGATGGTGTCGGATATATAATGACTATAAATGTCCGCGATTCGGGCCGCGTCGGCAGGAGAGACGTTTCGGATTTTCATGAGAAGACCTCCGGGGCAGAAGGATCCCGCTCCATCGCCGGCTTTTATCTCCGTATTCCCCCGGGTCAGAAAGGTATGCCGAAATGAATCCCCGCCGAATAATGCCTGTCCCCGGTCCACGCGGGCGGAGGTTCAGCCGCGTCCGGTCCGTTTTTTTACCGGGGCCGGCTTCCTTGTCCTGCGGGCGGGCGCGTCCGGCCGCGGTTGAACCACTGCGTCCGGAGGCGCGGCTGCACCGGTTTCCATCAGCTTGCCGTGCACGAAGCGCAGGATTTCGCGGCCCGATGCCAGAACGGGCGTCGCCAGAAGGGCGCCGAGGATGCCCGCGGCGGACGTGCCGACCAGGACGCCCGCCATGATGACCAGGGGCGGAAGCTCGACCGCCCCCCCGAGAACGCGGGGCACGATGATGTTGTTCTCGATCTGCTGGATCAGCACATAGAGGACGATCACCATTCCGGCCAGCACCAGGGGGCTGACCGCGAGAAGGTTCGATCCCTGCAGGAGCGCGACGATCACGGCCGGGATCAGGGCGATGATGGGGCCGATGTTCGGAATGATTTCAAGAAGACCGGCCGTAACGCCCAGGTACAGCGCGCCCGGAACGCCGAGGGCCGCGAGGCCAAGCCCGCTCATGACGCCGATGACCAGCATGAGAATCAGCTCGCCGCGGAAAAAAGCGCCCCACAGTCTGTCGATGCGAGAAAGCAGGCCGTCCCACTCGGGGCGGTGCGCCTGCGGCAAAAGGGAGAGGAAGGAGCCGCGCCAGGTGTGGCAGGACAGGCTGATGTAGACGGAGGCCAGGAACATGAAGAGCGTCATGGCGATGCGCGAGAAAACCGCGCCCGCCACGCCCGCGGCCATGCCGAAGGAGGTTTTCAGAACCGCGCCGAGGGACTGGAGCAGGCCGCTCAGGGGCGGCGGGCCGGAGGGCGCGCCGGGCCCGGGGTGCATGCCGGCGAGCGCCGAATCGACGGCCCGGTCCACAGCGGAATCGAGCGCGGCACCCGGAAGGCGGATGTTCCGGATCGACGTCAGGGCCGACTCCAGCCATTTGGAGCCGGCCCGTGCGATGCTACCGTAATCCAGGCGGGCGACCCAGGACACGGCGTTCGCGATGACCGGAACCGCGAGCAGTACGGCCAGGGGCACGAGCACGGCCAGCACAAGGTAGACCAAGCCGACCGCGAGCCCGCGCCGCATGCGGAGCCTGCGCATCAGCCATTCGATAAGCGGCCGGACGATCATGGCGAGCAGGCCGGCCACGATCAGAACGGGGATGACGGTCCGGCTCAGGTGGAGAACATACAGGCCGAACAGCGCCATCGCGACGCCTGCCGTGTATTTGGCGGGTCTGCTCCAGACGGTGCTCATGGATGCTCCTTGCGCGATGGGATTCAGGCGCCGCGGCCCGGCGTCATCCGCCGTCGATTCGGACCCGGACCGGCGGTGGACGCGCCGCGAAACGGCATGCGGCGCGGGGAGACGGAGCGCCGCGGTCCGGCGTCAGACCATTTTGCGTTTTTTCAGCGCTTCGACGAAGACGTCGTTCTGCCCGCGGGAGCCGAC
>JAUCQC010000207.1 GCA_030372965.1 bacterium
TACGAGATACACAGCGCTGTCTCGTGGGCTCGGAGATGTGTATAAGAGACAGGTACCGGATACTGGCTGAAATCCGGCATGCACAAAAGGGTATGCTCCTTCGCGCTGCGCCGGACATGGGATTTGGCGACAGGCCGGAAGCTCCAAATAAATCTTGACTTTCAGCTTTAATTTCGTAATTTATTGGCCGGACATTTTCGATGACCCTGTACAAGCGAATGTAGCTCAGTTGGTAGAGCGCCAGCTTCCCAAGCTGGATGTCGCGGGTTCGACCCCCGTCATTCGCTCTTTTTTTTTGTTCGGTTTTCTCACAACGGACAGGAGGTATTCACCATGATGCGTCGCCGTATGTTGTTCCTGATCGGGTTCGCCGCCCTCGCGCCCTGCCTCGTTTCCGGCCAGGGTTACGTTCAATCCGTGGGTTCGGGCGACGTGAACTGGACCAGCCAGGTCGTGCGCGCCACCGGAATCGGCGCGCCGAACGTGGCCATGCCCCTGCCCCAGCAGAGGGCCGGAGCCCTCCGGGCCGCGAAAATGGACGCGCTCCGGAACGTGCTCGAGACGATCAAGGGCGTCGCCCTGAACTCCGAGACCACGGTCGAGAACGCCATTGTCGCGAGCGACGTCATCAAGACCAAGGTGGAGGGCGCGGTCCGCGGCTACCGCGTGGTGGACACCCGGTACATGTCGTCCGGAGACGTGGAAGTCGACGTCGAGGTGCCCCTGACCGGCATCATCGCCGACGCGGTTCTGCCGTCCTCATTCGGCGGGGGCTCGTTCATGGCGGCCGGCGGCGGGGCCGTGTGCCCGACCTGCGGCCAGCCCTGGCCCCCGGGCCGTCCGGTTCCCTCGAACGTCGGGTCCACCGGCGGCGTCTCCGACGCCGGCGACGGAGACGGCGTCTCCGGCCTGATCGTCGACTGCCGGGGCTTCAGCCTGCGTCCGGCCATGGCGCCGAGAATACTCGATGAATCCGGAAACGAGGTGTACGGCTCCAAGTTCGTCAGCCGCGAGTACGCCGTGGACATCGGCATGGTGGGATACGAAAAGGACGTCGCCCGCGCCGCGAAGAACGACCGGGTGACCGCCACACCGATGGTCGTGAAGGCCGTGCAGGCGTCCGGCCCGAACCGGACCGACGTCGTGGTCTCTGCCGCGGACGCCAAGCGGATACACGGCGCGGCCGTGAACGCGAATTTCCTTCAGCATTGCAAGGTCATGTTCGTCCTGGATTGAGCGGCCGTCCCGAACGAGAGGAGAACGCCCATGAACAGCCGATTGAAGCCGGTCACCCTGCTCGCGGGTCTCGCGGCCGCGTTCCTGATCTGGGGATGCGGTCCGAAACCGGTGAAGGAGCAGTCCGTTCTGGACACGCCGGACAACCATTATCAGCAGGGCCTGCGCGAGCTTGAACGCGGCAACACCGAAGCCGCGTCGGACGAATTCGGACGCGCCACGGCGCTCGATCCCGCCTATCCCGGGGGATACGCGGGTATGGGCCTGGTCTGGGCCGCGGGCGGCGCCTACGACAAAGCCTTCGAATCGCTGGACAAGGCGGCCGCCAGGGATCCCAAATTCATCGACGCCATCGTGTTCCGCGGCCGCGTCCTGACGAAGCAGAAGAAGGGCGAGGACTGGCTCGAGAACGCGGTGAAGCAGTTCGACAAGGCGCTCAAGCTGGATGCCCGGAACGAGGCCGCTCTCTTCCACAAGGGCGAGGCGTACAAGGAGGCCTACGCGTTCGGAGACGCCGCGGCCCAGTTCAGCAGGGTCATCGAGCTCAAGGGCGATTATTCAAAGGCCGCCAACGCGGAATGGGAGCTGGTGCAGAAGATCCAGCGCGCGGCGCCGGGCACGAAAATCGGCAGGAAAATCGCGCTGATTCCGGCCATCGACCGGGCCGACCTGGCCGTGCTGTTCATCGAGGAGCTGAAGCTCCTCGAAGTCCTTCAGAAGCGCCAGCCCAAGGTGTATGACACGCGCTTTCGGGCGCCCGAGGACCCGACCGCGTACCCCGCGGCCGCGCCGGCCAGGGAAGAACCGGCTTCGGACATCGGCGGTCACTGGGCCGAAAACTGGATCAAGGACGTGATCAGGGCCGGCGCCATGGACGTGTTCCCGGACCGCACGTTCCGGCCGGACGAGGCGGTCGACCGCTCCAATTACGCCCTGTTCCTGCAGAACATCATCGTGACCGTGACCGGCGACGAATCGCTCGCGTCGAAGTACTTCGGCACCGAGAGCCGGTTCCCGGACGTCAATCCGACGCATTTCTCGTACAACGCCATCTGCCTCGCGGTGGACCGCGGCATCATGAAGGCGGCGGACCCCCTCGACGGCGCGTTCAGGCCGCGGGACCCGGTGTCCGGGGCGGACGCCCTGCTCATCATCCGCGACCTGCAGAACGCCCTGCGCATGACGTTCTGAGCGCCGAACCCGGCGGAATTTCAACACGGAGGATCCCTTGAACATCCGCAAGACCTTCGCCGCGGCGCTGGCCGCGGCTTTTCTCTCGCTCGCCGCGTGGTCCGGACAGGCTCACGGCCAGGACATCCGCGAGGTGACCGCGCTCGGCATGGGCTCGATCGTCAACGATGACGTGGCCCGCGCCAAGGACGAGGCCGTGCAGGACGCCCTGCGGAACGCAATCGAGCAGACCGTGGGCACCATGGTCAGCTCCGAAACCCTGGCCGAAAACTTCGCCGTGGTGGACGACCGGATCTACCAGCAGACCCGGGGGTACATCCAGAAGTACGAGATTCTGGAGCAGGGGAAGCGGGACGCCATGCTCTACGAAGTCAAAGTGCGGGCGCTGGTCAAGACGGCACAGCTCCAGGACGACCTCGAGGCGATCACGACCCTGATCCGGCGGAAGAAGACGCCCCGGCTCATGGTGCTCATCGACGAGAAGAACATCGGCGAGACCGCGACGGCCGCGCATTTCCTCGAGGCCGACCTGAACACGGCCGAATCGCAGCTCATGAACCAGTTCATGAAGAAGGGGTTCCGGTTCGTGGACGCGGCCACGGTGCGGCAGAACCTGGACCGCGAGAAGGAGGCCGCCATCCTGGAAGGCGACGCGCGCCAGGCCGCGGCCGTCGGCCGCCGGTCCGGGGCCGAGGTGGTCCTGGTCGGCAAGGCCCTGGCCAAGGCCGTGGAGGTCGAGGCGTTCGGCGCGAAGATACGCTCCCAGCAGGCCACGGTGACGGTCAAGGCCATCCGGACCGACACGGGCGACCTGCTCGCCATCGGCACGGAGCAGGGCAAGTTCACCCACATCGACGACGTCACGGGCGGCACCAAGGCCATCCAGAAGGCCTGCGACGCGCTGGCCGAGCCGCTCATCGCGAAAATTCTCGACCGCTGGTCCACGGACGTGAACACGGGCGGCACCCTCACCCTGAAAATCCGGAACGTCGAGGACTACGCCGAGCTGAACCGCTTCAAGAATTCGCTCAAGTATTACGTGCGGGGCATCACCAACGTGACCCAGCGCGACTTCAGCGAAGGCTTCGCCGTGCTCGAGCTTGAAATGAAGGGCAACGCCGACGACCTGGCGAACCGCCTGTCCACGGCGAAAATGGAGGGGTTCATCGTCAAGGTCACGGGCGTCAGCGAGGGCGGGGTGACGGTCACGCTGGTGCCGTCGGCTTCGGCCGCGCCGGCGGCGGAAGAAGAGTAAGTTCAAGGTTTAAAGTTCAAAGTACAATAGTTCCGAGTTCAGGGTTCCGAGTTCCGAGTCGAAAAATTCTTGTGGAATTCACCCTTCAGGGTTTCATCCACGGGAGATGAAAGGCTGAAGCCTGAATTCCGGACAACTTTTAAACTCTGAACGGTCATGTTGGAGTTCGGGCCATGAAAAAATCCATCCTCATCGCCTTTTTGCTCGCCGCGGTGTTCGGCCTGGCCGCATCAGCCGACGCCCAGCTCAAGAAGCGGGTCGCCGTGTTCGCCTTCGAGGACAAGACCGACCGGTCTTCGCGCTGGTGGGACGGCCGCGCCCCGGGCGACGGCATGGCCGACATGCTGACCACGGCCCTGGTCAAGTCGGGCGGATACACGGTCGTGGAGCGCAAGGATATCGCCGCGGTGCTCGAGGAGCAGAGGCTCGGCGAATCCGGCGCGGTCACGCAGGAGAGCGCGGCCCGGCTCGGAAAACTGCTCGGCGTGGAGCTGGCCGTGGTGGGCAGTGTCACCGAGTTCGGCCATTCCAAGCAGGACATCGGCGGCACGGTGAAGGGGTTCGGCCTGGGCGTGAAGAGGCAGAAGGCCACGGTCGCGGTCGACGTGCGGCTCATCAGCACGACCACCGGAGAGATCCTGAAGGCCGAGCATGTCCGCAGGGAGGAGTCGTCCAGCGGCCTGTCCGTGAGCACGCGCGAGGGTTCCTTCAACAATGAAACGGATTTTGACAACTCCATCGTCGGCAAGGCCACGCGCGCCGCGATCGAGGACATCGTGACCCTGATCCGCGAGAACGCGGGCGAAACGACCTGGTCCGGCAAAGTGCTTCTGGTGAAGGAGGGAACGGTTTACTTCAAACCCGGCCAGGACGGCGGCGTCCAGATCGGGGACCGCTTCGCCGTTTTTCAGAAGGGCGAGGACCTGATCGATCCGGACACCGGGCTCTCCCTCGGGTCCGAGGAGAGGAAAATCGGCCTGCTCGAAGTGACGGGATTTGCGGGCGAGGGTTCCAGGGTCTCGAAGGCCGTGGTGAAGGCGGGAAGCGGCATCCAGACGGGCGACCTGGTCCGCCTGCCCTGACACATTCAAATCAATTGAAACTCTCATGAGGAGGGCGGACGCCCCGCCCTCCTCTTTTTTCGGCCCCCATGCGCACACACGAAAAATATCCGGTTCTGGCCGCGATCGCGGTCTGCCTGCTGACCGTGGTTTTCCTCTGGTCCACGCGGTCCGTTTTGTCGCCCATTCTGGTCGGCGGACTGCTCCTCATTCTGCTCAGCGGGATGAAGGATTTCGAGCTGGCCCGCAAGCTCCGCGCCGGCATCGGCGTCATCCTCGGCGTCTGGATTCTCTCGAACGCGCAGGGCATCGTCATCCCGTTCCTCATCGCCTTCGTGTTCGCCTATCTGATCAATCCGGCGGTCGATTTTCTGGAGCGCCGGCGCTGGCCCCGCCTGCTGGCCGTCACGGCTGTCTTCGCCGTCCTGTTCGGCGGCCTCGGCCTGCTCGCCGTTTTGGTCGTTCCGGATCTCGTGCGCGAGATCCAGGACCTGATCGTCCGCCTCCCCCAGATGATCCAGGGCGCCATCGGCCTGGCGCACAGGCATCTGCCGCGCCTGTTCGGCGTCCTGCAGATCGACTACGCGAAGGTGGAGGAGGATTTCCTGGTCCACCGGTATCCGGCCAAGGTGGAGGAGATCCTGATCGGGTTCATGCGCGGACTCTCCGGAATGGGCACCTGGCTCAGCCGCCTCCTGAACGTCATCCTCATCCCCGTGCTGACCTTCTACTTTCTCAAGGACTACGGGCGGATGAAGAGCGGTCTTCTGGGATACGTGCCGCGGAAGTACAAGAGCCTCGCGAATTTCTACCTCTGGCGGTCCAACCGCATCGTGGGCGGGTACCTGCGGGGCCAGCTCATCGTCTGCGCCATCGTCGGCCTGCTCACCTGGTTCGGGCTCTTTCTGTTCGGCAACCCGTACGCGGTCATGATCGGCATCGTGACCGGCATCCTGAACCTCGTGCCCTATGTCGGGCTCTACGTGAGCCTCGGCGTGGCCCTGATCTCCTGCCCGTTCTCGGCGCACCCGCAGTGGGCGGCGGTCCAGATCGCGGGCGTGTTCCTGGTCGTCCAGTCGCTCGAGGCGTGGGTGATTTCGCCGAAAATCGTCGGCGACCGCGTGGGTCTGCACCCGGTCATGGTCATCTTTTCCATCCTCATTTTTTCCCGTTTTCTCGGGTTCTGGGGGCTTCTGCTCGCCGTGCCCGTGGCCGCCCTGCTCAATTTCATGGTCAACGAGTGGAAACGGCACCAGAAGTGGAAGGACATGCGTGTCGAAAAGTGCCGACCCCCCAAGGATTGAGTCCGTCCGGCCCGGGAGTCCCGCGTCCGCGGCCGGCCTGCGGCGCGGAGACGTCCTGGTCTCCGTGAACGGAAAGCCGGTCCGCGACATGCTCGATCTCCGTTTTCATTCCGCGGAGGGAACGGCCCGATGCGTGTTCGAGCGCGGCGGCGGGCCGCTCCGGGCCGCGATACCCGGCGGAGACACCGAGGCGTTCGGGCTCCGTTTCGCGCCGATGCGCTTCAGGCACTGCGGCAACAAGTGTCTTTTCTGCTTCGTGGACCAGAACCCGCCGGGCGTCCGGCCGGCTTTGGCCTTCAAGGACGAGGACTACCGCCTGTCCTTCCTGTTCGGCAATTACGTCACGCTCACCGCGGTCCGGGAGGACGACCTGCGGCGCATCGCGGAACAGCGGCTGTCCCCCCTCTACGTGTCCGTCCACGCGGCCGATCCCCAGGTCCGGCGCCGCCTGCTCGGCCTGCGCCGGGACGACCGGCTGATCGAAAAAATCCGGTTTCTCGGGGAGCGGGGCATCGAGATGCACGGCCAGGTCGTGCTCTGTCCCGGCATCAACGATGGCGCCGTGCTCGAAGAGACCGCGACGGCCCTGGCCGGATTCTTCCCGGCCTTCCGGTCCGTGGCCGTGGTCCCGGTGGGCCTCACCCGGCACCGCCGGACGCTCGCGAAACTGAATCCCGTCACCGCGGCCGCGGCCGAAGCCCTTCTGGACGCGATCGGCCCCCTGCAGAGGCGTTTCCGGTCCGAGACCGGGGAGCCCTTCGTGTACGCGGCGGACGAGTTCTACCTGCTGGCCGCCAGGCCCGTTCCTCCGGCCTCGCATTACCGGGACTACTGGCAGAGGGACAACGGCGTCGGCATGGTGCGGTCCCTGCTCTCGGAATTTGCGCGGAACAGGCGGCGCCTGCCCGTCTCGGTCGCCAGGCGCACCCGGTTCCGGGTGGTCACCGGCGCGCTCGCCGCGCCCGTGCTCGAGGCGGACATCCTGCCGGCGCTGAACCGCATCCGGAACGCCTCATTCTCCGTGACGGCGGTGCGGAACCGGTTCTTCGGCGATTCCGTGACCGTTTCCGGGCTTCTGACCGGCCGGGACATCGCGGCAAGCCTCCGTTCGGCCGCGCCGTTCGACGAGGCGCTTCTGCCGTCCAACTGCCTGAACAGCGACGGGCTTTTTCTCGACGACTGGACGCCGGACAAACTGTCGGCCCGGCTGGCGCGGCCGGTGCGCGTGCTCGAATCGTTCACCGACCTGAGAACCGCGGAGGCGGCGTCATGAAGCGCGAAGCACCCAAAATGCCGTCCCCGCCCGGCGACCTGCCCGTGGTCGTGATCGTCGGCCGGGCCAATGTGGGCAAATCCACGCTGTTCAACCGGCTCGTCCGCAGGCGAGAGGCCATCGTGGACGACGCGCCCGGAATCACGCGCGACCGCAAGGCCGCGGAAGCGGAGTGGCAGGGCCGGTCCTTCGTGCTGGTCGACACCGGCGGCTACATACCGAAAGGCGCCGACTCCATCGAGGAGGGCGTCTCCCGGCAGGTGCGGCTGGCCATCGGGGAGGCGGCCGTCGTCGTCTTCGTGTGCGACGTCACCACGGGCATCACCGACGTGGACGCGGAGATCGGCCGCATCCTTCTGCGGAGCGGCAAGCCCGTGATCGTCGTCGCCAACAAGACCGACCACGCGGGCCGCGCCCCGGACGCGGCGGAGTTCATCCGGCTCGGGCTCGGAGAGGCCATGCCGGTCTCGGCCGCCTCCGGGACCAGCACGGGCGACCTGATGGCCCGCGTCGTGGAGATGCTCGGGCCCGAAACGGCCGCGGAGCCGCAGGCCGATGCCGGCGACGTGGTCCGGCTGGCCGTGGTCGGCAGGCCCAACGTGGGCAAGTCGACCTTCGTCAACGCGGTGCTGGGCCGCGAGCGCGTGCTCGTGTCCGAGATTCCCGGCACCACGCGCGACCCGGTCGACATCCGGTTCAGCCGCAGGGGCCGCGAATTCCTGCTCATCGACACGGCGGGTATGCGGCGGCAGAGCCGGGTCGAGGACGGCGTCGAGTACTACAGCGTTCTCCGCTCAAAGCGCGTGATCGAGCAGTGCGACGTCGCCTGCGTCATGTGTGAAGCGGGGGAGGGCCTGACCCAGCAGGACCTGCAGGTTCTGCGGCAGGCGGTTGACGGCCGCAAGGCCGTGGTGCTGGCCATGAACAAATGGGATCTCGCTGAAAAGGACGACGACCACCGCGCCGTCATCGAGAACGGCATGTCCCTGAAGCTCCAGGGCCTGGAGTACGTGCCCGTGATCTTCCTGTCCTCCCTGAACGGCCGCGGAACGGGAAAGGTGCTCGACGCGGCCTGGCAGGCGGCGCAGGAGCGGCGCAAGCGCGTCCCGTCGCCGGAGCTCAACCGGTTTCTCGAGCGGCTGAACGCCGAGTTTCAGCCCCCGGCCGTGCTGGGCAGGCGCGTGCACGTGAATTACTGCACCCAGGCGGCCTCGAACCCGCCCGTGTTCGCGTTTTTCTCGAACCATCCGGAGCTGATCCAGGAGAGCTACCAGCGGTTTCTGGAGAACCGGATACGCAAAGAGTTCGGGTTCGCCGGCGTGCCGCTGACGTTTTCGTTTAGAAAGAAATGACATCCGAATAATACTACCGGATGTCATCCCCGCGGAAGTGTCTTTTTCATCCGCGTCAGCGGACGGGAATCCAGGGGTGGTGTGGCAGTGGGGCGTATTCAAAACCAACGGAAAAAAATGCGATTCAAATCCGCGCTCATCATTCTCCTCCTGACCGGCATCGCCCAAACCGCCTTCGCCGGCGGCAAGCGAGCCCTTCAGCCCCTGTCCGCGGACGCCCACCAGGCCCTCTACTGGGACGCGGTGCGCATCGCCGCGCCTCAAAGCCTGCCCGATTCCCTCCGGCAAGCCCGCACCCGCTCGCCGAAATGCGGGTTCCAGACCCTGTCCTTAGTGCGCGCCCACAGGCACGAGTTCACGGAGGAACAGGCCGCTGTGCTGTCCGTCCTCGACACCCGGCCCTCGCTTCCCTACTCCCTGGTCAGCGCGAGCGGACGGTTCCGCGTGCACTACGCGACCGACGGCACATCCGCGGTTCCCGCGGACGACGCGGACCAGAACGGCATCCCCGACTTTCCCGAGGAAGCCGGCCGCAGTCTGGACCGCGCCTATTCCGTGGTCGTGGAACAGCTCGGATACCGCCCGCCGCCGGATGATTCCAGCGCCGGTCCGGAGTGGGACTGTTATTGCGTCGACATGGGCGGAGAGTACGGCCTCACCAACCCGGAAACCCAGATCGGCATAGACCCGGACATCTGGACCTCCTACATGAGCATTGACCGTGATTTCACGCGCACCGAGACCAAGGGACTCGACGCGCTTCGCGTCACGGTCGCGCACGAATTCACGCACATGTGCCATCTCGGCTACATCTATGACTATTCCAGAAATCTGTTTCTGTACGAGGCGAACGCCACGTGGGTCGAGGACATGGCGTACGACTCGATCAATGATTATCTCAACTATCTCGATGAATTTTTCAGCAATACCAACCGGCGTTTCGACACGGCCGACGGTTGGCGGGAGTACGGGCTCTGCGTCTGGTTCCATTTCATCCAGAAGCGGCTGGGGACGACTCGTTTCGCGGCAAAAATTTGGGAAGAACTGGCAGAGATGACATCCGACATCGACGCCTGCGACCTGGTCCTGCGCGATTACGGGAAGCGTTTTGACGAGGAGCTGGGCCTGTTCTACGCGTGGAACACGCGCACACGCTCGCGCGCCGACACGGTCCATTTCTATTCCGAGGGAAACGCCTGGCCCGAAATCACGCCGGACCGGGAATACGACCTCAACGGCGACATGACCGTGAACGCGACCGTGGCGACCACGGGTTGCCGCTATTACACTTTCAAAAATCCGTCCGAAGACGCGTTTATTTTCAGCCTGGCGAATCTCCGGTATTCCCAGAACATATCCTCTGATCCCGTGATCCTCAACCTGACACGCGACCGCGCGAACGCGAGCACGCGGATCGACGACGGCCTGTACGCGGACATCTCCGTCCAGGACGAAACCGCCTGGCGCGCCTTTGCCACGGTTCAGCCGCGCGCGGGCGCGGTCCGCACCCTGGAACTGGACGGAAGCGCGGCCGCCCCGGACTCGGGCCGCGTGCCGGACTGCTATCCCAATCCCTTCAGCCCGGACGGGTTGAACCGCCTGACCATCCCGTTCATGACGGACACGGCTGTCGCCCGGCCCGTGCGCCTGATGGTGTTCACGGCCGCGGGTTTCAGGGTCGCGGACATTCAGTACGCGACCGTGTCCTCGTCCGGCCTGGTGGTGGTGCCGGTGTTTGACAAATGGGAGGTGGAGGACGGATACGTCTACAAGATCGAGTGGGACGGCCGGAACAACCAGGACCGCCTCATCGCGTCCGGGATTTACCTGTACGTCCTTCTCGACGGCAGCGGCATCGTGCGCAAGGGGAAAATGGCGGTGGTAAGATAAAATTTGTTGTTTAAACTGGACTTACACGGCATGTCATTGCGAGCCCCGCCCCGGATCAAGTCCGGGGTAAACTCCGCGGGGCGCGGCAATCTCACAAAACAGCCGAGATCGCTTCGGGACTCCACTTCGCGGAGTCCCTCGCGAAGACAGCCATTTTTTCTGCAAAGTCAATTACCCACGACTGAAGTCGTGGGCTCCAGACTGAAGCCGTGGGCTACTGGCACGGCGGGATTCTGAACACCGGCCCGACGGACCGCTCCCGCGCCGAGGCGGTCGATCCGATCAAAGAACCGTTCTCGACCGTCCATTCTCCGGACGCGTCCCTGAGCCGGACGCCCGAAGCCGATCGAAACGTCAGCCGGTCATTGTCCGTGTACCGACGGACGACGATTTCGAAACGGTCACCCGCCCGGTTCCGCAGAACGGGCCTGCCCCGCACCGTCATGCGGTCGTCGAACGTCAAAGTCAGGGAATCGCCGGAAACGGACGCGGACGTCACCTGAACCGGACGGACGGATTCGGGATCCCACCGGCCGCCGAACGTCCACGCCGGCGTGACGTCTTCGGGCCGGGGTCCGCCGGCCGCGAGTCCGAGATTGTCCCGCATCCACGGAAACAGGCCGCCGTCCCTGAGACAGCCGTGGAAATACACACGGTCCCCGAAGTCATCCGGGTTGTTCCTCGCCGGATCGTCGTAGACGACCCGGTACACCGGCCGGTCCGCCAGGGCCGCGGAAAAGCGGCATCCGATCAGGAAAAACTGGGCGTCGTAATGCCGCCGGCCCAGGTGAAAACCGGGAACGCCGTCGAATTCCGAATCACGGATCACCAGCTTCTGGTCGGGATTCCACGATCCCGCGTGCCAGACCGCGGCCGTCCGCCTCACCTCGAAAAAACGCGAGTCGCGGATGAAGCACCAGCCCCTGGGGCAGACCATGTCCACCGCTCCGCGGAATTCACAGCGGCTGTGGTAGTACATCCCCTCCTTGTAATTCCAGAGCGCGACCGTGTCCCCGCCGCGGCTCAGCAGGCGGCAGTCCGCCAGAATCGTCCTCGTCCCGGCTCCGAGCACGGCAAAGGCGTGCACCGACGTGTCCGGCTGGCTGTTCTCCACCGTGAGGCGCTCGAGTATCACGTCATCCCCGTGTATGTTCACGACCGCGGGCCCGATCCAGTCCTTGTCCGCCTCCCAGGCGGGTCTGGGCCGGCTGGACCGGATGACCACGCCGTCCCTGCTTTCGCCGCGAAGCGTGACATAATTGCGGTCGATGCGCAGGCTTTCCTCGTAGACACCGTCCCGAATGAAGATCACCACCCGGCCGTAGGAGTACATGGGGAGCGCTTCGAGCGCGGCCGTGATGGTCCTGAAATCGCCCGCGCCGCCGGCATCCACGACCGGATCCGCTGTTTCCGGAAAATCCGGACGGATTCCGGATGAATCGACCGCGGCCGCGAGCCTGAAGAAAGCCGGCAACAGCGCCAGCAGGACGGTTCCGCGGACACGGACGGACCGCGGACGGCGGGCGCCCGCGCCGACTCCGGCCCGGTTCACGCCGTGCCGGTCGCAACTCCGGGCCGGTTCGAATGGCGATCGAAACGACCCGGAGCGTTCAGAGGAAAGAGGATTGGGAGAGGAAATCAATGGTTTCCGTTTTTGGAATCGGCCGGCCGATCGGATGGGCCCGGAAGGCGCTCCGGACCCGCGGCCGGCTTTCCGGTCATTGCTTTTTTCCGTTGATGGTGACGCCGATGAGCTCCAGCCCGGAGACGTGCGCCAGCCGGTTTCCGTTCCGCACGCCGTCGAAATCGCAGTCCTGGATGCGGACATCGGACACGGGCGACCGCTCGTAGCCTTCCAGCAGAAGGGCGTAATTGCTTTTCCGGCTGGACACGCGGCGGACGTCGATGTCGCGGACCACCGGCGTGTTCGGTCCCGCGTCGCCCTCTTCGTAATGAAAATAGACCCAGATCACCGCGTCGCTGACCTCGCCCACGTCGACATCGCGCATGCGCACGTGCTCGACGACGCCGCCCCGCACCGAATTGGTCTTGATGCGCAGGGCGCGGTCGAGATTCGGGCTGTCCATGCGGCAGTTCTCGACGAACACGTTCCGGCAGCTGCCGGAGATTTCGCTCCCGATCACCACGCCGCCGTGCCCGTCGCGCATCACGCAGTTTCGGACCACGATGTTCTCGCTGGGGACGTTGACCCGGCGGCCGTCCCTGTTCCGGCCCGATTTGATCGCGATGCAGTCGTCGCCCGTGTCGAAGGTGCATCCCTCGATGAGGATGTTCCTGCAGCTTTCGGGATTGCACCCGTCGTTGTTGGGGCCGTGGCTCACCACGGTCACGCCGCGCACCGTGACGTTTTCGCACAGCACCGGGTGGATGCACCACATGGGCGACCGCTTCACGGTGACGCCCTCGATCAGGACGTTACGGCACCGGATGAACTGGACGAAATTGGGGCGCAGAAAGTGCCCGCCGCCGAAGACGCGTTCCGCGACCGGCACTCCGGCCTCACCCATCGCCAGCAATTCGGCCCGGTCCCCGGACTGGGACGGCAGACCCTCGCGCCAGCCGTCTTCCCGGCCTCCGGCCCAGAACCACCAGGCCGTCGAATCGGCCTGGCCGTCCAGAATGCCCGGACCGGTGACGGCCACGTCCTCCGCGTCCGCGGCGTACACAAACGGCGAATAGTTCATGCACTCGACGCCTTCGAAGCGCGTGAACACGGCCGGAAGGTAGTCCACTGGGTCCCGGCTGAAGAGCAGAACCGCGCCCTTCTCCAGGTGCAGGTTGACGCGGCTGCGCAGAACGACCGGTCCGGTCAGAAAAACGCCCTCCGGCACGACCACCCGGCCCCCGCCCGCCGCGGCGCAGGCCTCGACCGCCGCGCGGATGGCCCCGTCCTGTCTCTTATACACATCAGACGCTGCCGACGAGTTCCGAACGGTG
>JAUCQC010000208.1 GCA_030372965.1 bacterium
GACCTGTACTGGCCCGATCGGGTCCGGTCCGGACCATGCCGATGCGGCCGGTCCCCGCCGGAACGGCCTTCTCCGCCGCGGCCGGACGGCCGCGATGGGGCGGGCCTCTCCGGACGGCCGGTCCTGGGCGGCGCTTCCGCGCCGTAGTCGAACCCCTCCAGCTTCCTGCGCTCCAGCGGTTTGCCGATGATCTTTTCCAGCGTCCGTATCATGTCCGCGTCTTCGGGCACGGTCAGCGTGAACGCGTCGCCCGTCCTTTCCGCGCGGCCCGTCCGGCCGATGCGGTGAATGTACGCGTCCGCCGTGTCCGGCATGTCGAAATTGATGACGTGCGTGACCGTCTCCACGTCCAGCCCGCGCGCCGCGATGTCCGTGGCGACCAGGATGTGGATGGACCGGTCCCGGAAACCGTTCAGCGCGGCCTGCCTCTGGCCCTGGGTGCGGTCGCTGTGGAGGCTGGCGGCCTTGAAGCCCGACTGCTTGACCTGCCGCGCCACTTTTTCGGCCCGGTGCCGGGTGCGCGTGAAAACCAGAACCGACCCGGACCCGGTCTTCCGGAGCAGTTCGATCAGCAGGCGCGTTTTCAGGTGGTGCGGCACCGGGAACAGCGCGTGGCCGACCGTGTGCGCCGGCTTGGTCAGGCCGATGGCGACGCGCCTGGGATGCCGCAGATTCTCGGCCGCCAGTTTCTCCACCTCTTCGGGGAATGTCGCGGAGAACAGCAGTGTCTGGCGCTGACGGGGAAGCCGGCCCAGGATGCGCCGGACCGACGGCAGGAATCCCATGTCGAACATGCGGTCCGCCTCGTCCAGGACCAGAGTCTGGATGCCGTCGAATTTCGCGTGGCCCTGGTCCATGAGGTCGAGCAGCCGGCCGGGGCAGGCCACCAGCACCTCGACGCCTTCCCGCATGGCATTGACCTGGGGGCCCTGGCCCACGCCGCCGTACACGGTCGCGGAGCGGATCTTCGTTCCCGCCGCGAACAGCGCGAACGTCTGGTGGATCTGCTCCGCCAGCTCCCGTGTCGGCGTGAGCACGAGCGCGGCCGTGCGGCCGCGCCGGGCCTCGAGCAGGCGGTGGAGAATGGGCAGGACGAACGCGGCGGTCTTGCCCGTGCCGGTCTGGGCCGTGCCGATGCAGTCGTGCCCGGCCAGAACCGCTGGAATGGCCTCCTCCTGAACCGGAGTCGGCACGGTGTATCCGGCGCGGACCACGGCCGCGAGAATGCGCGGATCGAGATTGAATTTTTTGAATCCCATTCAAGTTCCTCTTCTGAAGATATACCCCCTCCGTCGGGCCCGTTCCGCTGAAGGGTCGGCTTTTCATCACCCGGATGATCATGAACGGAAATCGCTTCGGGGGGGAATTCCGCGGTCAGTGGGGCTCCGGAACGGGCGCGCCGGAGCCATCGGGGGGATGTTATAACCCTATAATTTAACGACGAAAGTCCGGAAAAACAAGGGGAATCATCGGGTTCCGCCGGCGCCGGTCCGGCCTTCCTTTGCGGCGGATCCCGGGTCGGGTTCTTTCGAGGCGGGACGGGACACGAAGAGAATTCCGGCTTCTCCCCCGTCCGCGGCCGCGACCATGCGGTCTCTCACGGCCGCCTCGAGTTCCGCGGGCCACAGGCCGCCCCACGCCGGATGCGCGGGCCGGATGATCACAGCGCCGATTTCCCCCTTTTCAATCATGGACAGGAGCTTCTCATGGCCGGCCTGTCCGATCATGGTGGTCAGGGGGTAATCGTAGGGCGTCGGGTTCTCCAGCTCCGCGGCCAGGGAATAGAATCCGCAACGCACGTCCAGAAGAAAGACCCGGCGGTCCGGCGCCGCCCGCCGGATCCATTCCGTCGTCCGGGCCAGGCTCTCATATTCTTCGCGTCGCATCGGCATGTGCCTGAAATGGGGCAGTTCGGACCTGCAGGAGCCCCGGCCCAGCAGGGATCGCGACACGTGAAGGCCGAGAAACAGGACTCCGGCCGACAGCCAGACCAGACCGGTGAAAAAAACCAGCCGCCGGGTCCGCCTGCCGGCCAGGGCCTGAAGCCGGCGGCCGATGAAGAAAAGACCCAGGCCGAGTCCGGGGATGAGAATGCCCATGTGCGCGAAATCATAACGCGGATAGGCGCCCGCCATCGAAGCGAGGGAAAAAAAGAACAGCAGGGCCGCGAAGCGGCGGTCCATGCCGCTGAGACGGCGATGGAGAAAGGCGAGGCCCGGAATCACGATGAGGGGCATGAGCCAGGGCAGGTTGAAATAAGCCTGCCTCAATCCCTGCCAGGACGGATGGAGGGGGAGCATGAACCATTCGCGCACCTGGTCGACATATCGGATGGAGGCCAGCCGCAGATACGGGCCCTTCGACAGGAATCCGTAGTCGAAAAAGGCCCGGGCCGTACCGGTCGCCAGAATGGGGAGCGCCGCGAAGCAAAAAAACGCGGCGAGGAAGGGGAGCGCCAGGCGAAGCGCCGAGCCCGTGAACCAGCGGCCTGAGCGGCGTTCCGCAACGGTCCGTTCCAGCAGGACCGCGCCGGCCGCGGCGAGCGCCAGGCCGCCGATGGTCTGCTTGCAGGCCGCGGCGAGGCCGGCCGCGATTCCGGCCCCGATCAGACGCCGGCCCGATCCTTCCGCGTCCCCTTCCCGTATCCACGCGGCGCAGCGTTCGAGACAGGCCGTCATGAACAGGACGGCCGTCGGATTGTACATGGAATTCGGGTAGGGCGGCGCGTACACGATCATGAAAGCGGCGCTGATCAGCGTCCAGCGCGGCGATCCGAAGCCCATGTGCCCTGCGGCGCGGATGAAGAAAAGAGCCGTGAACGCGAAGCAGGCCGCGAGCAGGACCTTCGTGGCCAAAAGCTGGGTGCCGAACAGCAGGCAGGAGAGGAACGCCGCGTAAACCGGCAAGGGGGGGGTGTCATAGGCGATGTCCCGGTACAGCGTCTCGCCGGACATGAAACGCCGGGTGACCTGGAGAAACCAGCTTTCGTCCAGCAGGTTGACGCCCATGCCCCAGCAGAACAGAATGCCCGCGCCGAAGCAGAACAGCCACAGCATCAGGCTGTTCCGGTGTCCGGGGGTCAGGCTGGTCAACACGGGTGAAATCGGCACGGATTCCTCATCAATCGGAAGACCGGGGCGCGTTCCGCGATTCGTCCGCGGTTCGCGCCGTTGCATGCAGCCGGTTGCATATAATACGGTTTGGAATGAGGGAATGCAAGGAAAAAGATTTTTGCGGAGACTGTTTCGCGAGGCGGGAGTGCGATTACCCGTTGCGCTTGTCCGCTGTTTTTAATACATTCCCGACGGGCCCTCCCGTCCGATGCGTCAGAGGATGGTTTGACCGCGGCGGGAGCCGCCCGGGACAGCAGCGCAGGGGAAAACATGACCGTTCGTCGAAGAGGAACAGCCGAGGGGAACAAACGCGGGCCGGCCGGAAAACCGAAGCCGGCCGCCGGGGCGGGCGGGTCCCGGAAGCGGAAGGCGGGTTCCCAACCGAAGCGAACCTCGGATTTTTCAGCCAGGCTGACGCAGCTCTTGTCCAAAATCAACGCCCTCTCCAAGACGGAGGACGTCGACAGCCTGTGCCGCATGGCCGTGGAATACTCGCTGGAGGGTCTCGGCTTCGACCGGGCGGGCATCTGGCTTTTCAGCGAGGACGGCAAGAGCCTGGTCGGCAAGTTCGGGACAGACACGCAGGGCCGGCTGCAGGACGAGCGCGGGCTCACCCTTCCGCTGGATCACCCGCCCGTGCAGGCCATCTGGGAGAGCCGTGAACCCGCGCTGTTCCTCAAGCGCGACGAGCTCCGGAACGAGCGGGCGGAGGTGGTCGGCCGGGGCAACCACGTCATGGCCGGGCTGTGGAACGGCGAACAGGCCGTGGGTTTCTTCGCCGCGGACAATCTGGTCACCGGCCGGCGGATCACCGTGCATCAGCAGGAGCTCCTCGGACTGCTCGCCGTCTCGGTCGGGCACCTCTGCACCCTGAAGCGGGCGGAGGAGAGGATCCGGTCGGAGATCCGCGAGAAGGAGATGCTGGTCCGCGAGACCAACCACCGCGTGAAGAACAACATGCAGATCATCGCCAGCCTGCTGAACCTGCAGGCGCGTCACAGCACCGATCCGGCCGTGGTCCGCATGTTCCGCGAGAGCAGGCTCCGCATTCAGGCGATGGCCCAGGTGCACGAGATGCTGTACTCGTCCAACGCGCCCGGCCGGCTCGACTTCGGCCGCTACGTCGAATCGCTCACGGAAAAACTCAAGGTGTCCTTCGGCACGGACCGGAAGGGAATCGTTTTCCGGTTCGACACGGAGCCCGTTCTGCTGGACGTGGACGCGGCCGTGCCGTGCGGCCTGATCTTGCAGGAACTGATCTCGAACGTGCTGAAATACGCCTTCCCGGAAGGCTGGGCCGGGAATCCGGAAGTGAGTATTTCCGTGCATCAGCCGGACGGCGACTGCGAACTGACGGTCCGGGACAACGGCGTCGGGCTCCCGACGTCCCTGGATGTCGAGAAAACCGAAACGCTGGGCCTGAGCCTGGTCCGCATGCTGGGCCGGGACCAGCTCAAGGGGACGTTGGATATCCGGAGCGTGCCGGGCGCGGGCGCGGAGTTCCGGGTCCGGTTCAGGCCGAAGGGTTGACGGGGAACGCTTGGAATTCAGCCTTCAGCCTGTTATTGAAACCCTAAAGGGTGAATTCCTGTGTTTCAGCTTTATCCGTAATAAAGGAATTCAGGCTTCAGCCTTTCAACTTATAGATTGCTCTTTGCTCCGGTTTTTAATACATTTCATTCCATGACCCTCCAGTTTCCCGATCTTTTTAACCGTATTCTCCGGCGTGCCGGACGATTCGTCCATTTTCCGGAGATCTGTCTCCTGATCCTCGCGGGATCCGGGCTGATCCTTCTCCAGAGCGCCTTCGATTTCCCCGGCGACGCGGACGCGGGCCTGCTGCTACGGATCCGCGGTCACCGGGATCTTCCCGAGTCCTTCCGTCTCGTGGTCATCGACGAACCGGACATTCAGGCCATGGGCGGCTGGCCCGTCACGCGGGACTACTACGCCTATCTCGTCCATGTGCTGTCCGAAAGCCGGGCGTCCGCGATCGGGCTGGACATTCTGCTGGATTCCCCGAACCGGATGTATCCCGAATACGACCGCCTGCTCGCGGATTTCATGGCCGGCTCCGGCAAAGCGGTTCTGCCTTTTGTACTGGGGCGGACCGCGGCCGGCGAACCGTCCGCCAGTCTGTTCCCGTTTCGCGAATTCCGGAACGCGGCCGCGGCCGTCGGGTTCAGCGACCTGGGCGGCGAAGCCGTCATCCGGCGGATTCCGATCGTTGCCGGAGGGCCTGATCATCCGGTGCCCTCCTTCGGTCTGGCCATGGCCTTGACAGCGGCCGGCGGTACGTTCCGGATGGAGCGGGGCCGGGTCATCCTGTCCGCTCCCGGCAAAAAGGACATCCGCGTGCCGGTCGACCGGAAGGGAAGAATGCGGCTGAATCCCGCGGGCGGCCTGTCCTCGGTCCGGACCATCCGCATCACGGACCTGCTCCGCATGTTCGAGACGTCTCCCGATTCGCTCGATTTCGGGGGGACCCTCGTCGACGCGGCCCCCACAGCGCCGTCCCTGCCCGTGCTCAAGGCAACGGCTCTCGACGATCCGGTTCCCGCGTCCGTGATTCAGGCCACGGCCGCGGAAAATATACTGGCCGGGAACTGGCTGAGGGATCCCGGCCTCCTGCTTTCCCTGTTCTGGATCTTGATCTGGGCGGTGCCGGGCTATTCCATCGCCCGTTGCCGGCGGGTTCGAACCGGTTTATTGTGGCTCGCGGCCGCGGTTTCGGGCGCCTGTCTGCTGGCCGCGGCTGTACTGGCGGTTTTCAAAGTGGTGCTTCCAGTGTACGCTTCCGCCGCGTTTCTGGCCGTGTCCGCCGTCCTGTTCAGACGCGGATGGGCCGGCCGCCAGAGCGGAATCAGCGACGCTCTCAGGGAACAGCTCCGGCTGAAGGAAGAGGCGCTGGCAGAGGCCGAACGGAAGCTCGACGAGGTCCACTCAGCCCTGGCCGCGGAGAAGGCCGAGCGTACCGCGCTCTCGGAGGCCGGCCGCCGTCTCAGGGAGGAGAAGGAAGCGGCCGTGCTCGAACTCGAGAAGCAGGTCCGCGACCTGAGGGCGTCGGTCGATCCGGAACCGCGGCGCTCGGGGTTCCCGGAGATCGTGCACGGCCCCGGCAGTCCCATGATCCGGATTCTCGGCGCGGTGGAAAAAGTCGCGGCGGACGACATCCCGGTTCTGATCCACGGCGAAACCGGAACGGGAAAGGAGCTGGTCGCCAGGGCCGTGCACCGGGCCGGTCCCCGGCGCGACCGGCCTTTCGTCGCGGTCAACTGCGGCGCTCTGTCCGAGCCCCTGCTTGAGAGCGAATTGTTCGGTCACGAGCGCGGCGCGTTCACCGGCGCCCATTCCAGGAGGCGGGGCCGTTTCGAACTGGCCGAAGGCGGCACGCTTTTCCTCGACGAGGTGACGGAAACGTCGTCCGGATTCCAGGCCCGCCTGCTCCGCGTGCTTCAGGACGGCACGTTCGAGCGCGTCGGGGGGGAGAAGACGCTTTCCGCGCATGTCCGCGTCGTGGCGGCGCACAACCGGAATCTGGAGACCGAAGTGCGGGAAGGCCGGTTCCGCGAGGACCTGTACTTCCGGCTCAAGGGTTTCGTTCTCGACCTCCCATCCCTGCGCGAGAGACCCGGGGACATTCCGGTGCTGGCGCGGTTCTTCGTCTCCAAATACGGCAGGGACGCGTCCATCGGAATCTCGGACGCGGCCATGGAACGGATGGCCGGATACCGGTGGCCGGGCAATGTGCGCGAGCTGGAAAACACGATGCGCAGGGCCGTACTGCTGGCGCGGAGCGAAGGCCGGCGTCTTATTCAGGCCGCGGACCTGCCGGATGAGGTGAGACCGGAAGCGGTTGGCGCGGAACCGCCGCTGTACCACCCGCTGGAGACCCAGGTTCTGGAGATGCTGAGGGCGTTCCGGTTTTCGCGCTCCGCCATCAGCGAGACCGCCCGGGCGCTCGGGAACCGCGACCGCGGCACGGTCACGGAGCATTTTCGGGGACTATGCTTCCAGTTCCTGGTCCAGTCGGGAGGGGACTTCAAGGCCGCGGCGTCCGCCCTGGCCGGAACCGCGGGTTCTGAGGCGGCAGTCCGCGTGGAATCCAAGATGCGCGAGTACCTTGGGAACGCGGTCCGATCCGCCTCCTCCGAAGGCTCTGTCCCGGACGACGCGCCCTGCTTCAAGGGGTTGCCGCAGAAGTACAGGCCGTTTCTGAGGAAGCTTCTGGAAGGGATAATTCCGGGTCAATAGCCGGTGGCTTATAATGGGAATTAAGGCTTTAGCCTTTCATCCTTGACCGGAATTTAGGCCCCACTTTCGTGGGGTCAAGCAACAGATGTCGGCTATTGAAGACTTCAGCCTTTCATCCCCAGAGTCAAATTCCTGCATAATCCCCGAATGCCTCTATTCAGAGGTATCCCCTTTTTTCATATTGACCCGACCCCCCGGAATCGCTAATTTAATGTGAGGGCTCATTTTACCTGAAAGGCGCGGAAATGAAGAGGATCGCGATCACCGTCCTGGCCGCGGCCGTGCTGTATGACGCGGGGATTCTGAATGCGGAGAATCCTCCGGATCCGCCCCCGGCCCATTACACGGCCGCGGCAATCGAGGCGCTGGGGGACACCATTCCCTCCTGGTACGCGGAACCCCTTCTGGCCGTCCGTTTCGCCGATCCTTTCAACGATCCGATTCTCGAATCGGTCAGGGGCAGGCTGGAGATCGCCGAAGGCGATACGATCCGCCTGGATCTTTTCGCGGACAGGGACGGGGATGGCCGGCAGGGCCCTGAGGAAGCGCAACTGGGATACGTGATCGTGCCCTCGCCCGGCAGGGACCGGGAGTTCGTGTTCCCGGGCCTTGAAATCCGGCCGTCCGACACCCCGAATCTGGCGTTTTCGGCAGTGAAGATTTCAAAAAAGCAGGGCGGAAACGTGGTCGTGAGTTTCGATTCATCCGCTTTTTCGGGAGAAGACACGTTTTTCGACTTTACGGGATTCCGTTCCGATCCCATTGTCACGGCCGTGGGCCGGGAGGGAATCAGGGCGGAGTTGCCTGAGACATTCCGGTTCCTCCAGAATTACCCAAATCCATTCAACCCTGAAACGCGCTTCCGCGTTGCCCTGCCCGGGCCGGGGCATGTGCGGCTCACGGTGTACGATGTTCTCGGCCGGCGTGTCGCGGTTCCCGCGGACCGGCGCATGGAAGCAGGCTGGCACGATGTGCAATGGGACGGCAGGGACGCGTCCGGCCGGCCGGTTCCCAGCGGCGTATATATCGCTGTCGCGGAGTTCGAGGGCGGCCGGTTCACCCGTAAATTGCAGGTATTAAAATAGGAATTCAGTCTTCAGCCATTCATATGGCTTTCACCTTTCATTCTTACATGGAATTAAGGTCCCGCTTTCGCGGGATCAAGCAACAGATGCCAGCTATTGAAGACTTCAGCCTTTGGATTTCAGGCTTTAGCTTTTCATTTTTATGGAATTAAGGCTTTAGCCTTTCATATGGCTTCAGCCTTTCATCCCCACACGAAAGGGAACCCCATGACCCTCTCTCCCCGGACCAGCACGCTTCTCCTGCTCTCCATAGTCTGGCTCCATACCGGGCCTGCAGGCGCGGATACTGGTACACCCCAGGCTCCTCCGGCCCCGCCTGACATCAGGATCGCGCAAAAACGCGCGGAATACAGCCGGCCCGCAAGACCGGCCGCGATTGTTAAAGGAGAGGTGAACGCCGAGCAGGTCATCGTGCTCAGGCCCGGAAGGAACATGGTGTCCCTGACCGTGGACCCCGCGGACCGTTCCATAACGTCCATATTCACGGGACGCGTTGTGGTCTACCGGTACGACTCCGCAGGCCGGTATGTTCCGGTGCGGGAAATGGAGGCAGGCGAAGGCTATTTCGTGCTGTCCGAAACGGATCAGACCGGATCGGCCCTGGGACCGCCCGTGATCCGGACGGAACGCGCCGTTACCGCGGCCGGTTGGATGCTGGTGTCGGCCGTGTTCAGGCCCGAGGATTTCTCCGGTCCGGACGATTCGCCCGACGGGGCGGTTGGCGGCCGGGCATGGACTTTGTCGGATACGGGATACGTCGAAACCAGCATTCTCGAACCAGGAAAAGCATACTGGGTCAAGGCAGACGCTGCAGGAAGGCTCACAATAGGCAGAGACAACACGCCTGGAGTTGTGAGCAACGTCAGCATAACAGGAGCAACAGCTTCCGACACGACTTTCATTCACTACACATGGACTGACGGCGAGGACGACCTTGACAAGTCAATGATTGAATGGAGGCAGAACGGAGTTCCAATCGCAATCGGAAACAAAGTCCTTCCCGAAGAAAAGCAGGAAGGCTATCCTCTTGAAGCAAGAATACTTTCATTCGACGGAATAGGCTATGGAGAGCTCAAAACTCAGGAGTTCGAGCTTCAGGCAACAGATGTTGTGCCGCCGAAAGTTGACGGAACCAACCTTTCAGCAAACTACGACCCTTCTCAAGATATTCTAGTGGATCTAAGCGAGGAGCTTGACCCTGCAAAGGTTGTGGCGGCAAATATTGAGCTTAAAAAAGGAAACCAACAGCTTTCAGTAATACCCTCCCTCGAGGGAAGAACGCTTCGGATAAGATCAACAAAGCCCTACAACTCCGACCTTAGCCTGAGACTGAAAAAAGAAATGACAGACAGATCAGGAAATGCACTTGACGGAAACGGAGACGGAACAGGAGGGGACGACTATACAGCAACGCTGCGCACAATGGCTGAGCCAGACAACACACCCCCAACAATCCTCCAGACCAACCTGACACAGTCGATGGCAGTCAAAGACACTCTTGAGTTTTTGTTCAGCGAACCTGTTGACCCAAACACCATAAACTCAAACACAATACAGGTTCTTCTCGGAACACAAAAGATAAACGGGCTTGTAACATATGATGAACAGGCAAAAAAAGCATATTTCAAATCCGATGCAGACCTGGCATTCAACACAAACTATAATGTTCCGCTGTCATCAGAAATAAAAGATCTTGCAGGAAACAGACTTTCCGCAACGAACAGAACATTCAAGACCATCCCTCAGACAAATTTCCCACCCCAGTTCTCTCACATTCCTGACCAGACAACAAACGAAGACACACCAAAGACAGTTGACTTGAAAACATACCTTTCTGACGACAATCTTTCCCAGGTCACAGTCAGCGCAAGCAACAACACCAACATCAGCGTGACTATCGACGGAAACAAGGTCGCAACATTCACTCCTGCGCTCAACTGGAGCCGAGCAGAAGACATCATATTCACAGCGACAGATCCTGAATACACAGCGAGAGACACGGTAAAAGTAACAGTGAATCCTGTAAATGATGCGCCTGTGGCAGACTTTGACGCACCTACAAGTGTGGAAGTTGCGAACGATAGAGCAATGACCGCAAATGTAAGTGATGTCGAAGATGATCAAAGATTACTCGAAGTCAGATGGCAGCTTATAAGTCCCGTGCTCGGAAGTCAGCCTTGGACTGAATGGACAAAAGAAAAAACAGCAAACTTCTTATGGGGACAGATTGAAACAGTCCAACAAAAAATGCAGGTAAGAGACACAGAAGGTGCTGTTTCCGAAAAAACAAAGAGCATACAAGTAACTTCAGACAAAACACCTCCTTATGTGATAAGAACTAATGCGAATGAGGGATTCTCAATAAAGAATACGATTGAAATAGATGTAAATGAAGATCTTTTGTCAGAGGAGAATTTAAGATTAGAAAAACAAAATGGGGATTTAGTTTCCGGCCAAACTTCATATAGTAGAAGTCAAAAAAAATTGAAATTCAAACCAACCAGCTATCTCCAACAGAACTCGGTTTATCGAATACGCATTCCTCCGCAGATTACAGATCTTCGAAGTAATCAGTTCGATGGAAACCACGACGGTGTCGGTGGCGACGCTTACGTCCACGAGTTCAGGACAGAGCAGATAAACGATGTTATTCCTCCGAAAATTGTGAGCAGCAACCTTTCGAACTCTGCCGCTGTTGCGGATACAATCAAGCTGTACATACCTGACAACGAGAGCCTGCGAAGGGAGCTTGTGACTGCCAATCAAATAAAAGTAAAAGTCGGGGGGGGTGAATCTTCTTGATGTTTTAGTCAGATATGATGATGCAAAACACGAGATAAGTGTCTGCAGAACAAATCCAGATTTGAGCTTTAAGCAGTGGGACTATCTAACAGATCACACCCTGACAATATCGAAAGATGTGAAGGATCTTGCTGATAACTCCTTCGATGGGAATGGCGACGGTGTTGGTGGTGACGACTATGTCGCCACATTCAGGACAGAGGCTGCTCCGGACACAGTAAGCCCGAAGGTGATCGCTGACAACATGACTTCAGGTTTCAACGTCTACGGAACTCTTGAGTTCACAGTGGATGAGGCGCTCGACCCTGCAAAGATAAATTCAACAAACATCGTTCTTGAAAAAACAAATGGCGTGCGTGTTTACGGCACAGCAAGCTACAACGCAGCCACAAACAAAGTAACATTCCAGCCGAACTCTCGACTGGATTATGCAACTGATCACGTCTTCAGGGCGCTGAAAAACGTAACAGATCTCCGCGGAAACCTGCTTGACGGAAACGGCGACGGAACAGGCGGAGACGACTATGTAAAGAATTTCAGGACACAGGACAAGCCTTCAAGCTCGCCGGTTGCGAGAATGAATGCATCGCCCTCACAGGGATTTGCGCCGCTCGTCGAGACAGTGTCTGACGCAGGCAGCACAGATGCAGAGGACGCTCCTTCAAGCCTGCAGGGCAACGCGTCGTGGGGCGATGGCGCATCGACCGGATGGAAGAGCTTGGATCAGCTCGTGAATCAGCAGCACACATACAACAGCGCAGGAAGCTTCACCATCACATACCAGGTGCGTGACACTGACGGCAAGATAGGCACGGCAACAAAGACAGTCAATGTTGTGCAGCAGGATACAGAGCCGCCTTATGTCAACCTGACAAACATCTCAAACAATTTTTCCGTCAACAGCGACATAACATTCACATTCAACGAGCCAGTGCAGGAGTCCAGCATTGTTGTCTCGCTGAAAAAAGGAGCGACAAACGTCTCATTCAGCCAGAGCTACAACGGAAGCTCAAAGACGCTGACAGTGCATGCGACATCGCCTTTTACGTTCAGCACAAACTACACCGCGACAGTCAATGCCCAGGACCTTTCCGGAAACAGGCTTGACGGCGATCGGAACGGAACAGGAGGAGACGCTTTCAGCGGAGATCTGACAACGCAGTCTGCGCCGAACGACCCTCCGAACTCGAACTTTGAGCTCGACAAGACATCCGGAACAGCGCCAGTCACTGTCAACCTTGATGCGTCCTCGTCAACAGACGACCAGGACCCTGCTTCCAACCTGCAGAAGAAGATAAGCTGGGGTGATGGAACGACAACAGGATGGCAGAGCTCAAGCACTGCAGCCCACACATTCAACAATCCGGGAAACTACACGATAACCCTCTATGTGAAAGACACAGGCGGGCTCGAAGACGGAACACCGAAGACAGCAACTGTCGCTGTCGCCCAGCCGATACTGGAGTACAGGCTCAGAGGCAATGTCAGCGCACTCATCGAAGGCGGATCACTGTCAGGCGTCACAGTCAGGGCAGGAGGCAAATCAGCAACAACAGACGGAGGAGGCAGCTACGAAATACAACTTCCTCCAGGCACCTACACAGTCACCGCCGAGAAGACATCCTTCTACACAAGAACGCTGGATAACGTCGTTGTCGGAAACGACAGAGATCTTTCCATGGACATGATAAGTGGAAACTTGGATATGAACACGTTTAATCAAGTATGCAGAAGCTTTGGAAAAACACAGAGAATAACTGGCGGAAAAACAATTTATTTCAATACAAAAAAACTTAACGACGGACAACCCGTACCAGAAAGTTGGAAAAGCTCTATGCGAAGTGCCATCAGTGCACTCGGTTCATTCTGTCCTTATGGTATGAATATTGTTGAAGGAACAACACCTCCTTTTGGACAGAGTGGCTACTTTATTGTGAGTTGGGATCCTAGACAGAATAGCAACCACTATGAAAGACTTTCCGGCGATGAAATAGATTATGCCGAAATCGTTATAGGCTCAGGCGGCGAACTCCACGAAATTGCACAGTCCACTGGTGCAAGAGGTGATGGCGGCAATGGCGTCTTTGCAGGCGGTGGAGGCTTCACCCAACAGGATTTAATGATGGGCAAAGTTCTTTTCAGCAGGAATCCTGGCAACAGGAGCCCGGATAGGAACTAGGAATTCAGGCTTCAGCCTTTCATGATAAAACTTTAAAGTGTAAAATCCATGTTG
>JAUCQC010000209.1 GCA_030372965.1 bacterium
CCGGGCACGAATGTTTCGGCGCGCCGCACCTCCGGCCGGTGACAGGTCCCGCCCGGTTTGCCCGTCCGGCCGGATGCCGGGGCGGTCGTCCGGACCCGCGGGCGCCGCGATCCGAAAGGATTCAAGCCATGACCACCCAGAACTGGACTCGGATCATCGGTTACGCCGCCGCGGTGATGATGCTTCTGCTGGGCCTCGCCGTGCTGGCCGGATACGTCCGCATGCCGCAGGGCCCGGCGGTGCGGACCGTCTTCGGCGTGGTTCTGCTGCTCTACGCGGCATACCGGCTGGCCGTCCTTCGGCTGAAGCCGCGGCAGAGGAGGAACGGCAGGCCCGGCCCGTTCGTGATTCTGCTCCTGGCCGTCGGGCTGTCCTCCTGCCAGAAATCCAAGACCGTCGAGGATACGGTCGAGTCAGGCACTCTCGCCATCGCCGTGTCGGAATCGCACGCCCCCCTGATGAAGGCCCAGGCCGAGCTTTTCATGCGGCTGTACACGAAAGCCCGCATCACCATCCTTCCCATGCAGACGCGGCAGGCCGCCGTCACGCTGCTGAACGACAGCCTTCCCTGCGCGGTGCTCGACCGGCCCTTCAACGCGGAGGAGGATTCGGTCGCGGCGCAGTCCAAGTTCAGAATCGACTCGGTGGTCATCGCGAAGGACGCGATCGCGGTCGTCGTGAACCTGTTCAACGATCTCGAGCGCATCACGCCGGACGGCCTCCGTGCCGTGCTGGAGGGCCGGATCACCGACTGGTCGCGGATACCCGGGTCCGGCCTGAGCGGCCGTATCCAGACCGTTTCGACGGGCATCAATTCCGGCGCCTATGAGCTCCTCCGCAGGCGGTTTTCCCTCATTCCGGAAGGATTCGTGCCCGCGGTCAGGGCCGCGGACCAGAACGAGGTCGTCCGGACCGTGGCAGAGCGCCTGGGCGGACTGGGCTTCGTCTCGCTCGCCTGCCTGAAGGACACCTCGGCTCTCAGGGTGGAGAAGCAGAAAATCCGGGCGCTGGACCTGATCGGCGCCGACTCTTCGGGCGCGCCGGTGGTCCAGAGGCTCCATCAGGCGAACGTCTATATCGGAAAATATCCCCTCCACTATCCGGTCGTCATGTACGTCTGCGGCGCGAGGTCCCGACTGGCCCTCGGATTCAGCGGGTTCGTCGCCTCCACGCAGGGCCAGCAGCTTTTCCTGAACCGGGGGCTGGTTCCCGCCACCACGCCCGTCCGGCTGGTTCAACTCACAAGCGGTTCACCCGAATAGGAGACGGAGTCCATGAAACGATTCCTCTTGGCGCTTTCCATCGTCGTCCTCGCGGCGGCTCAACCCGCCTCCGGGCAGGACAAGATTCAGAAAGCGAAAGAATGCTTCCAGAAGGGAGATTACCAGGCGGTCATCGACGGCCTGCGCAGCACTCCGGCCACCGACATCCACTACAAGGACGCCCTGCTCCTGCTGAGCCAGTCCTTTCTGGCGGTCGGCAAGGCGGATTCCGCCGAGGCCAGGGGAAAGGTTCTGCTCGGCATGAACGAGAAGAACATTGATGCCATCCTCGCCGTCGACCGGGCTCTCGTCGCCCAGAAGAAGCTCAAGGAAGCCTACGCGGTGATCCGCAAGGGGCTGAAGTCCAAGAAAAACCACGCGGGCATGCTCATCCAGCTCGGCCACGTGCACTTCGCGGCCGATTCCGTGGAACAGGCGATCGTCGCGTACGCGCAGGCCAAGGAATCCGACCCGAAGGCCCTCGATGCCCACATCGGCCTGGGTGAATCCTACCGCCGCCTCCAGGCCTGCGCGGTCGCCATTCTCCAGTACGAGGAGGCCGCCGCCCTGGATTCCTCCCGCTGCGACCTGAAGCTGACGCTGGCCCGGCTGTACCGCCAGGAACAGCGCTACAACGACGCGGCCCGGTCGTACATCGCCGCCATTAACTGCAGTGACGACAAGGTGATGCCCTCGCTCGAACTCGGCACGCTGTACATCCTCGCCAAGCAGTACAGCAACGCGGCCAACATCCTGGCCGCCTACGTCGTGGTTCATCCCGAGGACCTGGAAACCTGGGCGCAGTTCAACGAGGCCGTGGATCAGGCGAAGGCGTGGTCGGTCGGGCTCGGCGTGGCGGACAGCATCCTGGCCCGGGATCCGGGCAACGTTCAGGCGCTCAAGCTGGCGGCCAAATCCAGCACTCAGCTGGGCAAGGCCGGACGCTCGGCCGAAAAGCACCTGAAGGCCATCGAACTGCTCGGCCGTCTCGCGAAGATTCAGCCTCTCGACGCCGAGGACACCAAGTACCTGGGCAAGGCCCATTATGAGCTCAAGAACGACACGACGGCCATCCGGCACCTGAAGCGCTCGTGGGAGATGGACACCACCCAGACCGACGTTCCCATGGATCTCGGGTCGGCCTACATGCGGATCAAGGACTGGAGCCGCGCCTCGGCGATGTTCGCGACCAAGATCCGCCAGGACTCGACGGCCACGGCGGCCTACGTGAATTACGCGCTGTGCGAGGAGCAGATGAACAACTGGGACAACGCGCGCCGGGCGCTGGTCCGCGGGCTGAGGCAGGCCCCGAATTACGTCGGCGGGCACTACTACCTCGCGTACGCGCTTCAGCGGATGGACTCGGTGCAGGCCGCGAAACGGGAATACGAGGCCGTCATCGCCCTGGCCGACACGCAGAAGACGCGGTACCGGAACGAACTGGGCGATTCCTACCGCTATCTCGCGTTCGTCGGGCTCTACGAGAAGAACTATCCGGCCGCGCTGATGGCCATCGAGAGCGCCATGCCGTTCCGGCCGAACGACTGGGAACTGGCCCTGTGGCACGCCCAGACCCTGCACGCGTTGAACCGGCGGGACGAGGCGCGCCGGGAGTACGAGCGCATCGTGCGCGCCGTGCCCAAGAAGAAGGAGGGCATTGACGCGCAGAAGGGCCTGGACCGGCTGGATCTGGGTTTCTGAGTCGCCGGAACGGCGAAGTTCCGCCGGATCCGCGGCGCGCGACCGGGGTCCGGTCAATCGGCACAGTATGATCCCATGCAAGGAGGAGGAGAATTTATGAAACGCGCGTTGTTACTCATCGGCCTGGGCGCGATGATTCTCGCGGGATGCGGGCAGAAAGCCCCCAAACAGGAGATCGCCGGATGGACGGAAAACACCGGACTCATCCAGCTTCCCGGATTCCGTTATCCGCAGAATTGGATCATGACCTCGGAGGGCGGAAGCCGGTACATGGTCTATTCCTCGCAGGAAGTCATCGAGCGCTTTTATGACTACACGGTCAAGGGCAAGGACGGCGCGCGCCTGGTCGTCTGGTACGACCGCATGGACACGCTCAAGACGCTCGAGAAGGCCGTGGACGAGCTGAAAAACACGCTGTCCGCCTCCGGTTTCGTCATCAGCGAGGTGACGGACGCTCCGATCCGGGGCGTGCCGGGAACGGCCGTGCACTACAGCGGATTCGTGGACGCCAAGAACAAGCTGGAGGCCGTCCAGGTGCAGGCCGTGAAGGACTCCTTTCTCGTCACGATCAAGTACGAGGCGTTCAACAAGGCGTTCGCCGCCTCCCGCGCGGTGCTCGACACGGCGATGGCATCCTTCCGGTTCCCCGTCTCCCAGAAAGATCTGAAGCCCGAGGATCTGCAGAAGCCTTCCACCGTGTACAAGACGTACGAGGACGCGACCTGCAAGATGTCCCTGCCCGATAATTTCGGCGCGGCGACGGCGCAGCCGAAAGCCCCCGTTGTGTATTCGCTGGACGTCAAGGGCGATCGGCAGGATTGCACGCTCCGCATCGACATCCTGCCGGCGCAGAACCAGACCCTCGAGAAAGTGGTGGAGCAGAACAGCAAATTCTTCAAGGCCACATCGCAGGGTGAGGCCACGGTCGCGGGGGTGAAGTCGGTCTACCTGAACTATTCGCCCCAGGCCGGCGTTCAGAGCCGGGCCTATTTCCTGGTGAAAAACGATAAAATGGTCCGGATCATTTTCAACTACTACCAGAAAATGAAGGACGACTTTCTGCCCGCGTTCGAGAAAATGGTCGGATCCATCCAGTTGAAGTAACGCGCCAGATCCCTGTCCCGACCTTTGTCCAGCATGATGATTATCCGCGGCGGAAACCGGGGCGCCTGGGCCCCGGTTTCCGCTTTCAGAACCCTTCCTCCGGACCGGCCGGAGAACCCGGCCCCGGGCGCCGACGCATGAGGAGGCATTCTTGACCCTGCACATCACCTGGGTGGACTGGCTGGTCGTCGGCGTTTATTTCGCTTTTGTGCTGGGCATCGGGTTCTATCTCAGGCGGTTCGCCAGGACGGGCGAGGATTTCTTCATCGCCGGCCGCCGGAACAGCGCCTGGGTGGCGGGGCTCGCGTTTCTCTCCGCCAACATGGGCGCCCTGGAACTGCTGGGCATGACCGGCAACACCTATGAATACGGCATGTTCGTGGCCCATTTCTACTGGATCGGCGCGATCCCCGCGATGCTGTTTCTCGCGGTTTACATGATGCCCTTCTATTATTCCAGCAGGATTCACTCCGTTCCCGGTTACCTCAAGCTCCGTTTTGACGAAAAAACGCGCGTCTTGAACGCGGTCGCGTTCGCAGTGATGACGCTTCTCGTGTCGGGCATCAACCTGTACGCCATGGCCCTGGTCCTTCGCACCTTTCTCGGGTGGAACTGGGACGCCTGCATGTGGATCTCGGCGGCGACCGTGGCGGTCTACGTGACGCTCGGCGGCCTGCTCTCCGCCATCTTCACGGAAATCATCCAGTTCTTCCTGATCTGGTTCGGGCTGTTCCTGGTGTCCGTGCTGGGGATCATCGAAATCGGCGGATGGCAGGAGGTCTTCAACCGCCTTCCGGACTCGATGGGCGCGCTCTGGTCCACGTCCACGGATCCGGCGAACAACGGGATGCGCGTGACCTGGCTCGGCGTGGCCCTCGGCCTCGGCTTCGTGCTTTCGTTCGGGTACTGGACCACCGATTTTCTGGTCGTCCAGCGCGCGTTCTCCTCCAAGGACCTGCGGTCCGCGCGCATGACGCCCGTCATCGCCTCTTTCTTCAAGATGGCCCTTCCGTTCATCGTGGTCATCGCCGGCCTTGTCGCGTGGGTGCTGGCGCGCGATCCGGGCACGGGATTCTCGCTCCTCGTCGAGGACGGCGGTGTGCGTTATGATTCCGCGCTGCCCATGCTGATCCAGCGGTATTATCCGACCGGACTCATGGGCCTGGGCGTCACGGCCCTGCTGGCGGGATTCATGGCCGGCCAGGCGGGCAATATCAGCGCCTTCAACACGGTCTGGACATACGACATCTACCGTGCCGTGATCCGCAAAAAGGCCTCGGACGCCCACATGGTCCGCATGGGACGGGCGGCCACGATCGTCGGCATCCTGCTCAGCGTGGTCACCGCGTACTGGGCCAAGTCGTTCCCCAGCATCATGGATTACATGCAGGCGATTTTCTCGTGGGTGAACGCCCCGCTGTTCGCCACCATGCTGCTCGGCATGTTCTTCGCGCGGATCACGTCCGCCGGCGCCTTCTGGGGCCTGATCGCGGGCATGGCCTCCTCCTTTTCGCTCTTTCTCGCGGTCAAGTTCGGATGGGTGTCCGCCGGCATGATCACCCTGTCGAAGAACGCCAGCCCGATGGCCGCCAATTTCTGGCGCGCCTGGTGGGCGTGGCTGATCTGCTTCACGGTCACCATCCTGGTGAGCGCGTTCACCAGGCCCAAACCGAAAGCCCAGCTGGCCGGACTGGTCAAAGGGCTGACGCCCGTCGCCAAGGACGACAGGCTCCGTTTCTACCAGCGGCCGGAAATCATGGCCCTGGCGGCGCTCGCCGTGTTTCTGATCCTGAATCTCATTTTCTGGTAGAGGGAGGCCCGGGTGTCCGAGCACCGCTTGCTGTCCATCTGGTTTTTCGTCGGGCTGATGCTGACCGTGTTCGGCGTCATCATCACGGCGACGGGCGTTTATTTCCTGTTCCGCCCCCAGCAGGTCACCGCGTTCGCGCATCTCAACCCCAGCCTCTGGTGGGGATTGATCATGCTCGCGTCGGGGACGCTCTTTCTGGTTCCATCCCTGCGGGCGCGCAAGGGCAGGAAACACTAGGAGAACCGTCCGGGGTCTGCCTGAACGATCCGGGAACCGGGGGGACTGCGGCCGGGACGGGCCTTCATTGGTCACGCGGGCCGGCGGCGGCGGTCTCTCCCGATTCCGGCCGGACCGGCGAACCCCAACCTCTCACCTTACCTGTAAAGGAAGCCATCGATGAGCGAGAAAAGCCAGAAGCTGCCGTTTTTCGAGAAGCTGGGATACAGCGGCGGAGACGCGGCCGCGAATTTCGTCTTCCAGACGATGATTCTGTTCCAGGCGAACTTCTACACGGACGTGTTCGGCCTGACGGCGGGGCTCGCCGCCACGATCCTGCTGGTCGCCCGGCTCTGGGACGCCTGTTTCGACCCGATCATGGGCCTGCTCGCCGACCGCACCAACACCCGCTGGGGCCGGTTCCGCCCCTGGGTGCTCTGGACCGCGATTCCGTGGGCCGTGGCCATGGTGCTGGCCTACACGACGCCCGGATTCGGCGGCACCGCGAAAATCGTGTACGCGTTCGCCACGAACATACTGCTGATGATGCTGTACTCGGCCAACAACATGCCGTACTCGGCGCTGGGCGGCGTCATGACCGGAGACGTCGTTGAGCGCACCAGGCTGAACTCCTTCCGTTTCGTGTCCGCGAACATCGCCCAGTTCATCGTGGGCGGTTTCACCCTGACGCTGGTGGCCAAGTTCGCCGGCCCGTCGATGAACCGTCAGCACGGGTGGACCATGACCATGGCCCTCTGGGCCGGCGTCTGCCTGGCGCTGTTTCTCATCACGTTTTTCTCCACCAAAGAGCGCATCCAGCCGCCCCCGAAGCAGAAGACATCCCCGAAGCAGGACTTCGCCGACCTGGTTCGGAACAAGCCCTGGGTCATCATGTTCTTCTTTACGCTTATCCACTTCGCCATTCTGGCGATGCGGGGAGGCGCCTGGTACAATTACTTCCATTATTACGCGGACAAGACCGCGATGTACGACTGGCTGCACAAGATCGGCCTGACGGCCCCGGCCCTGGCTCCCGGCGCCCCGGCCCCCCGCGGCATACTGGAAACGCTGGGCTACATCGTGCACGGGGACCGGCTGAACCTGGCGAACTCCAACGTCGCGGACGTGTTCAACAGCATGTTCAACATCGTGGGCACGGCCACCACCATCCTCGTCATCATCCTGTTCGCCTCGCCGCTGACCAGGCGGTTCGGCAAGAAGGCCGTCGCGACCGCCGGCTTCAGCCTGACGGCGCTGGCCTCGTTCGCGTTCTATCTGCTCAAGCCCACGGACGCGGGCGGCATGATCGCCATGAGCGCGATCACCTCGGTCTGCTACGCGCCCACGATTCCGCTGATCTGGGCCATTTTCGCGGACGCCGCGGACTTCGGGGAGTGGAAGACGGGCCGGCGCGCCACGGGCATTGTGTTCGCCACGATCGGGTTTTCGCTGAAGGCGGGCCTGAGCCTCGGCTCGGCGTTCTTCCTCTGGCTGATGGCGGCCTGGTACGGGTACGACACGGCCGTCGCTCCCGCGGGGCAGGTGCTCCAGGGATTCCGGATGTTCTCCAGCGTTTACATCTCGATTCTGTTCGCCACGTGCGCGATCCTGATGATCGTTTACCCGCTCACCAAGAAAAAGACCCTGCAGATCGCGGACGAGCTGGCGGAGCGGAGAAAGAAGTACGCGACTGAGGTAAAATGATTTCAGGCAGGCGATTGCGGATCGCGAATCGAAGATCTGATATCAGACCGAATACCGATAAAACGCCCGGGACATTCAACTCCCGGGCGTCTTTTATTTATTCCGGAACCTGATCGCTGAACGCCCCGCACTTTCCGTTCCGGGGCGCCTAAAATGAGAGACGATCAGCCAATTCTGCCGCACCGCCCTGGATTCCCGCTTAAAAAAAACGCGGGAATGACACTCCCTCCATCCGGGATTTTTATCGCGGGAGACAGGATGTCCTTACCACAGATGATGCACCTTCGGCCGGATGAAACGGTCATAGATCACACGGCAGGCCCGCATCTGCGCTTCGGTCAGGGGCGGAAGGTCCGCGGCGGACGCGTTCTCCTCCGCCTGGGACGGCCTGCGGCCGCCCGGGATGGCGCACGACACCGCGTCGAACATGAGAATCCACCGCAACGCGAAGCGGGCCAGGGACACGCCGGGCGGGACGATTTTCTTCAGCGCCTCGACCGCGGCCAGCCCGGTTTCGTAATCGATTCCGGAGAAGGTCTCGCCCCGGTCGAAGGCCTCGCCCTTCCGGTTGAAAGCGCGGTGGTCATCCGGTTCGAACGCGGTGGACGCGGTCATCTTTCCCGTGAGAAGCCCGGAAGCAAGGGGCACGCGGGCCAGAACGGCGACGCGGCGGCGCTTCGCCTCCGCGAAGAAGACTTCGGAGGGCCTGGTCCGGAAAAGGTTGAAGATGATCTGCACGGACATCACGTTCGGATGGGCCAGCGCCCGAAGCGCCTCGTCCACGGTTTCGACGCTCACGCCGTGATACCGGATCTTTCCGTCAGCTGCCAGATCGTCCAGCACGCCGAAAACCTCCGGCCTGTCGTACACGGCCGAAGGCGGGCAGTGGAGCTGAAGCAGATCGAGAGATTCGGCCCCCAGATTCTTCAGGCTGCGTTCGACGAAAGCGGTGAGATTCGCCCGGTTGTAGCCTTCGGCCGCGTGGGGGTTGAGACGGCGGCCCGCCTTGGTGGCGACAAAAAAAGACTCGCGGCGCTCCCGCCGCAGGCGGCCGAGCAGACGCTCGCTGTGACCGTCGCCGTACACATCCGCGGTGTCGAAGAAATTGACGCCGAGATCGAGCGACCGGTGCAGGGCGGCCATGGATTCCGAATCGTCGGTCCGGCCCCAGGAGCCGCCGACCGCCCATGCGCCGAATCCGATGGCGGACACGGACCAGCCGGTCCGGCCGAATTCCCGGTATTCCATCCTTTCACCCCTTTCGCTGAAGAATGACCAGGGAGAGGTCGTCGTTCGGCCGGGCCTCGCCCACGAAGCGGTCCACCGCGGCCAGCAGGACCTTGCCCATGTCCGCGGCCGGGAGCCCCTTCAGCGACGGCATCAGGTCCATCAGTCGCTTCTCGTCGAAGTGCGCGCCGTTTTCATTGCGCGCGTCCGTGATGCCGTCCGAATAGATCAGCAGGGAGTCGCCCTTCCGGAGGCGGACGGTCTGCTCCCGGTAGACGGCCCTGGCCGTGATGCCCAGCGCGGGCGCGCCCTGCTTCATCACCGAAGCGGCCCCGGAACGGAGCAGGATGGGCGGGTAATGCCCCGCGTTGACCAGCCGGACCTTGTCGGATTTGACCCGCAGTTCCGCGTACACCAGCGTGGAGAACCGGGTGGGCAGGCCGTCGCGCAGGACGATGCGGTTCATCCGGGTCATGAGCCGGGCCAGGGAGCGGAAGTCGGCCGCGATCGCGTGCAGGGTGGCCTGAACCCTCGCCATGCACAGGGCCGCGCCCAGGCCCTTGCCGGCCACGTCGCCGAGCGCCACGCCGAGACGGTCCTCCGAAAGCCGCAGATAATCCACGAGATCCCCGCTGACTTCGTTGGCGGAGCGCGTGTAGAGCCAGATGTCCCAGTTCCGGAAAACGGGATTGTCGAGGGGCATGAGCGCGGCCTGGACCTTGCGCCCCACCAGCAGTTCATCGTGGGCCAGCAGTTTGTCCTTCAACTCCAGCGCCAGGACCACCGCCAGGATCAGAAAACCGATTCCCTTGAAGTCGCTGTGCCAGGTGAAGTGTTCGCCGTTGTACGCGACCTGTCCCGATGAGAAGGCGATGACCACGGCCAGCACGACCATCAGGCGGCGGACCGACGTGAGCTTGTAGAACATGCTCTTCACCAGCCACCAGGCCATGTGGAACCAGCGCTTGACGCGTCCCATGGCCGACAGCCGTTCGCGCGTCTCCCGATCCAGATAGAAATCGTAAATATCCTTCAGGTCCCGATGCAGGGTGTGAAGGAGATCGCTCTGGCGCAGATCCGACAATATGGTTTTACCGATCGGTTCGCTCATATCCAGGTCCCTTTCGATCCCGTGTCTCCCGGCCGGCTGTTATTCGAGGCCGCGGACGGAAACGCGGCGGGCGGGACGACGGGCCGGTGAAATATACGGATGATCCGATTTCATTGCAACCCAGAAAGCGCGGTTTCTGGAGCGCGAGCGGGTTCCCGCGTGATCCGGCGGATCCAATTCGTTCCGATGTCATACATGGATACGAACCGCCCCGGAAAGGGTTGCCGCAGACGCGGACGAAGGCCGGCGAACGCGGGCGGGTTTCCATGTCGGAGAGAACGGGCGAGGATCATGCGGCCGGTCATGATCGTGGCGGAAAAACCGGAACGTTGGACAGAGAAGGATTGAAGCTCTCAGCCGTCCGGCGAAGTCTTCAATATCCGACATCTGCGGCGCATCGCTGGGCAGGGTGAATGCGCTCGATGACAGGTTCAGGCATGGTTCCATATTCCGGCCGATTCAGCACCCGGACTGCTCCGGACCGTGTACCGCACGATTGCGGCCGGAACCACGCAGTGCGTCTTTGATACCCGACTCGGCAGATGGAGGCGGCCAGCGCTACGACGAAAGCGCTCTTAGTCAGAATCAGGTCAAACCGTATTTCGTGGGTGATTTGAACGGAACCCAGGCAGGGCAATAGGCAGAAATTAATTTAAGATTTTGCAAAATAACGGCTTATGAGTAAAAATGAAATATTTGTCATCTGGTATAACATTTGCATAGATTAGATAATGACAAATATCTCTTTTGAAAAGGCCGAAAATCGTTCACTTTCGGCAAGAAGTCATTTCATTCTGTAATATTTTTTACCGCCTTTATCAGAGGGAGCGCTTGATGGGAACAGGTCTTAGGGGTAAGACGGCTTTCCCGATGTTGTGTCTGTTGCTGGTCTTCTTTCTTCTGGGAGAAGCCGCCGGCCAGGACATACATGTCATCGAGAGCAACGGTTCCGTGGCCGTGATCAGCGGCGGACGTTACGCCGGCCTGCGCGTGGGAGATACCGTGCGCATCATGCGCCTGAGGAACAACTCCTGGAAGGAGATCAGCCGCGCCAAAATCACCGAGGTGCGTTCCAACCTGGCGCGCATCGAGATCGTGGAGGGCGCGCCTCTGGTCAATTTCAAGCCCGGCGATTTCGTCATGAAGGTGCGGCTCACCGCGCAGAACCTGCCGCGCGTGAGCGACATGCCGATCGACAGACCCGCGGCCGCCAGGTTCCCCGATTATTCCCCGTACCGCGGCCGCAACGTGTACCTCGGCCCCACGGCCGGGATCATGCTCCCGGTCGGAAAACTGCAGAAATACCTGGATCCGAGTTTCGGATGCGGCGGCATGATCGGCATCAAGTTCAGGAGCAATTTCGACGTCAACACCCGGTTCTTCTACAGCTATGACAGCCCGGACTGGTATTTCTGGAACATCCTCGTGCTCGGCCGCAGGTATCTGGACAAGAATTTCACCGTGGATCTGGGATACGGAATCGGCTATCCGATCATTTCGGAACGGCAGGAATACAGACAAATCGGGGATCAGCTTGTCGCGCAGAACCCCCTGGTGGCCCTGGGCTACATCGCGGGAATGAGCGCCATTTTCGAGATGACGGATTCCATGTGGTTCGAGATCGGTGTCCTCGGACATTACTATCCCAATTTTTCCGGAATCGAAGGCACTTTCGTCACCATACAGGGACGGCTGATCATGTAATCGGGAGGTCTTCATCAGAATCGGTTCAGCGCGGTGGCTCCAGGCCACGCGCAAGCGGCAATCAAAAAGCCGGAGGATTCATCCTCCGGCTTTCTCTTTTCCGGGCCGACCGACGGGACACGCGACCTGTTCACGCGCCTTTGATGATCCCCCGGGCGTTTCGAGACCCGCGGCCGCGAAGATCAGTTTAGGATGGTTCATGGTTTTCCTCCCGAGGGTGACCCGAACGGAGACAGCCGGGCGGCCCTGAATCGCCGGTCGGCCGCATTTTTCAGTTTCTTGCACGGGCAGGCAATGCCGTCCGTGCCGCGCATCGCCCGCTCTCCGTCGTCACTGAGCAGAATCGCGCTCCTTCCGCCCGGCTCAGCGAGTATCGCCTCGGGCGTGAACGATTCCGCGGCCGTCCATTCCAGTCCCGCATCATCCTGAACCGGCGCGTCGCCCGGCCTGCCGGTCCAGGTGAAGATTTGGAAATCCGGGGTTCCATCCGTCCGGCCCGCGATGATCCAGATGGTGCCGGTTGCCTCGATCGCGACCATGTCGCGGATCGACAGGCCGCCGAGATCGAGCAGAACCGGTTTCCCGAAACGGCACGGGCTTCCCTTCATCACGACTTCCTCGGGATTGAGAAAGGGGACAAGAAGCGCCTTTCCGCCGGGCGCCGGATTGCGGAATCCGATCCACAGGGAACGGGTTCCCGGAACGCGGCAGAGTCCTTCGATGTTCAGTCCCTTTTTTTTCGGCGCCAGACTTTTTTTCCGCGGGATGGACGGAGACGCGGCTTCCTGCAGGCCCAGCCCGGACAGGCCCGGATCCGCGAGCAGGTCGAAGACAAGACGTTCATAGGCGGTGCCGACGGGCGCGGGCCTGTCCGGATGGAGAGGATCCTTACGGAGCGCGAAAAAGCGGTGCCGGTTCAAGCGCCGGTCCCCGTCCTTGTCCCTGCCGTGTGACGTAATCCAGAACACCAGGTTGTCCAGGCTGGCCGCGGCTTCGATGTCCGCTTCTGTGTTTTTGGATCCTGCGTCCGGCCTGAGGAACGCGTCCAGCGGGATGGAGCGGACCGGATCCGGTTCCCCGAGCCGGTAGATGAGGAGCGTGTTGTCCTCGTCATTGGCGACGACCATGAGCGAATCCCCGATGAACGCGGCCGCGGACGCGTCGCAGAGCCCGCGGTATTCGACGGCGATCGGTCCGGCGGGGTGTTCGGGTGGCGCCGTCGTTCGTCCCGCGGACGCGGACAGCCCGGTTACCGCGATCATTCCGGCGAATACCGCGGCCCTGACCGGTTTAAGGAGCAGTGCGGGTTTCACGGCAGGAACACCGCCTTTCTGGAGGTTTCGAACCGGCCGGCTGTCATGCGGATGACGTAAATGCCAGCGGCTGCCCGGTTTCCGGTGTCGTCACGGCCGTCCCAGAGACGCCTGAAGAACCCCTCGCCGAAAGGCCCGTCCGCGAGAGTCCTCACCCGCCGGCCGTTTACGTCGAACACCCGCACCTGAACCCGTTGGGGGTCGGGGATGCCGAACTCGATCACCGTGGCCGCGTTGAAGGGATTGGGATAGCTCTGCCGGAGCACGCAGGCCGCCGGCGCTTCGATATACTCCAGATGGAGGGAGAAAGCCCCGCCGCAGGCGGTTTCGCGGCCCGTGCCGTCCATGGCGGTCACGGACCAGAAATAGGTTCCGGGCCGCCACGCGGCTTCCCAGTCCAGTCTCAGGTACGGGGAGTCGAGTCCGGGCACGACCCGCAAGAGGGGACTGGAGAAGGCGTCCGTGGTGTCCAATCTGAACGTGTAGGTGACCGCGTCGCCGTCCGGGTCGGACGCGGCTTCCCATTCGAAGGGGATGGTTTCGGGTTTCAAGCCGAAGACGGCGTCCCGCGGGGGAGACAACAGGACGAACGCCTCGGGCGGATCCGGTACCGGGGTCACGGTGACGGTCATGGTGTCCCTGGTCTCGAGTCCCGAGGGTTTCATCACGGAAACAATCAGGTCGTCCCGCCCGTTCCAGTCCGGCCGGGCGGTCCGGATCCGGATGCCTATCTCGACGGTATCGACGGACAGATCGACTCCCGGAAAAACACGGAAGGTCAGATATTCAGACGGAACATCTCCGCCCGATGCCCAGGCACGGATGAGCGGATCCGGCAGGATCAGCGATGCGTCTTCGGCAAAGGATGTGTCCGGGGCGGACACTGAAGGCGGTTCGTCGAATGTGGCCAGCACGGACCTGGGCGATGTCATCGTCAGGGTGAGGGGATTGTCCTTGGGATTTCTAATGTTGCCGTTCCAGAAAATGAAAGTGTAGCCCGGCAGGGGTTGGGCCAGCAGGCTGACGGTCGTGCCGGATTTCAGCCACGGGTCCCCGGGGATCCCCGTCACTGTGCCCGCGTCCGGAGGAAAAACCGACACGGTCAGGAGGTGCTGCCGTTCGAAACGGCCGGTCCACACAGCGTCCGCAGGTTCCACGGGGAAGGAAACGGCCGGCCCGTGGAGGCCGTTCCACGCGAGGAAACGCAGTCGCGTGCCCTCTCCGAGCGTGATGAAGGAGTCCACGGACACGCTGTGGACGGAGCCCTCGGTCCAGTCGAAAACAGCCGGGGTGGTGACCGTTTCCCCGTCCACCAGGCATTGCAACCCGGCCGGATCCGTGGTCACGGTATACCGGCTGACCGCGACAAACCGGGCGGTCACGGCCTTCGGGCCGTCCATCAGGAGCGATGCGGGATTCTCCGTTCCGGAGAGATCCCCGTCCCATCCGGAGAACAGGTATCCATCCCCGGGCGTCGCGGTCAAGGTCACGACGCTGTCCGGGAAGGCCGCGCCTTCCGGCTCCACGGTCACTATCCCGGAGCCAGCCGGGTCGACCGTGATAGCCAGCGGCAGAGTCCGTCTTTCCCGCGAAACAGCCGCGGCAGGCGGCCGCGTCCACGCTGACACGACGGCTTCCGCTTCGGGCCAGGTCCGGCTTGACGCGAAATAGATCATGGTGTTGGCTACGTCAAGCGTGTCGTGCAACGGGTCCTGAGAGACCTGAATGCCGAAATCCCCGTACGAACGCCGGTCGCCCGTGTCACTGTTCTCGATGGACGAATCGTCTTTGTAATAGATCGTGTGCGAGCTGCCCGGCGGGCTTCCCCTGAGGCTCCAGATGCCGACGACCGACGCGTTCCGGACCGCGCCGGAACCGGACGGGTCGGCTGTGACGCAATACCCGTTCTCCCCCGGCCAGGGGAGGGATATGTCCGGATTGTCCGCCTTCCCGTTGATCAGAATGCCGCCGGTGTTGGCCGCGTTGTAGAGCTTCATGCCCGAAGCGGAGGCGTTCCAGTCGCAGGACAGCCGCACGGCCAGCGGGTCGAATTCAGGAGCGTCCGGCACCGGTATCGGGCCGATGCGCAGCCAGGACGAAGCCGGCTCGTAAACGGTCCTGAAGCTCAGGCTGTCGCTGAATCCGACGTCGTTCCCCAGAAAACTGCCGCGCGCGGATATGGACATCACCAGAATCCGGTTCAGGCGCACCACCGCGTTCTGCACAACAGCCGCCCGTTTCTTCCCGACTTTCACGCGGATGGAAAAACCCGTGATCAGCTCGACGTCCTGGTCCATGGTCTCGCGCAGGATGATGTCCTTGTTAACCTGGGCGATGTGGATCTTGAGCCGGAGCTTCTGCTTGTCGAGAAAGTCGATGTCGTCGCCTCCGGCTCCCGGAAGGATTTTCAGGATTTCCTGAAAGCCGTGATTGGAGCCGTGGACGATCCGGTACAGGTCCGTTTCCACGAGATCCTGCGACGCGTCGTATCGCACGTACCGGACGCTGGAAAGCGGGAGCGAGGAGGAGAGGAAGGCGTAGACGGTTCCGGTCCAGTCCGGCCTGGCGGGGTCCGTGACCGCGAAGCGGAACCTCGGATTGGCTTTGGCTGTCGTATCGTCCGGCCAGTCGTCCGTGGACGCCTCGTCTCCCGCATCCCGTAACAGAAACACGATTTCATCCGATGCGTCGAAAGTTCCGTTCTTGGCGCCTTCCAGAGTTCCGGTACCGTCCGTTTCGTCGATCTGGAAAGGGACCGGCTCCCATCCGCTGTCCCGATGCCTGTACAATCGGATGTTCGAAACAGGTTCGCCGAGCAGGCCGCCAGCGTCCGCTCCAGCGATGACCACGGTTCTGTCCAGGCCGTCCACGATTGACGCGGCCGTGGATCGTCCCGGGGTCAGCAGACACAGAACAGCCGCGAACAGCGGAAGGGTTGTCCGTAACAGGATTTTTTTCACAATTTCTCCCGGGGCGAAGCCCCCTGTTATCCGATATTAAATTACGGTTTTCGGGGGAGAAATGCAAAGAAAAGCGGGACGTGTGGAAAAGTGCCGGGCACCTCCGCGGTCCCCGGCACTTGTGGCTTGAATGCCGACTGAACGAAAAATTGCCGGGCACCTCTGAGGCGCCTGGCAATTTTCCTCGTGGATTTCAGGCTTCAGCCTTTCATCAACCGGATTGTGATTCAGAACGTGAACGCCAGCTCCCTGCCGACATACCTTACTTCACGGTCCGGCCGGGCCGTCACGTCCACGCCGGTCCCATGATCCTTTCCAACGAGCACGACATGGAAGGTCCGCTGGTTCAGCATGCCGGGGAAAGACCCCTTGCGGTCGGACACGGTCAGCTTCCGGCCTGCGTCGTCCCATGCGAAATCGATGGTCGCGTATACGCCGCGGGTGAAATTCTGATTGTCGTTCTCGTCCTCATATAACGTGAAGGATCCGTCCGCGCCCGGGTAGACCCGGATTTCCAGCGGATCCGCGGGCTTCTCGTCCGAATACTGGATGAACGGCCCCATGGGTACGATGGACCCGGCCCTGACGAAAACGGGCATTTTCTCGACCGGCGCGTCCGTCTCGATTTCAGCCCCGGCCGCGGCCGTTTCCCCGGTCCAGAAATCGGTCCACGCGGCGCCGGCCGGAAGGTAAACGGACCGCGTCCGCTTCCTCTCTTCGGTCTCCGATTCCAGCGCGAACATCTTCGGCGTTTTCCAGAACAACTGCATGCGTGCCGCGCCCGTGGAACGGTTCTCTGTCTCGAGAACGAAATCGTACTTCCGGCCGGCTTTCATGTCCACGAGCGCGGTGTA
>JAUCQC010000210.1 GCA_030372965.1 bacterium
GGCGCGCGGCGCGCCCCCCCAACCGCCCCGGGGCCCCGGCCCGCGACCCGGCCGGCCGGGAAAGGCTGGAAAGCCTGGTCCGGACCTTCCTGAAAAAAAAGCGGTTCGAAGGCTGCGCGGGCCTCACCGTCACGGATGAGATGCGTGTCACCGTGGCGGGCCACGCCTGTTTTCTGCTCCTCGGCCGCCCCCACAGCGGCCTGTATCCGGTGCTCCGCACCGTGCTCCTGTATCCGGACGCGTTCGTCTCCCCCGTGGTCGAGCACCTGGAGGACGGACCCATTGTCTCCGAGGAATTTGAGGAGCGGGCGGGCGAATCCTGGTCGTTCGGAACCGTCATTCTGTCCTGGGCGGATGTGCTCGAGGGCGTGTCTTCCCCGAGTGACGGATACAACCCGGTTTTCCACGAATTCGCCCATCAGCTCGACATGGAATCGGGCGCCGAGGAGGGCATGCCCGGGCTCCCGGACCGGCGGACGGAGGAATCGTGGCGGCGGGTCATGACGCGGGAATTCAACGGCCTCGCGGCCCGGGGAGACCGGGTTCTGGATGAGTACGCCGGAACGAGCCCGGCCGAGTTCTTCGCGGTCGCGACCGAGACTTTTTTCGAGCGCGCCTCCGGCCTGAGGCGCCTGCATCCCGAAATGTACAGCCTGCTCAGGGATTATTACGGCCAGGATCCGGCGGGATCACGTTCACGTGTTTGAACGTTGGAACGTGCGAACGTTCAAACGTGTAAACGTTCAAGAGGAAGCATAAGCATGCCCTACTCCCTTCTGCCCATGACCGTCGAGCACCGCAGGCCGGTGATTGACATCTTCAATCATTTCGTGGCGAACGACTGGTCCGCGTATCCGGAGGAACCCCTGGACTACGGGGTGTACGACCGGTTTCTCGACATGGCCCGGGGATACCCCGCCTACGTGGCCGTCGCGGAGGACGGCGCGGTCGTGGGCTTCGGATTCCTGCACGCCTATCTGCCGGCCGCCACGTTCAGCCGGTCCGCGGAGGTCACGTATTTCATCCTGCCGGAGCACACGCGGCGCGGCATCGGAAGCCGGATGCTGAACGCCTTCACCGAGGCCGGCCGCGGACGCGGCGTGGACACCCTGCTGGCCAGCATTTCCTCGCGCAACGAGGCGAGCCTAAATTTCCACAAACGGCACGGATTCTCGGAATGCGGCCGCATGACCGCGGTCGGGCGCAAATTCGGGGAGGATTTCGACGTGGTGTGGATGCAGAAGAGGATTTAATTTTTCGTAAATCTATATTTTTTTCAATATGTAAACACAAAACTACGCTAAGAGATACTCTGCTTTAAAAAATTCGCTCGGAATCTCCTTTTCTCG
>JAUCQC010000211.1 GCA_030372965.1 bacterium
GAGATCTACACCGTTCGGAACTCGTCGGCAGCGTCAGATGTGTATAAGAGACAGGGACATGGCCGCCCGGCCGGACGCGGGCGGCGGACCGGCCGATGCGACGGGATCCGAGTTTCTCGTCATGGACGAAGCGACCGCGGACGCGCATTTCGCGTACCTGAAGTACATCCTCGGCCGGAACGAATCGAAAATCTACAAAAAACTGAATCTGGAGGGCAAACGCCGGTTTCTGCGCGATTTCTGGATCGCCAGGAACGCCGGCTGGTCGGGCGACGGCGCCTCCTACAAGGACGTGTATTACGAACGGCTCAGGCAGGCCGACGCGCGGTTCTCCGGCGCCATGAAGGACGGCTGGAAAACCGACCGCGGACGCGTTCTGATGGTGTACGGAGAACCGGACGACATCCGCCGCAGCACCATGAACGACACCGGGCGCAATTACGAAATCTGGCGGTTCGACCGGGTTGAAGGGGGATCCGAGTTCGTTTTCGTCGATGAATCGGGATACGGCGATTACCGCCTGGTTCACTCGACGGTTTTGAACGAGATACACGACACAACGTACAATGAACTGCTGAACTGAGCCGGCCGTACGCCGGAGCGGAGGTCACGCCTTTCCCTCCCGGCGAGCCGGGAGTCACCGATCATTCCAACTGCGGAGTGGACATGATTCAGCTGAAGAAACTCACCCTCGAGGACCTGCTGGAGCAGGCATTCGACCGTTACGCCTCCCTTCCCGCGCTCGGTTTCGCGGGCGAAACGCCGCTGTCGTACGCCGGACTGAAGCGGGCGGTGGACGAACGCGCCGCGGATCTGGCGCGGAACGGCATCGCGCCGGGCGACCGGGTCGTGATTCTGAGCGACAACAGCCCGAACTGGGTGATCGCCTATCTGGCCGTGACCTTCTCGAGCGCGGTGGCCGTGCCCGTCCTGCCCGGCTTCTCCGAGGAAAACGTCCGTCACATCGTGGCGGATTCGGGCGCCGTGGCCGCGTTCAGCGCCGCGAAGTACACGCCCCGCCTGCAGGCCGCGGGAAACCTCCGCGTGGTCTGGGAGCTGGAGGACTTCGCCCCGGCCTGGAAGGCGGACGGCGCGGACCGGGCCGCCCGGCCCGAAACCGGCCGGAAATCCCCGGAGCCCGCGGATCTGGCGGTCATCATCTACACGTCCGGCACCACGGGGCACTCCAAGGGCGTGATGCTCACCCACGAGAACATCGTTTTCGACGTCATTCACGCGCTCGAAAAATTTCCGCTGAGTTCGGAGGACCGGTTCCTGTCCATCCTGCCGCTCTCGCACACATTCGAGGCCACGGGAGGAATGCTCTGCCCCCTGGCCATGGGCGTCTTCATCCAGTACATGCAGGGCCTGCCCACGCCGCAGAAGCTGCTGCAGTCGATGGAGACGGCGAAACCCACGGGTGTTCTGACCGTACCGCTGGTGATGGACAAGATTTACCGGAAGCGGATTCTGCCGAAACTCCACGGCAACGCGGTCACCCGCGCTTTGATGAAGGTGCCGTTTTTCAGGGTCCGACTCCACGCGGTGGCCGGACGCAAGCTCATCCGCACGCTCGGGGGCAACCTCCGGTTCTTCATGTTCGGCGGCGCGGCCCTGAACCGGGACGTTGAGATCTTCATGCGCGACGCGGGGATCCAGTACTCGACCGGTTACGGAATGACCGAGACCTCTCCCATCATGACCATCAATCCATTCGGAAAGGTCCGGGTCCTCTCGTGCGGACAGCCGATTCCGGGAATCGAAATGCGCATCCACGAACCGGACCCGGCCACGGGCGTCGGTGAAATCCAGGTGCGGGGTCCCATTGTCATGCGGGGATACTACAACAACCCGAAAGCCACGGCTGAAGTGCTCCAGCCGGACGGATGGCTGCGGACCGGGGATCTCGGAATTTTCGACGCGGACGGGTACCTGTTCATCAAGGGGCGATCCAAGAACGTTCTGATCGGACCCAACGGCGAAAACATCTATCCGGAGATCATCGAGAACCGGCTGCTGGAGAAACACCCGGTCATCCAGCAGGCGGTCGTGTACCAGAAACACGGACGCCTGCTGTGCAAGGCCTATCTCGACCCCGAAACGCTCGAGGCGGAGCACCAGCTGTCCAAAAAGCCGCAACCGGCCGCGGACGCCGCGGTCGAGGCCCTTCTGGAGTCGATCCGGACCGACCTCAACCGGGAACTTCCCTCCTTCTCGGCGATCCATCGCATGATCCGCCAGGCCGAACCGTTCGAGCTCACGCCGACGAATAAAGTCAAAAGGTTCCTGTATATCAAGGACTGAGTTCCGGGTTCCTGGTTCCGAGTTCCGAGTTGGATTTGACCCGGAACGCGGAACTCGAAACCCGGAACCGTTTCCCCCTGAACACTGAAAACATGATAAGACTCGAATGCGCGTGAAAACCGCCCTGACATCGGAAAAGATCCTCCAGGCCCAGGCCCTGCTCCGCGAAGCCGGAGCGGACTGCTGGCTGACGTTCGCCCGAGAAACCGCGACGCTTCCGGACCCCGCGCTGGACCTGATCCTAGGCGGCCACTGCGTGTGGCCCTCCGCCTTCCTCATCCCGGCCGAGGGGAAAGCGACCGCGATCGTCGGATCGCTGGACGCCCAGAACATCCGGGACCACGCGCCTTTCGAGGTCACGGGCTACGTGGATTCCATCCGCGATCCGCTCCGGCGGGCGCTGGAGGGAATGGATCCGAAACGCATCCTGATCAATTATTCCTCCGCGGACGTGATGGCCGACGGGCTCACGCTCGGCATGCACCGCCTGCTCCTCGAGATTCTGGAGGGGACGCCTTATCCGGAGCGGTTCGAGTCATCGGAACCCGTCCTGGCCCGGCTACGCAGCCGGAAGAGCCCCGCGGAAATCGAATCCGTGCGCTCGGCCGTGAAGGAAACCCTGGCGCTGTTCGACGAACTGGCCGGATTTCTCAGAACCGGTCTCTCCGAAAAAGAAGTCGCGGATTTTCTCCTGGGCCGGACGGCCGACCGCGGGCTGGAAACAGCGTGGGAATCGGATCAATGCCCGGCCGTGTTCACGGGACCCGAGAGCGCGGGCGCGCACGCCTCGCCCACGCGGCGGTTCATCGAACCGGGCCATCTCATGAACATCGATTTCGGCGTCCGCAAAGACGGATACGTGTCGGATCTACAGCGCACGTGGTATTTCCTAAAGCCCGGCGAGACCGGGCCGCCGGAAGCGGTCCGCCGCGGTTTCACGGTTCTTCTGGAATCCATACGACGCGGCGCGGAGGCCCTTCGCCCGGGCATCACCGGCTGGGAGGTGGACGCGGCCGCGAGAACGCATATCACGTCCGCGGGTTATGCCGAGTACCCGCACGCGCTGGGGCACCAAGTCGGCCGCAAGGCGCATGACGGAGGCGGCCTTCTCGCGCCCAGATGGGACCGGTACAAGCATCTGCCCCTTCTGCCGGTCGAAAAGGATCAGGTCTACACGCTCGAGCCCAGGTTGACCGTGCCGGGCCACGGCGTGGCGACTGTGGAGGAAATCGTGGTGGTGACGGAAAGCGGCTGCCGATTCCTGAGCAAGCGGCAGGAGGAGCTGTACCTGGTTCGGGGTTGATGAGTCGTTCCGGGTTCCGAGTTCCGGGTTCCGAGTTGAAGATTGAACCAGGAACTCGGAACTCGAAACACGGAACCTTTTTATCGTTGAACTGTTGACAATACTAGAGAAATTAGGATACCCGCAATTGTCAAAAAATGGTTTTCTGTTGGTCATCGAGGGCATCGACGGCACGGGCAAGACCACGCTCGCGGCCCGGCTCGCGGAGCGGATCCGCCGGACGGGCCGGAGCGTGGCGCTCCTGCGGGAGCCCACGGACGGACCTTTCGGTCAGCGCATCCGGGCGCTGGCGAAGGAGGGACGGCAGAACGTCCGGCCGGAGGAGGAACTGGAGCTGTTCATCCAGGACCGTATCGAAAACTGCCGCGACCATATCCGCCCCGCGCTCGAAAGGGGCGATTGCGTGGTCATGGACCGTTACTACCTCTCCTCCGTCGCCTACCAGGGCGCGCTGGGGCTGGATCCGCGGATGATACTTGAACGCAACGAGAAGATAGCGGTCATTCCGGATCTCGTGCTTCTGCTCGACGCACCGGTTGAGAAAGGGCTCAGCCGCATCGCGGCATCCAGGCCCGCGGGACCGGACCTCTTTGAAAACCGTCTCTATCTGGAGCGGGTCCGTTCCATTTTTCTGGGAATCAAGCGTCCCTTCATCCGCGTCATCGACGCAACCGGGGACAGGGATTCGGTTTTCCGGTCCGCCTGGCGCATGATCCGGCAAAGTCTTGAAGACCGGGATCCGTCAGCCCCGGACAAACCGGACAGGAAAGACGCATGAACCTGGAGGATTCTGCCGGATTTTCTCTTCACCCGCGGACTTCAGCTGCCATTTAAATCTTTATTTTTATTATATCTGACATTCCTTCCTGCCTCTGGTATGCCCTTTGCATAATTGATATCGGCAGAATTCATCCTTTCGTCATTCCCATGGGCGCTTGGCGGAGCGTCCCAGCTTGACCCGTCCCTCCGTCATTGTTACATTCACACATGGAGGAATCCCCATGAAAATAGGATATCGCGCTGCGCTCCTGCTCTCGGCGTTTCTCGTCGTCGCACTCCCCGTTTTCTCTGCGGACAGGCCGGTCACCGCCTCACCGAATGTCATCGATCCGGATTACAGCCTCACGGTGAACGTGTATCCTGCCGGAGGCGGTTCTGTCGCCAAGAATCCGGATAAAACCGCTTATACGCCCGGGGAAATCGTCCAGCTGACCCCTTCTCCGGCGGCCGGCTTTTATTTCTGGAAATGGGAAGGCGACACGACGTCGACCGATTCCCTTCTGTCCCTCCCGATGTGGAAGAGCAGGTCCGTCACTGCCAAATTCCTCGCGTTCTACAAGCTCACCATGCACGTTGAACCGCCCGGCACCGGCACCACGCATCCCGACCCGGAAACCGACCGGTGGTACAGGCAGGAGGCCGTTGTTCCGATCGAGGCGGTGCCCGCCGCGGGGTACAAGTTCGTCCAGTGGCACTGCTGGGTGGCCGATTTTTACAGCGCCAGCACCACGGTGACCATGCACGGGGACGAGAACGTCACGGCCGAATTCGCGCCCCTCAAGGTCACGCTCACCCTGGCCGTGAATCCGCCCGAGGGCGGCACCACCGACCCGGCGCCCGGGGACCATCTCGTGGACAATGGATCCAACCCGGAGATCCGGGCCGTTCCGGCCGCCGGGTACCGCTTTGTCCGGTGGGACTGCCCGGTGGCCGACCGGTACAACGCCGTCACCACCGTGGCCATGAACCAGAACGAGACGGTTACCGCGGTTTTCGAGAAAATCCGGTACACGCTGGACATCCGGCTTAAAAATGACGGCGGCGGCACCCTGCCGCCGGCCGGCGTCCATCAATTCGACCCAGGGTCGGTCGTGGAACTGGAGGCGAAACCCGACGCGGACCACCGCTTCGAACGCTGGCACGGACCGGTCGCGGACGCGTCGGTTCCGAAGACAACCGTGCAGATGGACGCGGACAAGACCGTATGGGTCGAGTTCGCGCGTAACTCGCACGAGCTGTGGATGATCGCCGAACCGGCGGAAGGCGGAACCCTCGATCCCGCGGCCGGCGGGCACACGGTCAGCCGCGGGGAATGGGTCCCGGTCTCCGCGACAGCCGCTCCAGGCTGGGTTTTCCTGCGCTGGGAAGGCGGCGTGAAGAATCCGTCCAGCGCGGCCACCGAAGTTTTCATCAACGGCGACAAAACCCTGAAGGCCTTTTTCGCCCCCGACTTCAAGACGCTGACCCTGCGCTGCGATCCCGAGTCCGGAGGCTGGATCGTCCCCGCGAAAGGCGCGCACCGCTTCCGGACCGGCGAACGCGTGGAAATTGAAGCCTCGGCCAAGCCGGGTTTCGCGTTCGTCGCCTGGAGCGGAGGCGTCGAGGATTCCACGCTCCTGAAAACCGCGGTCGTCATGGATACGGACCGCGAAGTGACAGCCCGGTTCCGGGTGATCGACGAGGCGCCGCCCTTCCTGACGGACTGCTATCCCGCGAACGGCGCGCAGTTCGTTCCCCGGAACACGAAAATACAGTTCAAGGTCAGGGACAACGGCGCGGGCGTGAATCCCGGCACGCTCACGGCCTGGGTGAACGGTACGGCCGTGATCGAAAACGGGGAGAGCGCGGGCGCGAGTGTGAGCCGTTCCGGGAAAAAAATCACCGTTGTCTATCATCCGGACGAGCCGTTTTCGAACGGCGCGGCGGTGACCGTGCGCGTGGCCGCGGACGACGCGGCTTCCCCGGCCCATCACCTGGATTCGACCTTCACGTTCTCAATCGGTCTCGCGAACGTGGACACTCTGGTTTCCGTTCCCGTGGACACGGCCGGCGGCCTGGTCTCGCACGCGGAAAGCGGACTCGAACTGAACATCCCGGGAAACGCCCTCGGGTCGGAGATCGAGATATCGATCCAGAAGCCGGACACTCTGCCCCCGCTGCCGGAGGACGTGAACGGCATGGCCCTCGCCGTGCACTTCGGTCCGGACGGGCTTCAGTTCGAGGATTGGGTCACGGTGCGCGTCCCCTACACACAGGACGACTTGGACCGCGCGGGCGTCTCGGATCCGGCGGAGCTGAAGATATGGTATTACCACACCCTGAACGGCAAGTGGTCCCAGCTCGAAACGGAAAGCGTCGATCCGGTCGGCCGGTATATCTTCGTCAAGGTCCGGGAGTTCTGCTACCTCACGCTCGCCGGCCCCTCGACCCCCTCTTCAGCGGATGGACGGGCGGACGGCTCGCGGCTTCCCGGACGGATCTGGCTGTCCCACAATTATCCGAACCCGTTCAATCCGTCCACCCGGTTCTACTTTGAAACACCGGCCGCGGGCGACGTCCGCGTCGCGGTGCTGGACGCGTCGGGCCGTCAGGTGCGGGTTCTGGCAAACGGATTCCGGGGCGCGGGACGCCACGAGTTCGAATGGGACGCGAAGGACGACGGCGGAAACGGCGTGCCGACCGGCTCGTATTTCCTGCTCATGAAATCAAAGACGGGCCAGTTCATCCGAAAGATGACGTATGTGAAATGAATCCGGTCGACCGGAGTACGCAACCGATTCCGGTCGACGCCTTGAACGCGAAGTGCCGGGCACCTGTGAGGCGCCCGGCACTTTTTTTCGGTACGAAAAATGGACTCGATGGCGCCGGTTCCGGGGAACGGAAGGAACCTCCTCACCCCCGGACGCCGTGGACGGACCGGAGGCGGAGTCCGGACGATCCCGGCGCTATTTTCGCCTGCGTCCTCCCATCAGCCCCGTCAGAAACCCGGCGACGAACCCGGCCAGGGCGAGAATGCAGATCACGCCGATCAGCGGCACCGGCTGTTCGAACGAAAGAAACCGGATGGTCACCGGCTGAACGTTCTGAAGCATGAAGATGACGATCAGCGCGAGAATCGTCAGCACCGTGAACACTTTGATGCGAAGAAACATGTCCCCTCCTGGGATTACACCCGGAATGAAAATCAATTCTCCTGGCCGTTGTTCGACGCGAACAGCGGGGTGACGCCGGCCGCCGCGTTCCGGATCCGCTCCTCTTCGGATTCGGACAGAGCCCGGTTCTTCGCCGCGATTTCGACGGTCTTCCGGAAAAACCCCGGCTCGCCGGGGGGAATCAGCGCCGTCACGCCCTTCGACAGGGTGAACCGGACCGCGAGGTCCGACAGGGCATCGTCTTCGATGGGCCTGTACCAGCATTTCGGAAACGGCTTCTCCTCCCCTTCGCGGACCGGACCGAATGCCAGCGACTTGAGCGCGAGAATTCCCATGCCCCTCGCGGCCGCGGCTTCGACCACGGCCGGGCCGAAGCCCCCGTTGTGCCAGCATGCGAAATTGACCGGGAACAGGACCGTGTCGAAGGCGAACCGTTCCATGCACGCGAGCGCGGCGGATTCGGAATGCGCGGAAAAACCGAGATGCCGGACCAGCCCCTCCTCCCTGGCTCGGACCAGCGTCTCCATGGCGCCTCCGGGACCGAAGGCTTTTTCCACGTCCTCATCCGTGGTCATGGCGTGGAGCTGGTACAGGTCGAAACGGTCCGTCCGCATGACGCGGAGGGATTCCTCGAGGTCCTTTCGGGATCCCTCCCGGCTCCGTTCCGTGGTCTTGCACGCGAGAAAGCAGTTCTTCCGGAACGGTTCGAGCGCGGGTCCCAGCCGCTCCTGGGCGTTGCCGTACGAGGGAGCCACGTCGAAATAATTCACGCCCAGGTCCACGGCCTCGGCCACCATCCGGGCCGCCGCCGCGGGTTCCTCGTTCATGACCAGAACGCCGCCGAATCCCACGACGGAAAGCCTTTCTCCGGTTTTCCCCAGTTCCCGCCTGGGAAGACCGGAACGCCCGCGGCCGCGGAGACAGGAAAGGAACGTAAGCCCCGCGCCGCCCGCGAATGCCGACTTGATGAAATCCCTGCGCATCATGGCTCCTCCTTCACCCTTCCGGATGATCCGGTCCCCCCGTCTGGACCGGTTTTTCCATCAGATGAACCCGGACGATCAGCGACTGTCCCTCCAGCCGCGCGTCACCGTATTCGCCGGCATAGTCCGAAAAAACAAACCCGCCTTCAAAGTCGTCGATGAGGCGGAGGGAGGGATCGAGCCGCGCCCGGAGCGAATCCAGGGCGGCGGCCGCCCGCGTCTCGTCGGCATAGGACACGTGAAACCGCGTGACGACCGATCCGTCCGGATGCCGCCAGCCTCCATACACGCCGAATCCGCCGCTGAGGCCGAACACGTCGCCAGTTCCGAATGTGTAGGCCGCCTCGAGCGCCACAGGACCGCGGAACAGACGGACGGAGCCGGGAATCCATTCCCGCAGCGCCGCCTGTCCGAGAATGGGCGGCGGTTGTCCGGGGGCCAGTCCGCCGAGCGATAGGCGGGTCAACGCCTCCATGACAGGCTCGAGCGTCCGGTCGCCTTCCGGATTCTCGATGGTCAGAAAGTACGGTCCTCTGCGGGCCAGCCATTGCGACGGATTGGCCGTGATCCAGTCCGGTTCCGGCCCGGCCCCGCCCGCGCGTCCCGCTCCGGAATCCGGCATCGCGCCGCCCCGGGCCAGGTACAGGCCAAGCGACGCCTCAGGACCCGACATGCGGTACAGTTCGAACGACAGGTCCGCGTCACCCCGGCTGTAATGCTGAACGAAAAGCGCCTCGAATCCGAATTCGAGCACCAGCTCGGCCCCGCCGTTGATGTGCCACGTCAGGTCGGACGGGCCGAACCGCCTCACGGCCCCGTCCTTCTTCCAGCCCTCCCAAAAGCCGTCCAGAGGAATCATGTGATCCGGTTCGTCCGATCCGGACACATTGCCGGCGAATGCCAGACACGCCGCGGACAGGACGAACCCCATGAGAGACGGAGTCCGCGTGACGGACCCGGCGGATCGACGGGCCACGTTCAGACCTCGAGCCGGATGTGTTCGCGCCGGCCGGGATCCGTGACGCCCAGGCCCAGCCGTTCGGCGTGCCGGAAATACTCCGTGAACCTGGGATGCTCGTTCACGGTCACGCCCATGGCCTTTCGCCTGGCGACCATGATGCCGTGACAGACGGAATCCATGGCGAAGGGATCCGTGCCGATAAAGAGGGTGTTCATGGGCCAGATGAAGGCCGCCGCCGCTTCCGGCCCTCCGTCGTACTGGCCGTTCAGGCCGTCCGTCACGTTCAGCACCAGCTTGTCCCGGATCACCGGAAAGGCCGGCACCTCGACGCACACGTCGAAGAACAGGGGCTTGTGCAGCCGCCCGGTATTGCAGATCGATCCGTACGCGATGTTCTTCGTTGCCATGGAAATGCCGTTGCCGCAGTTCTTGAATACGGGGATATTGATGATTTTTGTGAGTCGCGAAGTGACCAGCTTTCCGAAATAGGAATGCCTGCCGTTGAACACGTGCTGGTTCAGCGTGGCATCGTCCTTTTCCGCCTCGACGTCCGCCCAGTAAAACCGGTCCGGGTCGAACCGGCCCGCGCTGACGTGCGTCCCGTCCGGCAGCCGCCACCCGGAGTGGTCCGCTTTCTTCCCCTCGGCCGCGGCCTCGTCCATGGTCTGAAGCCCCTCGATCGCGACGCCGGGAAAGCGTTCCTGCGTGAAGCCCGCGTCCTTGAGCATATAGTCGAAACGGTCCCAGATGACGATGTTCGATTTCGGCAGGCCGTTTCGCGCCAGCCAGGCGATCACGGTTTCCACGGTTTCCGGCCGCGTGCTGATCAGTCCGGCGCCGACCGGATTCACCTTGATGCCGACCACGTCGTCCGGGGAGAAGAAGAGGCCGAAACTCGCGTCCGCGGAGCGTCCGGTCAGCGCCTCCAGCCCCTTCTCGAAGAGCATGCTCACCCGCTCCGTGCCGCTCATCCCGCCCGCGGCCGGCACGTCCGCGGCGCGGGACTCGACCACGCGTCCGGGATAAAGACCGGGCAGGGAAAACCGGGTTCTGGGGATTTTCAGCGCGTCCGCGACATTGGTGGCGATGCGCTCCGGCGCCGGGTTCTGCGCCAGGGAATCCGGACGTCCGAGCACGAGCGCCGCGCCCGCGAGCCCCGCGGCTTTGAGAAACGCGCGGCGATCCGGCCCTTTTGTGCTTTCACTTCCGTTTTCACCTTTCCGATCGTGCATGGCGGTCTCCCCCGGTCCGGACGCCGCTTCACCGGGCGTCACCGGCGCGGTTTTCGCTTGAATTTACGGATTCGATTGGCTAACATTGGACATGTCCGAAAAACATTTCATCGAACAGAAAAGACACGCGGAATCCTACCTCATCCCCTACCTGGAACGCCATGTGCCCGGTTTCCGCGGCCGCCGTGTCCTTGAAGTGGGCTGCGCGGAAGGGGGATTGCTCGCCGCGCTGACCGGTCTCGGCATGCGGCCCGCGGGACTGGAGCTCGAGTCCTCGCGCGTCGATCTGTCCCGCGCTTTGCATCCAGGCCTGGATCTGACCGTCGGCGACATCACCGATCCCCAAATCGTCCGGCGTTTCGACGCGCCGTTCGGCGTGGTCGTCCTGCGCGACGTGATCGAGCACGTGCCGGACCGCAAATCCGCGTTCCGGAACCTGCGCGATCTCATCGAACCGGGGGGATACCTGTACGTTTCCTTCCCGCCCCGTTTCTCGCCGTTCGGCGGGCACCACCAGAACGGAAGAAGCGTTCTCCGTTTCTGGCCGTGGCTCCACCTGCTGCCGGGATCCTGGATACGCGGGCTCGGCCGCGGCCTGGGCGAATATCCGCATATCACGGAAAACGCGGCCCTGAATTTCAGAAACGGGCTTTCCATCCGCGCGTTCGACCGGCTGGTCCGGGACGCGGGCTTCCGTCCGGTCATCCGGGACCTGTTTTTATTCCGCCCCGTGTACGCGCTCCGTTTCGGAATCCCCGCCCGGCGCGCGTGGGACTGGCCGGTGTTAAGGGAATTCTGGACCTTCGGCTGCGAGTGCCTCCTTCGCCGGGTTGATTGACCGCGCACGATGCGGAAGAATGCCGGCGGTCCGGTCACCGCGGACCGGACCGCGCCGCCTACGGCTTCCGCTTCAGGGCCCGGTGGCCGATGTCCTTGCGGTAATACGCGCCGTCGAACGTGATGCGTCCCACCGCTTGATAGGCTTTTCCGATCGCCAATTCGATGGATTCAGCCGCGGCGGTGACGCCAAGCACGCGTCCGCCTGAGGTGACCGTGTCCCCGTCCTTCCGTTTCGTCCCGGCGTGAAACACGCGGACATCCGCGGGAATCGAGCGCAGTCCCTGTATGACCTTTCCTTTCTCGTACGGGCCCGGGTACCCGCCGGAAGCCATCACCACGCAGACCGACGAACCCGCCTCGAGTTCCACGCTCTCATTCTTGAGCCTTCCCTCGGCGCATTCGATCATGAGATCCACCAGATCGGTTTTCACCAGAGGCAGGATGGCCTGGGTCTCCGGATCCCCGAAACGGCAGTTGAATTCAAGCACTTTGGGGCCGGATCGCGTGATCATCAGTCCCGCGTACAGCACGCCGCGGTATGGAATGCCCATGCCGCGCATGCCCGCGATCATGGGAACGAACACCGTCTCGCGGACCGTCTTCAGAAGCCGGGGCGTCATGACCGGCGCGGGCGCGTACGCGCCCATGCCGCCCGTGTTCGGGCCCCGGTCGCCCTCGAAAACGGCCTTGTGATCCTGGGCCGACGGCAGCAGCACGATTTTCTCCCCGTCTGTCAGGGCCAGAACCGAGGCTTCCTCGCCGACGAGCATTTCCTCAACGATGAGCTTCCTGCCCGCGTCCCCGAAATCCTTCCGCTGCATGATCCGGTCCAGTCCGTCCAGGGCCTGCTCCCGGTTGTCGCAGATCAGGACGCCCTTGCCCTCGGCCAGGCCGTCCGCCTTGAGCACGCAGGGATACGCCGCTTTCATGAGAAAGTCGCTCGCCGGACCCGGCTTCGTGAACTCCCTGTACGCGGCCGTGGGTATGCCGAAACGGACCATCAGGGATTTCGCGAAGGCCTTGCTCCCCTCCACCTGCGCCGCTTTCTTCGTCGGGCCGAACGCGGTCAGGCCGCGTTTCGACAGGGCGTCGACGAGCCCGAGGCTCAGGGGAAGTTCGGGGCCGACCACGGTCAGATCGACGCTGTTCTTTTCCGCGAACTGCACGAGCCCCTTGACGTCCGTGACCGGGATGTCCACGCACTCCGCCAGCTCCGCGATGCCGGCGTTGCCCGGCGCGCAGAATATCTTCTCGGTGTAGGGGCTCCTGGAGATTTTCCAGACCAGCGCGTGCTCCCGCCCGCCGCCGCCGACAACCAGCACGTTCATTTTTTTCTCCTCGAATACCGGAAGCCGCCGGACGCGGCCGGTTTCTTCTTCATCCCCTGAATCCGGTCGATTTCATCGCGCAGTTCCGCCGCGCGCTCGAACTCGAGCTGTTCCGCGGCCAGCCGCATCTGCGCCGTGAGCGTCGAGAGCAGATCCTCGCGCTCGGCCGCGCCCAGTCCCCTGAAACCCTCCCCGGCCTCCGGCTCCGCGGCGCTCGAATCGGCCACGGCGGTGGCGGACAGGATGTCCTGCACGCTCTTGTACACCGTCTCCGGGACGATGCCGTTGGCCTCGTTGTACCGGGCCTGCAGGCCGCGCCTTCGGGCGGTTTCGTCCAGCAGAAAACGGATCGAATCCGTCTCCCGGTCCGCGTAGAGAATCACGGTTCCGTTCAGGTGGCGGGCGGCGCGTCCGGCGATCTGCATCAGCGACCGGGCCGAACGCAGAAAACCCTCCTTGTCCGCGTCGAGAATCGCGACCAGTGACACTTCCGGCAGGTCGAGCCCCTCCCGCAGCAGGTTGATGCCCACGAGCACGTCGAAATCGGCCAGGCGGAGACTGCGGATGATGTCGACGCGGTCGAGGGCGTCGATCTCCGAATGCAGATACCGGACGCGCACGTCCAGCTCCGCGAGGTAGTCCGACAGGTCCTCGGCCATGCGCTTGGTCAGGGTCGTGACCAGCACACGCTCCTTCCGGGCCGTCCGGCTCCGGATTTCGGCGACGAGATCGTCGATCTGGTTCGCCGAGGGCCGCACCACGACCTCCGGATCCGTCAGGCCGGTCGGACGGATGATCTGTTCGACCACCACGCCCCCGCATTTTTCCAGCTCGTAATCGGCCGGGGTCGCGGAGGCGAAGATCACGGCCGGAATCATGGCCTCGAATTCCTCGAACTTCAGCGGACGGTTGTCCAGCGCGGACGGCAGGCGGAAGCCGAATTCGACCAGCGTCTCCTTGCGGGCGCGATCGCCGTTGTACATCGCCCGGATCTGGGGGACGGTGGCGTGCGATTCGTCGAGGATCAGCAGAAAGTCCTTCGGGAAATAATCGAGCAGGCATTCCGGCCGCTCCCCGGGGCTGCGGCCGGCCATGTGCCGGGAGTAATTCTCGATGCCGCTGCAGTACCCGATCTCCTGCATCATCTCGAGGTCGTACCGGGTGCGCATCTCCAGCCGCTGGGCCTCGAGGAGCTTGCCCTGTCCGCGCAGCGTTTCGAGCCGCTCCTTCAATTCGGCCTCGATGGCGCCGACCGCCGCCTCGAGCTTGGGCGCCGTGGTCACGAAATGCTTGGCCGGGTACACCGCGATCTTTTCGCGTTCCCGGATCACCTCCCCGGTCAGCGGCCGGATCTCGGAGATGCGTTCAATCGTGTCGCCGAACATCTCCACCCGGAAGGCGATTTCCTCGTACGCGGGGAAGATTTCGAGCGTGTCGCCCCGCACGCGGAACGTCCCCCGCCTGAAGTCCAGGTCGTTCCGTGTGTAGTGGATGTCGATGAGGCGTTCGAACACCGCCCGGCGGTCCGCCTCGACGCCCTTTTCCAGGAACAGCAGAAGATTCCTGAAATCGGTCGGGGAACCGAGCCCGTAGATGCACGACACCGACGCCACGATGAGTACGTCCCTGCGCTCGAGCAGGCTGCTGGTCGCCTTCAGGCGGAGCCTGTCGATCTCGTCGTTGATCGAAGTGTCCTTCTCGATGTAAGTGTCGCTGCTGGGAACGTAGGCTTCGGGCTGGTAGTAGTCGTAGTAACTGACGAAGTACTCCACGGCGTTGTTGGGAAAAAAGGACTTGAATTCGCCGTAGAGCTGGGCGGCCAGGGTTTTATTGTGCGAGATGACCAGAGTGGGCCGGTTGAAGGCCGCGACCACGCTGGCCAGAGTGAAGGTCTTGCCCGATCCAGTGACTCCGAGCAGGGTCTGGAACTTGTCTCCGGCCGCCAGGCCGTCCGCCAGTTCGCGTATGGCTCTGGGCTGGTCGCCCTTGGGCTTGAAAGGGGATATCAGCTCGAAATCGGGCATGGAATTGGACCGGTGCGAACAAGAGTGAAGGTTAGATGATCGAGTTCAAAGTTCAAGGTTCAAAATAAACAATGGATGCTCTAACTTGTTTCTGATTTGAACTTTGAACTTTAAACTTTGAACTGTCATGAATATACCCATTCCCCCTTTTAATGTCAAGAATTACCTTGCTTTTCAGGCCATGATATATTAAATTGAAAGTTCAAAACATCTTGGTTTTTAGTGAATTAGCATAGGAGATGCAGGCCTTATGATGCAGACTCTCCGCAACAACATGAAGATCATCATGTGGATCGTGGCGCTGACGTTCATCGGCACCATCGTCTTCAGCTGGGGCATGGGCGGTTTCAAGCGCCGTGGCGACGTGACCGAGCAGGGCATCATCGGATCGATCAACGGCGAACGCATCTCGTACCAGCAGTTTTCGCAGATGCTGGACGACGAATACAGGCGCGTGCGCGAGCAGGAAAAAGCCGAGGACCTGACGGAATACAGGCGGAACCAGATCCGCGACCAGGTCTGGCAGCAGGTCGTGCGCGAGAAACTGATGGCGCACGAGGTCGAGCGCCAGGGCATCACCGCCTCCCCGGAGGAAGTGGTCTTTTTCATGCGCAACGCGCCGCCCGATTTCGTCCGCAACTCGGAACAGTTCCAGACCAACGGCCAGTTCGATCATCAGAAATACCTCGAGGCCCTCTCAGACGCGCGCTACTTCCAGGCCTGGACCCCGGTGGAAAGCTACTTCCGGTCCGCCATTCCCGTGCAGAAGCTCCAGCAGTCGGTCATCGCCTCCGTCCGCGTCTCCGACGGTGAGGCGGAGAACGCGTACCGCATGGAAAACGCGAAAGTCAACGTGAAGTACGTTTTCTTCGACCCGGCCCGCACCGTTCTGGACGACCCCTCCGTCACGGACAAGGCCGTTGCCTCCTACTACAAGTCTCACCAGAAGGACTACGAGGAGCCGGAGCAGAGGAAGATCCAGTACGTGCGGTTTGAAATGCGGCCCACGGTCGAGGACAGCGCCGCGACCCGCGCGGACGCCAGGGACATTCTCCAGCAGATCCGCGAAGGCGCGGATTTCGCGGAGATGGCCAGGGATTACTCGGAGGACAAGTCCAACGCGGAGACCGGCGGCGACCTCGGGTTCATCCGCAAGGGAACCATGGTCAAGCCGTTCGAAGATGCGGTTTTCTCGGCCCGGCCGGGAGACCTGGTCGGTCCGGTCCAGACGCCATTCGGCCTCCACCTGATCAAGGTGGCCGCGCGCAAGCAGGAAAAGGGCGAGACCACGGTTCAGGCCAGCCATATCCTCCTGACCTTCAAGACCAGCCAGGAATCGCAGGAAAGCGTCAATCAGCGCGCCGAGTTCTTCGTCGAATCGCTCCAGGCCAGCAAGGGCGAGGCGTTCAAAGAAATAGCGGAAGGCGAAGGTCACTCCCCGCAGGAAACGCCGCTTTTCAGGAAAGGCTCCTTCATTCCCGGAATCGGCCTGGCCCCGCGCGTCAACCACCTGGCGTTCGCGCAGGACGAAGGCTGGCTGAGCCCGCCCATTTACATGGACAACGCCATTGTCGTGTTCCGCGTTCTGGAGATACAGAAAGCCAGGGTGAAGCCGCTCGAGGACCTGAAAACGGCCATTGAAGGCCTGCTCCTGTCTCTTATACACACCTGACGCTGCCGACGAGTTCCGAA
>JAUCQC010000212.1 GCA_030372965.1 bacterium
AGCACAACACGGCATACCGAGATACACAGCGCTGACTCGTGGGCTCGGAGATGTGTATAAGAGACAGGGTGCGCGCCGCCTGGGCGGCCGGGGCCCGCTTTGACGCGTGGACGGACCATTTCAGGCCGGCTCTGTGGGACCAGGCGTTCGAGTCCGCGGGCGTGGACATGCAGTCGCTGCTCGCGGCGAAGGACCCCTCGGCTCCCCAGCCCTGGGATGATCTCAGCAAGGGCCTGAATCACGCGTTCCTCGTCCGCGAGCGCGAAAAAGCGCTTGCCGGAGACGTCACCGGGGACTGCGCGTCCGGACCCTGCACCGACTGCGGCATGTCGAAAAAGGCGCCGTGCGCCGATCCGGCCCGCCGGCGCAGGTCCGCCGGACGCTCCGCGAACGCGGCGCAATCCCCGGCCCCGTCCGCGAGGCAGGCCGTGCGCAGGCTGCCGCTCCAGAGGGCGGCACCCCCGCTCCGCATCCGCATGGCCCTGCGCAAGGGTCCGGAGGCGCGGTTCACGTCGCACCTGGACCTGCTCCGGCTGTTCGTGCGGGCGTTCCGGCGGGCGCGCATCCGTCTCGCCCTGTCGCAGGGATTCCACGCGCATCCCAGGATTTCTCCCGGCCCCCCGCTTCCGCTGGGGTACACCAGCCGGGCCGAGTACATCGATTTCGAGGTCGTGGACAATGTCCCCGCCGCGTTCGAAAGAATCATCAACGCCCACCTGCCCGCGGGCATCGAGGTGCTGCGCCACGCCCCGGTGCCCGAGCGCACGCCGGCCCTCGACGGGGCCGTCGGCCTGGCCGTCTACCGCATCGAGTGGGACGGCCCCCCGGAAGCCGCGTCCCTCCGGCCGGCTGTCGCGTCCTTTCTTTCGAACAACGCCTTCCGCGTCCGCCGCGGCGAAAAGGACGTCGACATCCGCCTGTCCGTGGCGGATCTTTCCGTCCAGGGCAACGGCCTCGTCCTGTCCGTCCGTCTGGGAACCCCCGCCACCGCGAAGGTGAAGGAGGTTCTGGACCCCCTGTTCGAGTCGTTCGAGGAGCCGCCGCTGACGTTCCGGGTCGAGCGGACCGGGCTCTTCATCGAGAGGCAGGGTCAGCGTCTGACCCCCATGGAGGTATTGCCGCATGCTTAACGTGCGAAAGGAAATCATCGTCACCGCCTCATCCACCGAAACCCGTATCGCCATTCTGGAAGACGGCATTCTGGTCGAGCTTTTTTTCGAGAACATGGAAAACGAGCGGATGGTCGGCGACATCTACAAGGGCCGCGTCGTCAACGTCGTGGAGGCCGTGCACGCGGGCTTCATCGACATCGGCCTCAAGCAGAACGGGTTTCTCTCATTCTCCGACCTCGGCGGAGGGCCGCTGGAGTTCGCCTCACTGGCCGAAACCGTGGAGACGGACGAGGATGAAGCGCCGGAAGCCGCACCCGGGGTCGCGCCGGTCGCCGCGGACGGCAGTCCGCCGCCCCAGCGGAGGCCCCGGCGC
>JAUCQC010000213.1 GCA_030372965.1 bacterium
TTCGGAACTCGTCGGCAGCGTCAGATGTGTATAAGAGACAGGTGGCCTCTCCTCCGAACGCGGCCGGATTCGTCCGTCGCACGGTGGCACGGACCTCTCCGGGAGCCGGGGGCGGAAACCCGTACATGTAATGCTGAAATAAATTTCTCAGTTCGGGAACGCGTTTTCCGTACCAGTCTTCCGGCGAACGGACCGGGCTTCCATCGGCCATCACCAGCGGATCGGGGAAATCCGGAACCTGCGGGAGGCTGTCGACCGGCGCCGGGTACGGCTGTCCGAGGCAGGACGCCGCGATCAGGGTGAAAATCGTTCGGACCGCGCTGCGGACGGCTTTCGGTCTCATGTATCCTCCCTCGGGTCAGGGGCTGGTTTCTGCCGGAATATCGCAAAATCGACCGAATGATGCAATCCGGATTTTATTCTTGATTTTCAGCGGCTGGATGGGTACTTTTTTAAAAACAAACAGGAGCGGCCATGCCCTCTTCACGCGTCACCCGAAAGCAGGAAAACAGCAAACTGTGCCTGGTCTGCGGGCTCCAGAATCCCTCCGGACTCAAAGCCTCCTTTTACGAGACGGAGACGAACGAGCTGGTCGGCGTATTCACGCCGGGCGAGACGCTCCAGAGCTATCCGGGCCGCCTGCACGGCGGGGTCACGACCGCGATACTCGATGAAACCGTCGGCCGCGCGATCAACGCGAACCGGCGGGACATGGTGTGGGGCGTGACCGTCGAATTCACCGTGCGTTTTAAAAAGCCCGTCCCTCTGGACACGGAGCTGAAAGTCGTGGGCCGCATCACGGCCGAAACCAGCCGCACTTTCGAGGGTCATGGAGAACTGATTCTGCCGGACGGAACCGTGGCCGCGACCGGACAGGGGAAATACCTGAAGCTCCCGCTCGATAAAATCGCGGACTTTGATTTTGATGAACAGGACTGGAAGATCGTCAAGTCGGAGAAGGACCCGGAGCGGGTGGAGTGGTGAAAAGAGTTCAAGGTTCAAGGTTCAAAGTTCAAAGCAGTGTCAGGCTGATCATCCGGGATTTTCATCTTTGAACTTTGAGCCTTGAACTCCGAACTTCTTCATATCCCCCTGTACCTCAACAGCCCGCTGTAGCGCTTCTCCCCCGGAAATTTCGCGTACACCGTGATCTCGCCCCGCTGGACGCGGACATCCCCTTCGAACCATTCCCCGTTCCGTTCCAGAAGTCTGAAGCTTCTTCCCATGTCGACCATGACTTCCTCCGCGCCCGGGACCCGCAGTCGGAACGGAATCCCGGCGCCGGACCGGAGCCGGCCGGACAGCGGGCCTTCCAGGTAGACGTCACGATCCATGAAATCCTGGTAGGTCTCGGGAAAGACGGCGCGGACCCCGGACCGGCACCGGCCGCGGATTCGGTAATCGATCGCCCATTCCGCGGGCCCGGGATCCGAGGCCTCCTTTGCGAAGATGCGGAGCGTGTAATCGCCGGGTTTCGGAAACGCGGCGTGGATCCGGAGGGTTCGGCCGTCGCGCTGGCAGAAGGTGCTTCCGGGATCAAGGACGGATTCCGTGCCGGACGCCAGAAGGCGGGCGATCACGACGGTCCCGGCCCGGCCGGTCAGCGTGACGAGCACCGTGTCCAACGCCTCGATGCGGCAGGACGCGTGGCTCGCGGTTTCGAGCCCGAAACGGAAGAACGCCGGCCGGATGAACGGCTGTTCGTCGAACCGGGCCCGGCTCACGGCCGGATCCAGCAGCTGCCACGCGGCATCCTCGGGGAAGTGCGTGGCGATGAGCTTTTCCGGCGGGGTGAAGAAAAAATACCCGTCGAAGCGGCGCACGTATTTGCCGGTTTCGTCCAGGACGCCGCCGCCCCAGGTGGGGTCCACCAGCTTCCAGTGCCCGTCGACCCGGACGGCGTTCCACGCATGGTCGGGCTCACCGCGAATGGGATCGCCCGCGGCTGAACCGTAGCCTCGGGCCCAGCCGTGAATGGTGACGACTTCAAGGCCCGCGGCCCTGCCCAGCGCCTCGAACAGGGACGAGAAGCCTCCGCACACAGCAGTCCGGTTCCGCAGGGTCCGGTCCGCCCCGGACGCGGGGATCTTCCCGGAAAAAAAGGCCCTGGTGTCATACCGGATGTTCGCGGCCACCCAGCGGAATATCGCCCGCGCCTTCTCCGAGTCGTTCCTGCAGGGCTTCGCCAGATACCGCGCCAGGGACTGAATCGAAACCTCCGCGGAACGCGGCGCCGCGAGGGCGTGACGGTCGATCGCCGCGTACGGATCGCGGTCCGCCGCCGGACCGGCTGCGGCCGCGGCGACAATCAGGGCGCCGTAGAGAATCCTGCGAAACTCAGGGATTCGCGGCCGCATCCTGCTCCACGCGGATCATCTTCGCGGTGTCGAATCCGTTGTCCCGCGCGGTCGCGAGCAGCGACTCGAGCAGGGCCTCGTCCATCACGGGCGCGCGGGACAGGATCCAGAAGTAATTCTTCGTGCCGCTGGTCACAACGGCCCAACGGTACTCCGGGTCGAGCTGGATGACCTTGTATTCGCCGGAGAAGGGCCAGAAAAACCGGACCTTGAGCCGGGCCGGAACGGCCGGGTCCGGAACCCAGGCCTTCGCCTCGGCCTGCGACCATTTGTTCCTCGCCGCCTTGAAACCGCGGTTCACGACCCGGATGCTCCCGTCCGGATTGAGACTGTAGGTCGCGGTCACCCGAGTCTGCCCCTTTTCGAACCGGTGCGGCAGGCGGACGATTTCGTACCAGGTGCCGAGGTAGCGGTTCAATTCAAAACCCGGAACCGGGGGTATGGCGTCCGTGCTCTCCGCCGCTCGGACAGCGGAGGCCCCTGCGAATGCAATCGCAAGCAGGATCATCATGCGGGTCAGGTTCATGTCGCCTTCCTCTGTTTGGACAGTTATCATTTGAACGTCGGAGACGGGTTCCGGGTTTCAGCCCCTTCGGCAACCCCACCCCGGGGTCCACTGACAGAAAATTTTCCCGCGGATTTCGACAGACCCGCGGGCGGTTTCTCGGACGCCGGACGACAACAGAAATCCGGGCCGCTCAGTCCTCCGCCAGAACCGCCTCCCTCTCGCCCTGCACCGAATTCACGAGCAGAATCCGGCTGCATTTCCGTAATTCGTCCATCGGGATAACCCGCTCACGGACGAGGCCGCTGGACAGCATCCACCCCCGGTACGTACCCGCCAGAAGGCCGGACGACACCGGCGGCGTCCACAGGACGCCGTCCTTTTCGACAACGAGGTTTGCGATCGTGGATTCCGTCACCTCATCCCTTTCGTTCCACAAAATGACGTCTTCACACCCGGGCCGGCCGCCCCTGGCATCGTCGTACACGGCCCGGTGCGTCGTCTTGTGGTACAGAAAAGGATCGGCTGAATCAACGGGTGACCGCGCCAGACGGACGCGTACCGGATCCGCTGTCCGGGGCTCCGGAAGCCGCTCGGCCCTGCAGTCCGGCATGCCCTTCCGGTTGACGGTCAGGCGGACTTTGTGCCTGGCCCGAAGCAGACCGGCGGCTGTTGCGTCAAGGCTTTCGCGCCACCCCGCAGGATCAGCCGGAATCGGAAAATAGGCGGCGGATTCAGCCATCCGGGCAATATGCGCATCCAGAAGAAAATACCCCTCTTGCGGCGTCCAGAGCAGAGTCTCCAACAGAGAGAAGGCGGGAACCGGACGGGTCAGAATTTTTGCCTTCAACAGACACTCTTCGTACTCGTCTCCCGGCTCCGAATCCCAGACCACCCCGCTTCCCAATCCATACTCCGCCGTGTGATTGTTCAGATCGATCAGAACCGTCCGGATGGCCACATTGAACTGCGCGATCCGGCCGGGGAGAATGAATCCCGCGGCCCCGCAATAGATCCGCCGCGGATCGGGCTCGAGTTCACGGATGATTTTCATGGTTCCCGGCTTGGGAGCGCCGGTGACGGAGGCGGGCGGGAAGAGGGCCTGAAATATTCCGTAGATGGACGCGTCCGTCAGACAGTTCACCGTGGACGTCATCTGCCAAAGCGTCGGATAAGCTTCCACCTCGAACAAGGCGTCCGCCCGGACGCTTCCCGTCCGGCCGATCCGCCCCATGTCGTTCCGCACCATATCCGTGATCATGATGTTTTCAGCGCGGTTTTTCTCGGACTGCTTCAGATTGAGCGCCAACCGTAGATCCGATTCCCGTGTGGTTCCGCGGGGCGCGGTTCCCTTCATCGGCCTGCTTTCCGCCTTTTCCCCGTCCAGGCGGAAAAACAGTTCCGGAGAAGCGCTCAGCACGGCCCATCGGTCCGTCTGCAGAAAAACGCCGTACAGGCCCTGCTGGCCGGCCGCCATCCGGAGAAACAGATCCCATGGGTTTCCCGCGAATGCGGCCTTCAGGCGGAAGGTGTAATTCACCTGGTACGTATCGCCGGCCAGCAGGCATTCACGGATGCGCCGGACCGCTTCGCGGTGTTCCTCCCGGCTGATGCCCGGCGCCCAATCGATGGCTTCTGCGACATCGGATGCGTCCGGCTCGGGCAGGATGATTTCCTCCGAACGCTCGAACAAACCGAACCAGAGCAGGGGGAAACTCCCGTGCGGATGGACTTTCAGCGCCTCGTCAAAAGCCGGCGCCGCCTCGTAGGAAACGAAGCCCGCGGCCTGCAGGCCGTCCTGTTTGACCCGCTCCTCGATGCGGTTCAAGGCCGGCATGACCTGCGAGAGGGAATGGACCCCGATGGTTTCCACCGGATGATGAAAAGAAAGCCAGGCTTTCCGCTTTGCATCAAAGAGAACGGCTCGGTCCGGCACCCGCATTCCAGCGGCTTTCAATGAAATTCAGTCCATAAAAGATTACCGCAGACAGAACGCGTCCCGGCCCACCCAGGAACGTCGAGACGGATTCCGGCCGCGCCGGCACGCGGGAAAGACGCCGAAAACGAAGGGCACAACGCCGCGGTGAGCTCTCCCAGAACCGGCTGATGCCCCACGAGCAGGACCACATCGTCCGCGTCGTCGAATTCACGGATGACATGCAAGAGGTGGCCGGATTCGGACGCCTCGTATATCCGGTCGTCCATGATGACGCGGCCTTCATCGGTCTTCAGGATCTCCGCCACGATGGCCGCGGTTTCAACCGTTCGGTCCGCTGGGCTGGTCATGATCCGGTCCGGCCGGACGGATCGGACCGCCAGTCTGCGGCCGGTCTCCCTGGCCTGCCGGACGCCCTCCGCGCTGAGCGGCCGCCTTTCGTCCGATCCGTCTCTGGACGCTCCGGCGGCTGCGTGCCGCACAAGGATCAGTGTTTTCACTTGAGGCTCCGTCCGGACGCGTGGTAAAGTTCGCGGTGGCGGAAGCAGGTCACCAGGTGGTCGTTCACCACGCCCACGGCCTGCAGGTGCGCGTAAATGACGGTCGTGCCCGTGAACCGGAACCCTCTCTTTTTAAGATCCCGGCTGACACGGTCCGAAAGCGGGGTTCTGGCCGGAAGGTCCTTGAGGCGCCTCCGCCGGTTCTGCACGGTTTTTCCGTTCACGAAACCCCAGAGATAGGCGTCGAAGGTCCCGAATTCCTTCTGCACTTCCAGGAACCGTTTCGCGTTGTTCACGGTCGCGCGGATTTTCAGCCGGTTACGGATGATGCCCGGGTCTTTCAGAAGGGATTGGATTTTTCGCTCGTCATAATGGGCCACCCGCCGCGGGTCGAACCCGTCGAAGGCTTGCCGGAAATTTTCCCGTTTTTTCAGAATAATGTGCCAGCTCAGGCCTGCCTGCATGGTCTCGAGCACGAGGAACTCAAAGTGCTTCCGTTCGTCGTGCACCGGCGTCCCCCACTCCCGGTCGTGGTATTCGACGTACAGGGGGTCGTTCACGGGCCAGGGACAGCGGGTTTTTTCTTTCAACCTGGGAATTCCTCCCTATGGCTCGATGGGCTTCAAACGGACGGACGTGCGACGCACCTTCAAGGCTGTCTCTTATACACATCTCCGAGCCCACGAGACAGCGCTGT
>JAUCQC010000214.1 GCA_030372965.1 bacterium
TCCTCGGACGAGAGCATGAAATTCCCCGTGTCGCCGGCGGACACGCCGCGGACCACGTAGGTGTTGGGAAGCACGACCACGGCGTCGTCCGGCACCCGCTGTGCGACCCAGTGCTTCCCGGCGGCCATGGACAGGAGCCACCCTTCTTTCGAATCGCAGATCACCAGGGTCCGGCCGGAGGACGGATATCCGAAGCGGTCCAGGAGTTGGCCGGCGATCCGCGCGCCCTCGGCCGCGGTTCTGGCGCGTTCGGCCACCACGCGCCTGAGCGGCCAGCCCGCCCCTCCGTCCGTCAGGGATGGATTTCCCTCGCGGGACGGGCAGGCGTCGCTGGCCACGGTCACGCCCCATTCGTTGCAGTACAGGTCGGAGTATTTCAGCCCGTCGACCTGGAACCACAGCATGGCCCAGGTTTCGGCGGCCTGCGGTATTTCCGCTCCGTCCAGGAACCGGACCCTCTCTTCCGGGGTGTGCCGGATCCTCGGGACCTTCCAGACGTTGACCACGCGGTCCCCGTAATCGTCCTCGTTGTGGCCGAAGAGGACGGCGCCGGTCGCGGAAGCCTTGCGGCCCACGACCACGGACGTGCAGGCGTCCAGAGACCGGACCGCGATAGCCGCCGCGAACGCGGCCGCGCAGAAAATGCGGAAGTTCAGTTCTTTTCGCATTTCCGGAGCAGGTCCTTCACCCCGTCCCTGTGGACGAGGAAGGTGAGCATCTTGAGCTTCACGAAATCGTCGCGATAGAAGGAATATCCGTGGTACGGGCCGTCATGCGCGCCGGAGCCCGAATCCTTGATCAGGAACCAGTCGTGTCCGCAGGCCCGGCAGGTCCCGACGAGGTGGATGCCGTGGTCGTCGCCCGTGGTGCGGTTGTCGATGCGCAGTTCCCGGCTGCTCTGGTCGATCCGGTCGCCCGGGATGTCGTAGGTCGGGATGACGGCCAGGCCGCTGTCCCTGTCCTTTCCGGACTCGGACACGTCGCCGCCGATGGCCACCGAATAACCGCCGCGGATCGCGCCCGTGATCGCGGCCATCCATTCGTCCAGGGGGACATTCCAGTATTCCGCGCTGTGCCACCAGTTGTCCGGAACCTTGAACTCGCCTCTGGTGAAAAAGGTGTCCGTGATGCAGGACTGGAAGGAGACGTACGCGTCGAGGGGAAACCGGAGTTTTTTCTCGAGATACTCCTTCGGCGTCATTTGTTTCCCGTCCACGAGAATGGTTTCCGGGGGCCGGCCCATGTGCCGGTCGAGAATGAGGCGGACATTGGCCAGGGCGTATGCCTCGTCCCAGTTGTCATGGGCTTTCAGATACGAAAGAAAATCCTGCAGCTCCCTGAAAAGTTTTCCGTGGTTGTGCTCGACCGCGCCGTTCAGCAGGCCCGTGTAGTCGGAGACGGGCACGATGCCGTACTCTTTCATCCGGAGCAGGACCGCCTCCTGTTCGGAGCCTTCCCCGAACTCGGAATTCCCTTTTTCCCGGACCCACCGCCGCGCCTTCTCGACATACTCCCAGTACACGACAAACATCTCGGACAGCTTCACCGGCGGCCGGCCCAGGCGGACCAGTTCGGATTCCACGAAGGACAGACCCGAGAAGCACCAGCAGGTGCTGGTCGTGTCCTGGCGTATGGGCGGCGTGTGGAACACGGGGTTGCAGTCCGCCACGGAGGCGGGATGCTCGATCCCGGAAAAATCCATGGTCAGCACGGTTT
>JAUCQC010000215.1 GCA_030372965.1 bacterium
CAGCGTCAGATGTGTATAAGAGACAGTTCAGCGCCAGAAGACGGTCGAACGGCGCAAGATCGTCCCCGAACATGAACCGGGAGACATCGGCACAACTTCGTGCCCCTTCGGAGAGGGCCTGCAGGGCCATTTCCGACCTTTCCCGATGGTGGTCGCGCATCTCCGCGATCCGGGTCTGCAGATCTGAAAAGGGCCGGCCGTGGGCCGGGCAAACCCGGCTGACCGTCAACTCCTCGACGCGAACCAGGGATGCGAGAAAATCCTCCAGCGGGTGGAACTCCGGGGCAATCGGATCGGGACTGAGGTTCGGCGTGATATGCGGCAGAATGTGGTCTCCGGCGATCAGCAAACGCTCCTCCGGCAGATGAAACGAGAGGTGGCCGCGGCTGTGGCCCGGCGTCGAAATGACATCCACGGCCCGGCCGCCCGCCTCGAGCCGGTCGCCGCCGCTCAGGAATCCCGAGGCATTGAAGGACGACGCGGCCGTCCTGAAGGCCGAAAAGATCCGGATCACCGTCTCGGTCGTCCCGGGTTCGAGGCCGTGCTCCGCTGCGAAGCGCTTAAGGCGCGCGGCCCGTTCCCCCGGATCGGCGTAGGAGCGGATCGTCCGCTCTTCCGTCTCCGAGAGGTGAACGGATGCGCCGGACCGTTCCGCGATGATGCCCGCCAAACCGCAGTGGTCCATGTGATGGTGGGTGATCCAGATCCGCCGGCACTCCTCCACCCGCCGTCCGATTTCGGACAGGGAGGCCTCCAGGGCCGGCAGGATGCCGTCCAGATTGGGGCCGGTGTCGATCAGCGTGAACCCGTCCTTTTCCAGGAACAGGTAGATGTTGACATGTTTCGGTTTAAACGGCATCGGGAGCTTGATCAGGAAGATCCCTCCCGCCAATTCCTGAATTCCAGACTGCAATTTGAACTCCTTTCCTCACGGCCCGGTCCGCAAACGGCCGGGACATCGCAGCACTTCCTCTGTCCGCCCCTCGTGTTCGGGGACGCCGGCGCCCTCGGCGGACGCCTTCATGGCAGCGGGTCAGCCGCTTTTCAAACACGTTCGGCGCCTGGCGGTCTGGCCAGGCGCCTTCTTAAAAAAAGGGACGCCCCGTCCCGCAGGACAGGGCGGGTCAGGGCGACCTTCCGTCCGATCTCTTCCGTCCCGATCCCGGTTGATTCTTCAGGAACCGCAGGCCGACGCCGACGGTCCGGACAGCCGGACGGGAACGGGCAAAACGCCGCCCCTTCGCCGGAGTCCGGGGCGGACCGAACATGCTCCGGCCGGGACGCTCAAACGCGACGGGCGGATCGACCGGCGTAACCTTTGAGGATCCGCTTCGCGACGGCCATCTTGTGGACCTCGTCCGCGCCGTCGTAAATCCGGGCCGCCCGCTCGTGGCGGTAAAAAAAGGAGATGATCGTGTCGTCCGTCATCCCGAGGCCGCCGTGGACCTGGAGCGCCCGGTCCACCACCCTCTGGAGGACCCCCGCCACATAGAACTTGATCAGCGAGATCTCCTCCCGCGCCTCCTTGACCCCCAGGGTTTCGATCTTCCAGGCCGCGTGGAGCGTCATCAGCCGCGCCGCCTGGATCTCCGCGGCGGACTCGGCGATCCAGACCTGGACGATCTGCTTGGTCGCCAGGGTCCGGCCGTCCGGCGACATGACCCGCTCCGCGGCCCGCCGGCACATCAGGTCGTAGACCCGGCTGCAGATCCCGAGCCACCGCATGCAGTGGTGGATCCGCCCCGGGCCGAGCCGCTCCTGGGCGATCGCGAAGCCCCACCCCTCCGGTCCGAGGAGGTTCGCCGCCGGCACGCGGCAGGACTGGTAGAGGATCTCCGCGTGGCTGAAGAAATCGCTTCCCGTGTGGCCCATCACGGAGATGTTCCGGACCCGGTTGAACCCCGGCGTGTCCGTGGGCACGATGATCATGCTCGCCCGCAGGTAAGGCGGGGCCTCGGGATTTGTCACGGCCATCACGATCGCGAAGGCGGCGCCGTCCGCCGCCGTGGAGTACCACTTCTGGCCGTTGACGACGTACCCGTCCCCCTCCCGGTCGGCCGTCGCGTCCATCATGACCGGGTTCGAGCCGGGAAGCTCCACCTCGGTCATCGAGAAGCAGCTCCGGATCTTTCCGGCGACCAAGGGCTTGAGCCACCGCTCCTTCTGCTCCGGGGTCCCGTACTTGTGGAGGATCTCGATGTTCCCCGCGTCCGGGGCGTGGCACCCGAACACGAAATGGCCGATCGGCGTCCGGCCGAGGACCTCGGAAACCAGGGCGTGCTCCATCAGGTCGAGCCCCATGCCGCCGTATTCGCGGGGATGGTTGGGCGCCCAGAGCTCCATCTGTCGGACCATCGCCCGCTTCTCCTCGATCACCGGAAGCATCGACCGGAAATCCTTTGCGAGGAAATCGGGCTCCAGCGGGACGAGCTCCTTCTCCACGAACTCCCGCATCATGCCCACGATCGCCTGCATCTTGTCCGATACGGTGAAATCCATCACGGCCTCCCTGTCATCGGCGGATGCGACCGCCGCTTCCAAATCCTTCCCTCCCGATCCGTCCTCTGCCGGATCTCCCCGATCCTCCCGCTGAACCCGCTTTTCGCATCGGGGTGCGGGATCATCGGTACGTGATCAGGGCCGGGTCACGCCGGAGGGCGAGGTGCGCGGTTTCGTTGAACGAGGCCAGCGCGATGCCCTCGCCGTTGTAGAGGAATTTGGTCACCGAACCGTTGGCGATTCGCCAAGCGGCCCGCAGCGTCTCCTCGTTCGACAGCCCCAGCGCCGTCTGGAGCGCGGCCGAGATGGGCCCGCCCGAGGTGAAGAGCACAATCGTCCGGCCGCGGCCGTTTTCCGCGATGATCCGTTTGAGGCCGCTGACGACCCGCTCCTCTGTCTCTTATACACATCTGACGCTGCCGACGAGTTCCGAA
>JAUCQC010000216.1 GCA_030372965.1 bacterium
TCGTCGGCAGCGTCAGATGTGTATAAGAGACAGGGTGCCCGGCACTTTCGCGGCTTCATCCTTCTGTGGGGAGATTGCCCCGGATCAAGTCCGGGGCAGGCTTCGTCGCCCGCTGCGCGGGCTCGCAATGACAAAACTCAAGGAGAACCATTCATTGAAACCGCACCATGACCTTCTCGCCACAGCCAAGGACGCCGCCCTCATCGGAGGCGCCATTATACTCCGCGGATTCCGCGGCCTGAAAAAGAGCCAGGTCCGCACCAAGGGCTCGGGTGACTGGGTCACGGATCTCGACCACAGGTCCGAGGCCGCGATCATCCGACGCATACGCAAATCGTTTCCGGACCACTCCATACACGCCGAGGAGTCCGGCATGAACAGCGGCAATTCCGAAATCCGCTGGTTCATTGATCCCCTGGACGGCACCACCAATTATGTTCACGGCGTTCCGGTTTTCTCCGTGTCCATTGCCGCTGCCGTGAATGGGGAAACGGTGGCGGGCGTGGTGCTCGATCCGGTTCATGACGAGATGTTCTGGGCCGTCAAAGGGGGTGGCGCCTTCAGGAACCGGACACGGGTCAGGGTGTCCGACAAAAAAAGCCTGTCCGAATGTTTCTTCGCTTCCGGATTTCCCTGGCGTTCCAAGCAGTATCTGGGGCCCTATCTGGACTCATTCGAGGAGCTTTTCGACGCGTCCGCGGGCATACGCCGCATGGGGTCCGCGGCCATAGACCTGGCTTACACAGCCTGCGGCCGGTACGACGGTTTCTGGGAGATGAAACTGAAGCCGTGGGACGTGGCCGCTGGCGTGCTGATCGTAACCGAGGCCGGGGGTGTTGTTTCGGATTTCCGGGGAGGTCAGAATTACATGGAGACCGGGAACATCGTGGCAGCGAATAAAACCGTGTTTCCGCAAATGCTGAAAATCGTCAGGAAACACCTGAAAGGCGTGGAGTTAATGAAACTGTCTCTTATACACATCTGACGCTGCCGACGAGTTCCGA
>JAUCQC010000217.1 GCA_030372965.1 bacterium
GTCTCGTGGGCTCGGAGATGTGTATAAGAGACAGTCCCAGAACATGGTAAAGCAATTGCCGAACTTTCCCCCTGCCGGGAGGCCTCCCACACTCCCGAAACCGTATTCGTCCTCGCTCAGCCACTCCAGCGTATCGTCATTCCACCGGTAATTACCACGTGCATCCCGAAATTCCTGCCTGAATTCCGGCTCAACCTGTCCCCTGCACTCCGCCCCGGTCGTGGCGTTTTCATAGCTCTCCATTTTACTCCAGTACGCGGGCCGCGGTAGCATGAACCTGCCCCAGCGCGGGTCAACATAGAACACGCCTTTCGGCGGCGGGGCCATGTTCGGGCCCGTGATGGTCCGGCATACCGGGGTCAGGCCCAGGCCGCCGGCGAGGTTGCGGCCGTCGTGCAGGATGCGGATCGCGCTCACGTCGTCCGGGAACCCGCTCCCGTTCGTTGTATCGAAGAAGGTCGACGGCGGGCCGCCCTCGCCGACCCTGCCGTGGATGATGGCCGCGTTCCGGTCGAGAAGCTCATACCCGGCGACCTCGCCGTTGATCTGCTCACCCGGGTTTCCGAAGGTGCCGAACCCGTACCGGTGGTTGGACGCGGGCTCTACCGCGACCACGACCGGACCGGTGAAAAAGCGCCACGCGTACCGGTCCGGCGCCGCGCCGTTTTCCGTGCCGTTGCCCTCCATGAGGTTGCCGGACGTGTCCCTGACGCCGCTCACCACCGCCTGGTAGATGCGGTATTTATCGAGGTTGTCCTGTATCATGAAGGCGACAGAGCCGGGATTGCCCGCATAGGCGGCTTTGTATTCAATCTGCTCCGGTTCCGCCGCTGCCTGCTGCTCCGCGTGATCGTACCGGTAGATCGAAAGCTTGCCGGTCGCGGGCACCACGTCGTCGTCGAACTGCACCGTGATCACGGGCCGCTCGTGGCCCGCGGACTGGTAGTCGAGCGGCGCGGTTGAGGCGACCCGCGGCGGCTCCTCGTCGCCGTCGTCGCCGGTGGTGAATTCAAGCGGGAAGCGGCCGCGCGGGTCGACCATGTCGCCGTGCGCGGTGAAGATGTCCTCGGCCATGATAACGCGGTAGCGCCGGTTCTGCTCGTACCTGTATTCCGGGGGAAGGACCTGGATCGTGTCCGAGGCCTCGGTACCCGATCCTGCGCCGGCGAGGACGATCGCGGTCGGGACCGCCTCCTCCACGGTCTCGCCGTCGTCGCCGAGCATCTCCACGCGGAAGGGGTCTGCGTCCCCG
>JAUCQC010000218.1 GCA_030372965.1 bacterium
CGCTGTCTCGTGGGCTCGGAGATGTGTATAAGAGACAGTTCCCGGTCTGAGCGTTCGGGCGGCCGGGCTGTGATTCGGATGCCACGCTGCCGAGGCACCATTCCACGTGCCCGGCCGTTATGGATGCCTCGTCCCAGTAAAGGACGATGCGTTCGACCGCGTTCTTCAACTCCCGGACACTGCCCGGCCAGGAATGGGCCTCGAGCGCTCTGACGGCGTCCGGATCGACGCGTTCAAACCGGGTTCTTTTTTTCTGCCGCAGCTGGTCGAGGAACAGCTGGGTCAGGGGCATGATTTCCTCCCGCCTTTCCCGCAGCGGGGGGACCCGGAGGAATCCGACGTGGAGCCGGTAAAACAGATCTCTGCGGAATCCGCCCTCTTCCATCATCCGCCGCACGTCCCGGTTCGTCGTGCATACGAACCGCGCCCTCACCGGCATGCGTTTCAGCCCGCCGACCTTGAAAAAATCCCGTTCCTGGAGCACGCGCAGCAGCTTGGCCTGGTGCTCCACGGGCATCTCGGAGATTTCATCGAGAAAGAGCGTCCCGTCCCGGGCGAGCTCCAGCTTTCCCGTCTGACCCTTCGGTTTTCCGCCCGTGAAAGCGCCGGCTTCGTACCCGAACAGCTCGCTCTCGAACAGGCTGGACGGAATGGCGGCGCAGTTCAGCCCCACGAAGGGCGTCAGCACGTTGCCCCGGCCGAAATGGATGAAATGGGCGATCAGCTCCTTGCCCGTTCCGGTTTCGCCTTCGATGAGCACCGGGATGTCCGGATCGGCGTGCAGTTTCCCGGCGTCGCGGATCACGGCCCGCATCGCTTCCGAAAAAACGCCGATTTCAAGTGATCCCATCTCGCGGGCGTAGGCGCGCCTGACCGCGATCAGCTCGTTCTCAAGATGGCGGGCGGCGTCCCGGATCTCGGTCTCGAACGATTCGGTGAGCCTCCGGTTCTCGTCGCGGAGGGCCATAAATTCCTGGACCTTGCGGACGAGCACGTCCAGTTCCTTC
>JAUCQC010000219.1 GCA_030372965.1 bacterium
TCGGAACTCGTCGGCAGCGTCAGATGTGTATAAGAGACAGGTCCTGGGTCATGCGCCTCATGATCGTCACCCCGAACCGCGGCCGCAAACCCGCACCCTGCTTCGTGGGCGCGAATTTCGACGGGAACCATGCGCTTGTGAGCGACACCAGCGTCGCCCTCCCGGATTCATGGATGTCCGAGAAAAGTCCGGGCGTGACCGGCAACCGGGCGACGGATGCGGGCAGGGGAACGCGGATCAACGAGTGGTGCATCGAAAAGACGATCCGCCGGGGGTACGCGGTGGCGACTTTCTACCGCGGAGACGTGGAACCGGACAACCCCGACCTGCGGGACGGCGTCCGTTTTCACGTTCCGGTGAACGGCCGGACCGAACCCGGACCCCATGACTGGGGAACGATCGCGGCCTGGGCGTGGGGCATCTCGCGGGCCGTGGATTACCTGGTCACGGATCCGTTCATCGATCCGCATCGGATCGCGGTTGTGGGCTTCTCACGGCTCGGCAAGGCCGCCCTGCTGGCGGCCGCGCTCGACGACCGGCTGTCCGTCGTGATCGGCCATCAGACCGGATGCGGAGGCGCGGCCCCCAGCCGCTCCCATGTCGGCGAATCCGTCAGGGTCATCAACACGAAGTTCCCGCACTGGTTCTGCGATACATTCAAGTCATTCAATGACGCGCCCGAACGGCTCCCCTTTGATCAGCACGCGCTCCTCGCGCTGCTGGCGCCGAGACCCGTTCTGCTGACAGCCGCGTCGGAGGACACCTGGGGAAATCCGCAGGGGGTTTTCGACATGGCCCGCCGCGCGTCCGCGGTGTACGAATTCCTCGGCGCGCAGGGGCTGAAGGCGCGTCGCATGCCGAAAGAAGGGAAACTCGTGAAATCACGGCTCGGCTGGTTCATCCGGCCGGGCCGGCATTCCATGACGCCGGAGGACTGGAAGGCCATCCTCGAATTCGCGGACAAACACTTTCGGTAAAAACGGCCGTCCTTCCCCCGTCGTCCGGAGGAGGGCTAGACATCATGGATGCAAAACGGACGTCACTCGCCCGGACGGCTGCGGCCGTCCTGATTCTTCTGGCCTGCTCCAAGAAGCATCCCGTTGATCCGAATCCGTTTCACACGCACAATCTCGTCGTCACCGTCGAGACGGGAATCGAAGGATGGCCCGCGGCGGGAAGGTACGCCTGTCCGGACGGCGACACCACGGAATACGGATACAGAACGACGGAGGACTATTCCAATCTGGTTGTGATCCTCGACGGGGAGGGGGTTCCGGCCGAAGGCTGGTTCATCATGGACCGGGACCGGGTGTTGTCCGCTTCGTGCGGACGGCGCGTGCTGTGGCGTTTCAGGACGGATCAGGCGGTTTATTATGCGTCCCCCGCGGTGGCGGATGACGGAACGATCTATTTCGGCACCGGCATGTATCGGAACACCGACGGGTGGACGCCCGGCGGCCTGGTCGCCCTGAACCCGGACGGATCCCTCAAATGGTCCCAGCCCCTCGGGAACGCCACGTACGGGCCCTCCGTCGGGAACGACGGCACGGTGTTCGTCATGGACCGGACTTACGCCGTTCACGCGTTTTCACCGGACGGGGCGCCGCTCTGGACGTTCGATGATTTCGAAGAACCATTTTTCGTCAAGAGGGACATGGGCCAGCGCACGCCCGCAATCGGATCGGACGGCACGGTGTATGCGGGAGCGGACGGGCTGTACGCCCTCGATCCGGCCACGGGACGTCCAATGTGGCATCTCAGCCGCACCCATTTCGGAAGGGAGTGCATCGCCTCGCCAGTTGTCGGGCCGGACGGCACGGTGTTTGTCGTTATCGGAGAGGACACGCTGTACGCGGTGCGTCCGGACGGGTCCCGCAGGTGGGCCTTTGGATTCGCCAACGAGGACGAGCTGACCATGGACACGCCGGCCATCGGGGCGGACGGCACGCTCTATATCGCCACGGAAAAGGGCCTGGAGGGGTCGTTTTTATACGCGGTGCGTCCGGACGGATCCCTGAAATGGCGGATCCGGACGGAGGGCGGAAGGATCGTGCGGGCGTCTCCGGCCATCGGGCCGGACGGAACGATCTATCTCGCGACCAAGGCGGGTGGCGGGGATTCGAAGGGCCGCCTTCTGGCCTATTCCCCCTCCGGCGTTCTGATGTGGGAATACGGCCTCGAGCGCCTGCACACCACCCCGGACGACAGTTACAGCTCTCCCTCCGTCGGCGCGGACGGTGTCATCTACTTCGGGGCGGAAACGGGCATGCTCTACGCGGTGAATCCGGACGGGACACTCAACTGGAAGCACATGCTCTTCGGCATCAACTGGTCCTCCCCGGTGATTCTGGACGACGGGACGCTTCTGATCGGTGGGATTGACAACGGTCCGGGTTACACGGGGGTTCTCTGCGCGGTGATCACCACCAGCATGGGTTACGCGGCGGGTTCGCCCTGGCCGCGCTTCATGCACGACAACCGGAACACGGGGCGGTTCGGGGGGCGGTGACGGACGTATCCGTCCGCGGGAGTTGAATATAAAGGATTCGGTTTTTACGACAGGCCGCTGGAGCCGGGCGGAGGGGGCATGACGCATCGTGCACTGGAAACCGCCTGCAGGCGGCTGTTCACGGCTCCGCGATTATGGAGTCCTGTTTTCTGGCGTATTCCTCAAATCGGTGTTTCAGGTCGTCCAGAGTCAGGTTCAGGGACCGCAGCGTTTTGAAAAAGCGGGGCAGATCCTTGTTCAGGAATTCCTCCCGCCGGAAGTCCGAGGCGGCGGCATACCCGTCCTCGGAGACGAAAAAGCCGATGCCCCGCCTGTTGACGATGACGCCCTTTTCCTGCAGCAGCGTGAACGCGCGCATCACGGTGTTGGGATTGACCCCGATTTGCGCGGCCTGATCGCGCACGGACGGGATGCGGTACCCGGATTTCCATTTTCGGGTCAATATTTGATCGTAGATATCATCGGCGATCTGAATATAAATAGGTCGGTTTATTTCGAATTCCATCTTATCCCCTCAATTTCATTATTTTTAAACAATTAGTGCTTATAGTATTATGTATGTAGTGTACTAATAAGCTATTACATCATGATAAGCATAATTATATGTAAAATCAAGAAATATATTAAAAGTAGGTTTATTGAACCAGACGTTTCCTCAGACGGCGAACAGCGAAGTAACCGGTGATGACTGTAAGTGATATGATATATAAGAGGTTTAAAAGGAGAAGTGGAGACAGGTGACCCACGGTCAAAGCCCTGGCAATTGCCACAGGATGACTCAGCGGCAGAATCCAGGCGACAGGCTGGAGGAGTTTCGGCAGATTGGACACCGGAAAGATCACGCCTGAAAAGAAAAACATGGGCGACAGCACGCCTGTGAAATAAAAACTGAAATGGTTGATGGTGTTGACGAAAGAGGTGATGAGCAGGGACAGCGCCCCGAACATCAGGCCCGTGAGAAATCCCACGAACGGAGCGAGCACGCTCGCGGACAGCGGAATCACGCCGAACACCGCGAACACCACGCACACGGCGAATGAGAAGAACAACCCCTTGGTGCCGGCCCAGAGGATTTCCCCGACGATGAGGTCCGACGTCGTGATCGGCGCGGACAGCATGCCCTCGTACACTTTGTCGAATTCCAGGCGGATGAAGGTGCCGTAGGTGCACTCGAACGCCGACGTGTACATCGACGAGGTCACGAGCAGGCCCGACCCGAGGAACTGGATGTAGGGCAGGTTGTCCATGGACACGATGTACCGGCCCAGGCCGAGCCCGACGCCCGCGAGAAAGATCAGCGGGTCCATGAAGGGTGGCAGCCCGTTGCTGACCAGGTTCCGCGTGTACACGAGCACGTGCCGGAACCAGACGCTGTAGAGCCGGTGGCAGGGGGAGGGAAGCCTATTGGAGCTCATTAAGCGCCCTCCCGGTCAGCTTGAGAAAGAGATCCTCCAGATTGGACTCGCGCAGGTGGTATTCGCCGTGGCCGAGGTTTTTCGCGATCCGCCGGAGCACGTGGGCCTCGTTCGAATAGAAAACCAGACGGTCCCGGGACGGATCCGAACGTACGCCTTCGGGCACGGGCATGGACGCGATCTCCCTGCCCGCATCCGGTTTGACAATCTCCAGAACATACCGCTCGATGTGGCTGTCGAGCAGGTCCTGCGGAGGGCCTTCCATGGCCTTGCGGCCCTTGTCCATGATCAGGATCGTGTCGCAGATCTGGTACGCTTCGTCCATGTAATGCGTGGTCAGCAGAATGGTCATGCCGTCTTTTTTCAGCTGGCGGAGCTTGTCCCAGATCAGGTGGCGCACCTGCGGGTCGAGTCCGGTCGTCGGCTCGTCGAGGATGAGCAGACGCGGCGCGTGCAGGAGGGCGCGGGCGATGGTCAGCCGGCGTTTCATGCCGCCGGAGAGTTCGCGTATCCTGGCCTTGCGCTTTTCGGACAGCTCAAAAAAAGACAGCAGTTCGTCGATGCGGCCGTCGGCCTCGCGTCTTTTCATCCCGTAGAATTTGGAATACACGAGCAGGTTCCGCTCGACGTTCAGCTCCTCGTCGAGGTTGTTGTCCTGCGGCACCACGCCGGAGAGGAACTTGATGTCGAGCTCGTTCTGCGCGGGGTCGAATCCGAACACGCGCACCGCCGTTTCGGGACGGCGTTCGCGTTCGGCGGTCCCGTACAGGATTCGCATGAGCGTGCTCTTGCCCGCTCCGTTCGGGCCCAGAAAGCCGAAGCACGAGGCCTGGGGAACGGAGAAGGACACGTTGTCCACGGCCTTGATCGGGCCGTAGGACTTGTGCAGGTTTTCAACGATGAGGACGGGATCGGCCATAGGTGGTTAAAATAGGATTCAGGCCGGGAAAAAGCAAGCGGTTTTCTCCGGCGCGGGCGGTGCGGCGGATGCCGTCCGGAGGCGGGGTGGAGGGCGGGTTCCGGCCGGACCGGCGTGTTTTTTCCGCCGCCGGTCCGAACCGGCCTCAATCCTTCGATGGCGGCGCTACAGAGGGCGTCTCCGCGAGGAGTTTCTTCAGGGCGGTCACCAGTTCCTCGGAGAGCGGCTCGACCTTCGAACCGAACCGGTACACGGGACGGCCGGAACGGTCCACGAGGAACTTGTTGAAGTTCCAGGAAATGGCGCCCGGGCCTTCAGGCGTCGTCTTCTGCTCCGTGAGCCATTTGTACAGCGGCGAGCGGTTCTTTCCCTTGACGGAAATCTTCGAAAACATGGGGAAGGTCACGCCGTAATTCAGCGTGCAGAACTGCCGGATCTCCCCGTCCGAACCGGGTTCCTGGAAAAAGAAGTTGTTCGCCGGGAAACCCAGCACCACGAGGCCGCTGTCCCTGTAGGCCCTGTACAGCTCCTCCAGCCCCTTGTACTGCGGCGTGAATCCGCATTTACTGGCCGTGTTCACGACGAGGACCACCTTGCCGGCGTAGCCGGCCAGGGACACGGGTTTTCCCGAGATGTCGGTCATGGTGAAATCGTACAGGCTTTGCGTCATGGCTGTTCCTCCTGTGAGCAGAAGAGTCAGAAGAACGGCTACAGACAGGTGTTTCACCGGCGGCCTCCTTGCGGATGGGGATGATTTCCGTGTGTGTCCGGCCTGATGGACCCGGGAGGTCCGCGCGTCCGTCCGTCTCCCGCCGCGCTCGGGCGGGACGCTCATTGCCAGCGGATGTCGTACTCGGTGAGCGGATCGCCCGCGGACAGGGACTGGTTCATCGCCACCTGTATTTCCTTTTTTCCCATCAGTTCCAGCGCGCCCTGTGCCCAGCCCCAGACGTTCTGGTCCGACACCCAGTGCGGCTGTGGCAGTTTCACGATCTGCAGGACGCATCGGTGCGAAGCGGCCTCCGACACGCGCATCTCCCCCTCCGGATAATAATCGTTGAACACGCGCGAGGCGCGCTCGATGATGAACTGGGGCGAGCCGATCCGGAAGAAAATCTTGTAGAAGCCGTTCAGGGCGTAGGAGGCGCTGAAGTGTCCCGAATGCCAGGCGCCCTTGCGGTCGCCGCCGTAGAACAGGTCGCACATCACGCGCGTGGGCTCATACAGGGCGTCGAACACGTCGTAGTGTTCGAAGGCCAGGATGACGGATTTGTGCACCTGTTTGGCGCCGGGCGGCAGAGCGTCGATCCATTCCCCGAACCGGTCCGGGAATTCATGCTTGATGAAAGCGGGCAGCGCCGCGATCGCGGTTCCCTTGATCTTCATGCAGTCCCTCCGCTTTTGAGTGGGTGTTTTATTTCCATGTCGCCACATATTCGGTCAGGGGGTCGCCCATGGCCATGGAGCGGGTCACCTGAACGGATCCCTGCTTGCCAAGCAGTTCGAGGGCGCCCTCGACCCATCCGCCGATGTTCACTTCAAGCAGACGGTACGGCTCCGGGAAGCGGACAATCTGCAGGACGCAGCGGCCGGAGGAGGATCCCGCGACGCGCATCTCGCCCTCCGGGTAGTAGTTGCTGAAAACCCGGGCGGACCGGTCGATGATGAACTGGGGCGATCCGAATTTGAAGAAAATCTTGTAGAAGCCCTTCAACGCCAGGGAAGCGCTGAATTTCCCGGATTCGAAGGCGCCTCTTTCGTCGCCGCCGAAGAAGAGGTCGCAGACGATCTGCGTGGGCCCCACGATGCCGTCGTACAGGGGGTACTCCTCGAACGCCATCACCGCGGCGTCGTAGTATTTTCTGGATTCGGGCGGAAGCGCCGCTTTCCATTCCGCGTACCGGCCGGGGAAGCGGGCCTTGACATAGGAGTCGAGGGCCAGGGGGGCGGTGCCTTTGACGATCATGCGTTTCTCGGGCGGCATGGTTTCTCCCGGGTTGGATGGTTGCCTTGTGGACACGCCGGATCCGCCGCGGCGCACGGATCGCGGCCGGGGACGGCGGCCGGAGGCTCAACGCCCGGCCGGGGCGTCGGGTTTCTCCAGAAGGGCCGTGATCCAGCACGCGGCCTTGGATTCGTTCATGTTGGCCGCCGCGGGGTGGATGGAGACGACCTTCCAGCCCTGTTCCAGAAAACTCTGGAAGGGCTCTTCCATGTCCTTGTGAAAATGGCTCTGCAGTTCCATCACCACGAGTTTCTGCATAACGCCTCCCGTTCGGGTTGCATGGCTTGACCTCCGCGTCTTCCCGCGGATTCCGGTTTCATCGCAGGACGATCATGCCCCGGTTGAAGAAAACCCCGGCGACGGCCGCGGTCATCAGGCAGGCCAGGGTGGCCGCGAGCAGGGCGCGCGGGCCGAGACGGGCCAGATCCGCGCGGCGCGACGGCGCCAGCGCGGAAAGCCCGCCGACAAACACGGCCAGGGACGCCACATGGGCGAACCCGCACAGGGCGTAGGCGCTGATCACGACGGAACGGGGATGCGCCAGGGCGCCGGCCCGCATCAGCCCGGCGAGGTCCTGATAGGCCGTGACCTCGGTGACCACACTGCGCTCCCCGATGAGCCGGGCGACGGCGGCGGCGTCCTGGACTGGCACGCCGATCAGCAGGGTGAAGGGATAGAAGACCATGCCCAGCAGGCCCTTCAGCGACCAGTCGAAGCGGATTCCGGCCAGCCCGTTGATCCATCCGCCCGCGGCCCCGAGCGCGATATCCGCCAGGGCGACCAGGCCCAGAAACGCGAGCAGAAGGGCGCAGATCCCCACGATCAGCCGCACGCCGGCGTTCGCCGCGTTGAGAATCGCCTCGATCACGTTGCTTTCGCGGGGCGCGTCCGGCGCGACGCGGATGCCGATCGTTTCGGGCCTGCCGGTTTCTGGCATCAGGAGCTTCGACATGACGAGGGCCGAGGGCGCCGCGAGAAGCGAGGCCGAGACCAGGTGTCCCGCGATGGCGGGGAAAACCGGCCGGAGCATGATGACGTACACGGCGAGGATGTTGGACGCGACGGTCGCCATGCCCGCGGTGAGAATGGTCGTGAGTTCCGACGGGGTCATGCGCTCGATATAGGGGCGCACGGCGAAGGACGATTCGATTCCCAGGAATATCTCGGAACTCGCGGCCAGCGATTCGGCGCCGCTGACTCCCATCAGGCGGGAGAACACGGCGGAGAACGCGCCGACGATTTTCGGCATGATCCTGAAAAAATACAGCAGGCCCATCAGGGAGGAGAAGAAAATGATGGTCGGCACGCCCTGGAACGCGAAAAAATACCCCAGGGATTCGACGCCGTTCTCGTCCGTCGTTCCCGGAGGGAGCGCCAGCCTGCCGAAGACGAAGCGGGTGCCGGCCGAGGCGCTGTCGAGAATCCTGATCACGAGGTCGTTCACAACGAGAAAGATTCTTGAGCCGACCGGGACAACGAAGATGAAGAAGGCGAATCCGGCCTGCAGAACGAGGCCCCAGAAAACCACCCGTCCGTTCACCGCTTTTTTATTCGGCGATAGCAGCCAGGCCAGGCCCAGGAGGGCGAACAGGCCGGCGAGGCTGACGAGGTTGTAGGCTTCCATTGATCCCTTCAGAAGACGGTAATCCATCCGATCGGTCGTGAAAAGCGGGACATCATCGGATTTCCATTTCGAATGGAATACCGGTTTTCATGCCGGCATTCTTCCGGTGATCTGCGGCGTTACGGAATCTCTTGATATCATTGAAAATACGTCGCACGGCCGGACCATTCGGCCATTCAGCGGGAATACGAGGAGACATACCACTGCATATTTCGTGCTAATCGATCGGGCGGCCAGAAGCGTGGTCATTCGGGTTCCACCTTTTCTGGATGATAGGAAATCGGGCTTCTGGCCGCTCCGACGGGTTTGATTCACCGTCGCTTACGGTGTCCATCATTTGAGTTTCTTGCGATACCACTCCGCCTGCGGCGGCGTCATTCTATATCCGCCATAAGCGATATGCTGGCACTTCGAATTTCACCCATCCGCCTTTCGATCTGCGTGTAATGGTAATTCAGCGCGTTTCGCACCGAGGCCTGCAGGGTCCAGGCGCCCGCTTTGACGCCGGCCCGGAATTCCAGGAGTTTCAGGGGTACGCGCGGGTCCAGCGGATTGAGCTGTACGGTCCGGATCCGGTCCGCGTAACGGTATTCCGCCTCCAGGGAGAGCGGACCCAGAAAGGCTTTTCCCGTCACCGTTGAATTGAACCGGGGGCGGTACGCGAGATCCTCCTTGCGCTTGAGGTCCCGCGGATTCTGCCAGGCCGCGTTCGCGGCCAGACCCAGCCGCCTTCGCCAGAAACGGAACTCCGCGGCCCCTTCGATCCCGCTGACGCGGGCGCGGACGAAGTTCTGGAACTGGATGGTGCCGAGAAAATTGATCACCGGATCGATCATGTCCCAGTAGTCGGACCGGAACATCGTCAGCTCCAGCCGGCCGGCGTTTCCGATATCCTGCGAGATCCCGGCGTCCGAGAACCAGGAATGCTCGGACCGCAGTCCGGGGTTGGGGATGACGTTGAACCCCGAATAGTCGGCCGTGATGTATTTCTCGAAAACCGTGGCGGTCCGGAATCCGCCGCCGAAGGTCAACCGCAGGGCCGTGCCCTCCCGCGGCCTGAAGTTCAGTCCGATCTTGGGGCTGAGGCGGTTTTCGGACGCTTCGCCGATCAGCACGTGCCTGTCCCAGCGTCCGCCCGCGGTCACCGTCCACCGGCCGTCCGGGGACCAGGCGTCCTGGACATACGGGGACAGGGTGTAGCCCTCGTGATCGCCGAAATACTGCGACCCGCTGAGGTCGCGCCTGTATTCGACGCCCGACGTGACGTGATGCTCCGGCAGCGGCAGCCAGTCGGCCTGGATTTCCATTCCCGGACCGCGTCCAGGTTTGAACGCGCCGGGGTTGTAAGCGGTGAGCTGATTGCCCATCTCGGTCTGGAGAAACGAGGCGCGCGCTTTCAGTCCGAATCTCGGAGTGAGCGGCAGGTGGTATTGGGCGTGAAAGTCCGTGGCCCGGTATTCGATGGCGTCCTCCTTGTTGTACGGAGGAACCTCCAGCGGCCGGTTCTGCGAAAGCCACTGGATGAATCCGCCCTCGCGGTTCCGCATCCGGGCGGCATAGAGGTCGAGCCTGGAGCCGCCGCGGAACCGGATGCCCGCCTTGGCCGAAACGTTCCACAGGTCCGCCTCGTTGTTCTCCATGTATCCGGTGGACGTGTGGCGGGTCACGCCGAACTGGAGCCCGACCGGGCCGAAGCTCCGGCTGACGGACATGTCGGTGCGCTCGAAATGCAGGCGCCGTTCCGTCCATTTCCATTCCGGCCAGGCGGGGTCGTCGTAAACCCCGGCGAGCGCGCGCAGGCGGACGCGGAGGCGGCGGGAAGGCTCGCGTGTGATGAGGTTGATCACGCCGCCCATGGCGGACGATCCGTACAGGGCCGAACCCGCGCCCTTCACGATTTCGATGCGTTCCACGTCGAGCAGGGGCAGAATCTTCCAGTTGATGCCGCCGAGATCCGAGGTCACGGTGGACACGCCGTCCACGAGGAGCAGAACGCGGCTGCCCACGTTGAACACGCTGTAGCCAGACGATCCGCGGATGCTGACATTCTCCTCGTTGAAATGCACGCCCGGAACAGCGCCGATCGCCTCCTCCAGCCTGCGGGTCTGGCGCTCCGCCAGGCGCTCCGCGCCGATCACGGTGACGCTCTGGTGCGCGGCGGACAGGGCTTCGGCGTGTTTGGACGCGGTCACCACGACCGGATCGCCGGAAAGGGGCGCTTCGTCCATCCGGACGTCGACGTCCGTCATGGCGCCGGACACGGCGAGGCCGCTTTTCACGACGGTCCTGAAGCCCATCATGGAAACGACGAGTGTGCAGGTGCCGTCCGGCACGTCCTGAACCGTGAAATTTCCGTCCGATCCGCTGACCGCTCCGAGCAAGGTGCCCCGAAGGAACACATTGGCGCCCGGCAGCGGCCTGCCGGACGCGTCCTTCACCGTGCCGGACAGGGTTCCGGCCTGTGCTGAGGCGGTCATCCATGCGGCTGAGAGAACGAGGGCCCATAGGACGGAGCGGAGCCGGAAACCCGCTGCGGTCCGGCCCGCGCCGTGACGCTTGCCGTCGAAGGCGATCTTCGTTTTCATGTCCCGCCTCCGAAAGCCGCGGCAAAATCGACGCGGATGTCGATGCCGGTGACGTGCTTTCCCGCAAGATTTACGGACCCCGGCTGTGACGGGTTCGCGGGATTCCGGTAAAACCCGATGTCTCGAATCCCTCCGAAATCGAACGCGTTGTTGATCCACATCAGGGCGACGTACTTGATCGTTTCAGTGGAGCGGACGCGCAGGCGGTAGGACGCGCTCCCGGTGAAGGTCGGCACGCTGTAGTCGAGCGCGATGTTCTTCAAAAGATAATCGAAGACATCGCCGGACTTCGGTATCTCGCTGAACGCGCCGATGCCCACGACGCCGGTGTTGGCCGGCCACTCGCCTGTAAACGTCAGCGTGCCCTCGATGAGGCCGTCCCGGTTGACCCGGTTCAGGTTGGCCCGGATGTCGATGGTGTCGACGACGGAACGGGAGTTCTTCAGCTCGATTGGGACGAAGGGGAAGGGGGGGATGAGCTGGTCCCCGATGAACTGGCCGCCCCACATGCCGATGATGTCCGAGATGTTCCAGGACTGGTTGTGGGCCTTCCAGATCACGGCCGCGATCTCGTAGCTGCCGGGTTCCAGGTAGATTTCCCAGGGCACCGTGTCGGGCGGCTGGTCGGAGTTGCCGAAAATGATCTCGCTGAAGGTGAGTTCGGTGATGTCCTTGGGGGGGAACTTCTTCAGCACGGCGACCCGCACCTCGTCGGTGATGTCCGGGTTCGCGTCCCCGGCGAAGAACACCCGTCCGCTGATCTTGCTGCGGATCGGCTCCAGGCCGTGGTCCACGGTACAGGCGAGCAGGGCGAGGCAGGTCGCGGCCGCGAGTGTTCCGGCTCTCCGGGCACGGCGTCCGGTTCGGTTGCTGTGGGTCATGCGTTCCCCTTCCGGTGTGCGGGTTTTATCCGTGGGGGTGAAATGTTACTGGAATGATAATGAAAACAGGGGATAAAGTCAAAATGAAAAAGAGCGGGAAAGCGGGATGAAGCGCTGAAGGTTGAATTCACTCACAGGGGATAAACGGGGCTGTCCAAAAACTCGGATTTCAACGATAATCGCTCGCCGAGCCCTTCACTTCGCTCAGGATAAACTCCGTCGAGGCGGGCTGTAAATCCGTCACTTAGCGCCCTTCGACGGAGTATACCCTCGACTTGATCGAGGGCTCAGGGCGCGGGTGGAACGACTTTTTGGACCCCCCCGTTCGAGGTTTCAACGGGCGGCTATTTCCCCTCCCGCATCGCGGGCACGTAGAAGCGGTCCACGTATTCCTCGAGCATGCGGCAGGTGCTGAAGCGGGGAATGACGGTTTCCATCGACCGCTTCATCTTGCGGATCCACTCGACCGGCAGGCCCGATTCGTCCCTCCTGTAATAGAGGGGGACCAGGTCGTGCTCGAGAATCCGGTACAGGGACTCGGCGTCCAGCCCGTCCTGCTCCATGTCGTTGTAATACTCCTTGTCCTCGCCCACGGCCCAGCCGTTCGTCCCGTCGTAGGCCTCGCGCCACCACCCGTCCATCACGCTGCAGTTGATGGCGCCGTTCACCGCTGCCTTCATGCCCGAAGTGCCGCTGGCCTCGAGGGGCCGGCGCGGGAGGTTCAGCCAGACGTCTACGCCGGAGATGAGGATTTTCGACAGGGACATGTCGTAGTTTTCGACGAACACGATTTTCCCGTAAAAGTCGGGGTTGCGGCTCTCGCCCACGATGGTCTGGATGAGCGATTTGCCCATCTGGTCCGCCGGGTGCGCCTTGCCCGCGAAGACGATCTGGACGGGCATGCCGGGCCGCGACAGAACGTACTTGAGCCAGTCGCGGTTCTGGAAGATCAGCGTGCCGCGCTTGTACGGCGTGAAGCGCCGCGCGAATCCGATGGTCAGAACATCCGGGTTCAGCAGGCGCCTCGCCTCGGCCACGGACTCGGGCGATTCGCCGTTCCGTTCGCGCTGGCGGGAGAGGTTCCGGCGGACCTGTTCGATGAGGCGGAACTTGAGGTCGTGGTGCAGTTTCCACAGCGCCTCGTCCGGAATCCGCTCCAGCACCTTCCAGTAATCCGCGTCGGAGAGGCGGTAGCGCCAGTCCTCGCCCAGGTGCTCGTCAAGCAGGCCCTTCATCAGGCTCGACATCCAGGTGCGGGTGTGCACGCCGTTCGTGATGTGGGTGATGGGGACCTCGTTCACGGGCCGGTCGGGCCAGAGATAGTGCCACATGCGGCGGCTCACGGCGCCGTGGAGCTCGCTCACCGCGTTCGCCCGCGACGCGGTTTTCAGCGCCAGGATGGTCATGTTGAAGGTGTTGAAATCCGGATTGCGGGTGTCGCGCGCCAGGCCGAAGAAATCGTCCTTGGTGAGTTTCATGATGTCGCGGTAGTCGCCCAGCAGGTGCTCCACCAGCTCCGTCTCGAACACCTCGTTTCCCGCCGCGATGGGCGTGTGGGTGGTGAACACCGTCGAGGGACGGATCCGCTCCACCGCCTCGGCCAGGGGCACGCCCTCCGCGAGGTCGTCGCGCATGCGCTCGTAGGACGAGAGCGCGCAGTGCCCCTCGTTCAGGTGCCACACGGCCGGGCGGATGCCCACGGCCTCGAGCACGCTCAAGCCGCCGATGCCCAGAAGCATCTCCTGGGTCAGCCGGAGGCCGCGGTCCGACACGTAGAGCCGCTCGGTGATCTTCCGCTCGGAGGTCGTGTTGTCCTGAAAGTCGGTGTCCAGAAGATACAGGGGGACGCGGCCGACCTCCGCCTTCCAGACGCGGACGGACACGGCCGAGTGGTCGAACCGCACCCGGACGGTCAGCGGTTTGCCGTCCTCCCGGAGCACCGGCAGAATCGGCAGGTTGGAGAAATTGTTCGGCTCGTACACCGACTGCTGGTTTCCGTGCAGGGAGATGAACTGGGTGAAGTACGATTCCCGGTACAGCAGCCCCATGCCCACAAGCGGAATGCCCTGGTCGCTGGCCGATTTCAGGTGGTCGCCCGAGAGAATGCCCAGGCCGCCGGAATAGATGGGCAGGCTCTCATGGATGCCGAATTCCATGCTGAAATAGGCCGTCCACTTGTCCAGGCAGTCCGGGTATTTCAGCGCGAACCGGGTGTCCTTCTGGCCCATGTACCGGTCGAAGGCCTCGAGCACGCAGTGGTACTTGGACATGTAAACGCTCTCGTGCAGAACCTCCTCAAACCGGTGGCGGTCGAGTTCCTTGAGCAGCTGCACGGGGTTGTGCCGGACGTCCTCCCAGAGCTTGATGTCGAGATGACGGAAGAGCCGGTAGGCTTCGTGATGCCAGCTGAACCAGAGGTTGTAGGCGAGGTCGGACAGCCGCGCCAGGGGGTCCGGGAGATTGGGGAAATTGGCCCGCTTGAGGCCTGCCGGGCCGGCGGCCCCGCCGCCCGCCGCGGGCCTGGAATCCGCGCGGCTCCGTTCGACCGCGTACCGGATGGTGCGGATGACGGTCGCGCCGTCCACCGATCCCTTGACCAGGTAGTCCTGGGCGCCCTCGCGCACCGCCTTCATGGCGATACCTTCGTCGTCCAGACCCGTGGAGACCACGATGGGCACCCGGGGCAGGCGGTCGCGGAGCCGCAGGAAGGTGTCGAGCCCCTGACTGTCCGGGAGCCCGAGATCGAGAATGACGACGTCGAAAGCGCCCGCGGACACGGCTTCCATGGCTCCGGACAGCGTGCCGACGCGGACTGTTTCCTGAACGAAAGAACCCAGACGCTTCATCAACTCCCTCATCGTCTGGGCCACGGACTCGTCGTCTTCGACCAGCAGAATGCGTATTTTTTTGTCTTCCACTACAAGCCCACCTGGTTGTTCTTGCCGGGTCCCGGCCGGATTCAGGCCGAGAGTATCCTTTAATATACCCGATGCCGCATGAAATGTCAATGGGAACTTGACTGCTACCGCTTGCAGACCGGGAGTTTCAGCACCTCACCCGCGAAATAAATGGATCCCGCTCCGCAAACGAGATCTCCGTGACGGGCCGAGGCCAGGGCGGTTTTCCAGGCATGTCTGATGTCCGGGATCACGGTCACTGTCTTTCCTTTCAGGGCCGGAAGCCCGGCCAGGAGCGCGGGATCCATGGCGCGTTCCGACAGGGGGCGCGTGAGGATGAGATGATGCGCGGCCGGGGCCAGGATCTTCAGCATGGACCGGTAATCCTTGTCCGCCAGGACGCCGAAAACGAGAATCAGCCTGTCGTACCGGAACAGGGTGCGGAGCGCGAGGGCCAGCGTGGTCACGCCGGCCGGATTGTGCGCCGAATCGACCAGGACGGTCGGATTCCTCCGGAGCACTTCCAGGCGGCCCCGCCAGACGACGCCGCGCAATCCGGCGGCCACGGCCCGGTCCGGTATTTTCCACCCGGATTTCCGGAGCGCGTCGACGGCGGCGATGACCAGCGCCGCGTTGTCGATCTGGTGCCGGCCGATCAAGCCGAGGCGCAGGCCCCTGTATTCGGAAAGTTCCGTTGACGCGTCGAAACGCGAAAACCGGTCGGTGCATTCGAGGTTTCGGATAGAGACCGCGTCCCGGGAGAAGACGATCGGGCATGGAACCGACGCGGCCGATGACGTCAGCACGGCCCGGACGCGGCCGCTCTGGGGCGCGGCCACGCAGGTCACGCCCGGCTTCAGAATGCCCGCCTTCTCACGCGCGATGCTTTCGATCGTGCCGCCGAGAAGCTCGGTGTGGTCCTTTCCGATCGCGGTGATCGCGGTCAGAACCGGTGTCACGGCATTGGTCGCGTCCAGACGTCCGCCGAGCCCGGTTTCGACGACGGCGATGTCCACGCGGGAATCGCGGAAATGCGAGAAGGCCATGGCGGTCAGGATTTCGAAAACCGTCGCGCCCGCGGCTTCGGCGTCGTCCCGGTGCCGGTGAAGCCAGGCCGAGACCGCGGCGCCCGGTATGTTCCGGCCGGAAACGGCGATGCGTTCCCGCATGTCCGTCAGGTGCGGGGAAGTGTAGCGGCCCGTGCGATACCCCGCGGCCCGGAGCACGGCTTCGAGCATGGCCGTTGAGGAGCCCTTGCCGTTCGTTCCCGCGACGTGCACGGAGGCGAAGGACTTCTGGGGTCCGCCGCAACGGCCGAGCAGGTCCCGTATGGCGTCGAGGCCGAAGCGCATCGCCCTGCGTTCGCGGTGGAACAGGTAGTCGACGGCCTGGCGGTAGGTCATGCGTGTGCCGGTATTTCCCATTGCCGGAAAAGTTAATTAAAAACCGGGGTCATTACAAGGCGAAAGTCGCCCTCCAAAGAAGCGGCCCGGGTTTCGGTTGACATTGGAGGGGCTGTTTCCTATATTCTTTCACGGTGGAAATGGACGATGGACGCGAGGCGTCCGGGATCCTGTTCGTGCTTGTGTTCCACGAATAATGGAAGAACGCGGGCTGAAGCCCGCGGCTACCTTGATGTCACGAGGAAAAAAATACAATGCCCTGGCCCTTCATGATGATGATCTCCGCGCTCCTGCTCATGTCCGCGGCTGCGCCTCCCCCGAAGCCCGGCGTGCCGGTGCCCGCCTTTTCCGGCGCCAAGGCTTTCGCGCTCCTGGAGAGACAGTGCGCGTTCGGCCCCCGGGTACCGGGTACTCCCGGCCACGCGAAATGCCTCGAATTCATGACCGCCGAGCTGAAGGCCTGCGGCGCTTCCGTCGTTCCCCAGCGGTTCCAGGGTTTCCTGGCCGTCTCGAAGCGGCGCGCGGACATGACCAATCTGATCGCCTCCTTCAGGCCCGAGCTGAAAACCCGCCTGCTGTTCTGCGCGCACTGGGACTGCCGGGCATTCGCGGACCTGGATCCGGACCCCGCGAACCGGAAGCGTCCCGTTCCCGGGGCGAACGACGGCGCTTCGGGCACGGCCGTTCTCCTGCAGGCCGCGGCCGTCATGAAAACCTCCCCCCCGCCGGTCGGCGTGGACCTCGTGTTCTTCGACGGCGAGGACGGGGGCCTGGAGAGCGACCTCTCGACCTGGTGTCTCGGGTCGCGGCATTTCGCCGCGAACCCGTCGAAGTCCGCAGCGCCGCGATACGCCGTTCTGCTCGACATGATCGGAGACCGGGACCTGTCCCTTCCGGTGGAGGTCAATTCCCGCCGCTACGCGTCCGGCATCGTCGACCTGGTCTGGGGCACGGCCCGCAGGCTCGGCCTCTCCGCTTTTTCTTCCGCGGACGGGTACGAGGTGATGGACGACCATCTCGAGCTGATCCAGGCCGGCATTCCGGCCGTGGACGTCATCGACCTGGATTATCCCCACTGGCACACGACGCAGGACACGCCGGACAAATGCAGTCCTCAGAGCCTGCAGTCCGTCGGCACTCTGGTGCTTCACCTGATCTACGAAGCCAAACCCTGAGCAGGCCGTTCCGCATCCGGTGACCGCATGAAAACCTGGACAGAGATATCCTTTTCCGGATCCGCCGAGGCGCTGGAAGGCGCCGCGAACCGCGCTTTCGAAATCGGCGCCTCCGGCGTGGAGGAAACCGACGGCGGGATCCGGCTCTTTTTTCCCGAAGGCCCGTCTCCGGACGAGATTCTCCGGTCCCTTTCGGACTACGCCCGGTCCCTCCGGGAAATGGGCTTTTCCCTGTCGGATCCGGTCCCGCGGCCGGTGCCGGAAGAGGACTGGGGGCTTGCCTGGCAGGCGTATTTCAAGCCGACCCGGGTCGGGAACCGTTTCGTGGTCAAGCCGCCCTGGGAGAACTGGACCGCGGGTCCGGATGACCTCGTGATCGACATATCCCCCAAAATGGCGTTCGGTACAGGATCGCATGAGACCACGCGGCTCTGCGTCGGGATGCTTGAGCGACACCTGAAACCCGGCATGACCGTGCTCGACGTCGGCACCGGGTCCGGCATACTCGCGATCGCGGCGCTGAGGCTGGGCGCCGCGTCCGCGTCCGGTTTGGACGTGGAGGAGGAGTCGGTGGAGAACGCGGCGGAGAACGCGGCCCTGAACGGGGTCGCGGACCGGTTCGCGGTCAGGCTGGGGTCGGTGGATGTTTTATCTGAAGGGATGAACGGGAACGTCCGTGAGAACGGTCGACCGATCGCGCTGAGCCTGTCGAAACGCGATCGATCGGAGGCCGAGAGCAACCGCTTCGGACACCCGTCCTTCGATCTGATCCTCGCCAACATCGACCGGCGCACTTTGGTCCCCATGATCCCCGGTTTCACGCGCTTCGCGAAACCGGGCACGGTGCTCATCCTGTCCGGCATCCTGATCGAGGAACAGGGGGCGGTGCTCGATCTGATCGAAAAGCCCCCGTTCCGCCTGCTCGAAAAACAGGAGATGAAGGAGTGGGCGGGATTCGCGGCGGTGATCGAAGAGCCTGCTTCATCCGGAGAGCCGGGAGGCGCGTCATGAACATGGTCGAATGCATCGTCCGGAAACGCGACCGCGGGGTTCTGTCCGCTGAGGAAATATCCGAACTGGTGCGCGCCTATGTCTCGGGCGTGGTTCCGGACTATCAAATGGCCGCGTTTCTGATGGCCGTGGTCCTGCGGGGCATGGACGAATCCGAGACGGTGGCCCTGACGAAAGCCTTCATCGATTCCGGCGAGACGATCGACCTGTCCTCCATTCCCGGGGTCAAGGTGGACAAGCATTCCACGGGCGGCGTGGGCGACAAGATTTCCCTCATCCTCGCGCCGCTCGTCGCCGCGGCGGGGGTTCCGGTCCCCATGATGGCGGGCCGCGGCCTCGGCCACACCGGCGGCACCCTGGACAAGCTCGAATCCATTCCCGGATTCACGACACAGCTGTCCGAATCCGCGTTTCGGGACCAGCTCGCATCCGTCGGATGCGCCATCATCGGCCAGTCGGAACGCATCGTCCCGGCGGACCGCAAGGTATACGCGCTCCGGGACGTGACCGGCACGGTGCCAAGCATCCCGCTGATCTGCGCGAGCATCCTGTCCAAAAAGAAGGCGGAGGGAACGGACGGCCTGGTGCTCGACGTCAAGATCGGCCGAGGCGCGTTTCTGCCGGACCGGGACGAGACCGTGAAGCTGGCGGAATCCCTGGTCCGGCTCGGAAAAGGTCTCGGTTTGAAAACAGTGGCCCTGCTCACGGAAATGGACCAGCCGCTCGGCCGCACGGTCGGCAACCGGCTGGAAGTGCTCGAATCCATCGAAGTCCTCCGCGGCCAGGGTCCGAAAGAGGTGCGCGATCTCACGCTCGCGCTCGGCGCGGAGATGCTGGCTCTCGCCGGAAAGATCCGCTCTCCGGCGGAGGGATTGTCCCTGCTTGCCGGGCTCCTCGATTCGGGCGCGGCGTGGAAGAAATTTCTGGAAATGGTCCGATCCCAGAAGGGAGTCGTTTCTTTCGTCGAGCATCCGGATCGATGGCAAAAGGCAAAGCGTGAAATTCCCGTCCCCAGTCCTACGGACGGATGGGTGGCGGGAATCGACAGCCTGGTCGTGGGCAAGCTCTGCGTCGATCTCGGCGCGGGCCGAAGCCGCAAGGAGGACGCCATCGACCCCGCGGCCGGAGCGGTCCTGCTCAAAAAGACCGGGGATCGCGTTGAAAAGGGCGAGACGCTCGTCGTTCTGCACGCGGACCGGGACATCGACGCCGGGGAAGCGGTCCGGCGGATGCAGGCGGCGGTCGCCGTTTCGGACCGGCCCGCGAAAGCCGCGCCGCTGATCGCCGGCCGGATCGGGTGACAGAGACTGGTAAAGTTGTCGAACTAATCCGTGCCCTGAACCCCTCGCAAGGCTCGGGATGGACTCCGTCGAAGGGCACTATGCGGTTGAATGACGGCTCGCCTCGACGGAATTAATCCTGAGCGAAACGAAGGGCTCGGCGAGCGATTTGATTGATAAAACGACTTTTCGGACCCTCTTTGTTTCGTAGGAGCAGTTGAGCATGTCCAAAGACACGGGCCGCAAAATCCCCCGCAACATCGTCGTGCTCGGAATCGTGAGCCTGCTCACGGACGCGGCGAGCGAGATGATCTACCCGTTGGTCCCGGTTTTCGTGGCCGCGCTGGGGTCCGGCGCCGTGATCCTCGGCGTGATCGAGGGCGTGGCCGAGACCACGGCCGCCTTTCTCAAGCTGTTCAGCGGCGCGCTGTCGGACAGGCTTCGGAGGCGAAAGCTCCTCGTCGCGGTCGGGTACACGGTTTCATCCCTGGTGCGGCCGCTCACGGGCGTCGTGTCCGCGGCCTGGCACATCGTTCTCGTCCGGATGACGGACCGAGTCGGCAAGGGCATCCGCACTGCGCCCAGGGACGCGCTGATCGCCGCTTCCGCGGACAAGGACGGGCGGGGACGGGCCTTCGGATTCCACAGGGCCATGGACCACGCCGGCGCCGTGCTCGGCCCCCTGCTCGCGGTGCTGGCGATGATCGTCCTGGTCCTCGGTTTCGGAATGACGGACACGACGGGCGTCCTGCGCCGGACGTTCCTGCTGGCGGCCGTGCCCGGACTGATGGCCGTGGCCGCGGTGTGGGGCCTGGTCCGCGAGAACACGGCGGACCTGTCCCCCGCGGTAAAGCGGTCTTTTTCCCTCCGGCCGTTCGGCCGGAATTTCACGGCTTACCTTGCGGTGCTGTTTCTGTTCACGCTCGGCAATTCATCCGACGCCTTCCTGCTCTTCCGCGTTCAGGAAGCCGCCCGGAGCGGGGGCGGTCTGGCGCCGCGGTTCTCCGGCCTGCCGCTCCTCGGGGACATGCTCGGCCGGCTGTCCGATCCGGCCGCCGCGGAGATGCTGGCCGGCGTCCTGTTTCTGTCCCTGATCTGGTCGTTCTTTCACGTCATCAAGGTCGTGTTCTCCACGCCCCTGGCCGGATGGTCCGACACGCTCGGCCGGAAGCGGGTGATCGTGACCGGGTGGATGATTTACGCGGCCGTGTACCTGGGCTTCGCGTTCCTGGACCGCCTGCCGGGGAACCTGCAGGTCGCGGCCACGCTCGCGCTTTTCGCCGTGTACGCGCTGTTCTACGCGTTCACGGAGGGCGCGGAGAAGGCCCTGGTCGCGGACCTGGTCGGACCGGATCTGCGGGGGAGCGCGTTCGGACTGTACAATTTCGCGATCGGACTGGGCGCGCTTCCGGCGAGCCTGATCTTCGGGCTGATCTATCAGAAGGCCGGGGCCGCGGCCGCCTTCGGGACCGGCGCGGGCCTCGCCTTCGTCTCGATGGTTCTGCTGGCGGTCTTCGTCAGGGAAAAACAGAAGACCTGAAAGGCTTTCAGCCTTTCAGGTCTTTACGAACAGTGCGATCAGCGGAACCAACCGCAAAAATCCGATCATGCTTCGACACGCTCAGCATGATCGGATTTCTTTTTTTTTCAGCCATCAGGCATCGGGATCCGTCTTGTCAGAACACGTTCTCCGGAGCGGCCTGTTCGGAGCCGTGCGACCGGTGGACGTCGCACGGATCGGTCGGCGCGAGATCCTTGCGGAACACCTCGTAACGGGTCGCGGGGCAGAATTCGCCGGCGAGCTTTTTCGATGTCTCGCAGATCTTGACCCACGCCACGTCCGCCGGCTGTTTGAAATCCGCTTCCGGGAGCTGGAGCGTGTCGTAGACCATCTTCATGAACGGCGCCCAGATGGGCAGGGCCACGACCGCGCCGGACTGCTTGTTGCCCAGGCTGATGCGCTTGTCGTCGAACCCCACCCACACGCCGGCGCAGATCTGGGGCGTGAAGCCCACGAACCAGGCGTCGGTGAAGTCGTTTGTCGTTCCGGTCTTGCCGCCGGCCGGGCGCTGAAAATGGTACGCGGACCGCGTGGCGTAGCCGGTGCCGTGGTCCACGACGTCCCGGAGCATGCTGGTCATGATGTAGGCCGTGGCCTCGCTGAAGATCTCCCGGCTTCGGGGCGCGGCCTCCTCCAGCAGGTTGCCGTTTTTATCTTCCACCCGGAGCACCGCCGTGGGATCGACCACCACGCCGCCGTTGGGGAACGCGGTGAAGGCGCTGACGAGTTCCATGGGAATGACCTCGAACACGCCGAGCGCGATGGCGTAATACGCATCGATGGGCGTGGTGAACCCCCAGTGCTTCGCGAAGGACGCCACCTTTTCGGGCGGAATGACTTCCTGGACCAGGCGGATGCTGACGAGGTTCAGCGAGCGCTTGATGGCCTCGCGCAGGGTGGTGGGGCCGCCGGTGTCCTCGTAATAGTTCTTGGGGCGCCAGACCGTGCCGTCGACCATGGGCACGACGACGGGCTGATTCAGGAGTTCAAAGCAGGGGGGATATCCGTTGTCGATCGCCACGGTGTACACGACGGGCTTGAAGGCCGATCCGGGCTGGCGCTTGGCCTGCACCGCGCGGTTGAATTTGGACTCGGCGAAGTCGCGGCCGCCGACCATGGCGAGGATGTTCCCGTTGGAGGGGTCGAGCACCACCATGGCCACCTGCAGGCGGGCCTTGGCGGCCATCAGGGAATCCAGATAGGTCGTGTCCCGCAGAATCTCGCGCATCTCGGCGGGGTCGCGGTGGGTGGCCTTGACCCATTCGGTGAACTCCCTGCGGTTCAGCAGTTTCCGCTGTACGGTCGCCTCGAGCTGGGGCAGTTTGTCCCGGATGGCCTTCTCGGCGCAGGCCTGGATGCGCGAATCCAGCGTGGTGTAGATGGACAGCCCGTCCGTGACCACGCCCACGCCGTACTTCGCCTCGAGCCTTTGGCGCACGTATTCGCAGAAATACGGCGCGATGGTGTCGGCGTCGTCGTCCGGCTTGTCCAGCACGTTCATGGGCAGGCTTTTCAGGGAATCCGCCTCGGCCTGCGTCAGAAAGCCGGCGTTGAACATGTTGCTCAGAATCAGATTGCGCCGCCCCAGGGCCACGTCCGGATGCTTGATGGGCGAGTAGTTGGCCGGGCTCCTCAGAATGCCCACGAGCACGGCCGATTCCTCGGTCCGCAGGTCCTCGACGTTCTTGCCGAAGTACCGCTGGGCGGCCGCCTGCACGCCGTAGGCCCGGTTCTCGAAGTACATGTGGTTCAGGTACATTTCGAGAATTTCGTGTTTCGAATACGTGCGCTCGATCTGGATGGCGGTCAGCGCCTCTCGTATTTTCCGGCCCCAGGTTTTCTCCAGGCTGAGGTACAGCTGGCGGGCGAGCTGCCCGGTGATCGTGCCGGCTCCCTGCCGCTTGCTCAGGGTGGTGACGTCCACGTAGACGGCCTTGAAGAACCGCCGCAGGTCGAACCCCCAGTGCTGGAAGAAACGGCGGTCCTCCGTGGCGAGAACGGCCTGGATCATGTTTTCCGGCACCTGCTCCAGCCGGACTTCCTGCCGGTTTTCCATGTACAGCTGCTTGAGCACGCGGCCGTCCGCCGAATAGATGCGGGTCGCGAGCATCGGATCGTAATGCTCGAGCACGGTCAGGGACGGCAGCCCGCGGCTGAAGATCAGGATCAGCGCGGCCGCGATGAACAGGAAGGACGCGACGGTCAGGACCGGAATCAGCATCCACCGCTTCCGTTCGGGCCAGAAGCCGAATACCTTCCAGAACGCGCGCCGAACGCCGGCCGGGATTTTTTTCAGATTCATGGTTTCTCCAGAGGCCCGGTCAGTCCGCGCGGCCGACCGGCCATTTTTCAAGCGACAGGCGGCCGTTCCGGAACCGGCCGTATGTGAAATGCCGGATCCAGTCGCCGGTGTTGAGGTAGACGCACGATCCCCTTCGGTGCAGGAGGGGCCGGTGCGTGTGGGCCATGACGACGCAGTCGACGCCCTCATCGAACCGGCTTTCAGCGAACTCGAGATAGTCGCGGTCCCGGTCCGGAAAGGCAGGATGGTTGCGCGACAGCCGGGAGAAAAAAAGCGCGATGCCGTAGGCCAGGTCCGGGTGGAGGCACCGGTACGCCGAAACGGCCGCCCGGTTCCGCAGCACCCGTTTAAGCAGGCGGTATCCCCGGTCCCGCTTCATGATCCCGTCGCCGTGTCCGATCCAGAACGTCCGGCCGCTGATCCGGGTTTTCAGCGGTTCCGTGCGGATCTCCGCGCCCAGCCGGTCCGGAAAGAAGGATCCGAGCCAGAAATCGTGATTTCCCGTGAAATAACGGATTTTCACGCCCCGGGACCGGCACCGCTCCAGCGCGACCAGAGTGCGGAAGAAACGGCACGGGATGACGGACGCGTACTCGAACCAGAAATCGAACAGGTCGCCGAGAATGTACAGGGTGTCCCCCGGCCGGCAGGCCTTGTCCAGAAAATCGACGAGAATTTTCTCCCGACGGTCCTGGAACGCTGCGGTTCCGATTCCCAGATGGGCGTCTGAAATAAAATAGGCAGAAGACATGAATAACCGTCAATTATCACCAAAACAAAAATGTATGGAATATCGCCTGAAAATGCAATCCTTTTCTTCGTATATTGAAGCCCGTCCGGCCGGATATTCTTCAAGAGCGGACTGTCGCTTGTCCGCTCCATGGTGCCGCTGATCGAGCGCGTGTACGCGTCCGCCGGATCAAGGGCGATCGGCGCGCCTGTCCATTTTTGAGGCAATGCGCTTCCGAGAGTCCGAATACCGGATTTCATTCAACTGTTGATAAGAGGCGGGCCGGACAGGTTCGGATCAATCATGTATGATTTTCAATACATGCTCTGTCACCTTTTCCTGACAATTATTCAAGCATGCCGCATATCAATGGAATATCGCACTCGGTATCTCCTTGATATTTCATTTTTCTCACGAATACATCCTATTTGGAATACTATTTGTAGTTCATAGAAGGAGATCGAAAGGACATAGATGGATTCCCTTATCCTCAAATCCCCGGCAAAAATCAATCTTGGGCTCTATTTGTTGAAAAAACGGATGGATGGATATCATGATATCCTGACTGTATTCCAAACCATCAGCCTGTACGATACCCTCCATTTTACCAGAACCCTTACTCCTGAATTGAGATTGGGATTCGAGGGCATCCCGATTCCATTGGGCAGAGATAACCTGATATGGAAAGCATACGAATTATTCAGGAAAAACCATCATTTAGAGGGCGGGCTGGAAGTCAATGTGGAGAAGCGGATTCCAATCGGTGCTGGCCTGGGCGGAGGGAGCAGCAACGCCGCCTCCACATTGACCGCCCTCAACATTATGTTTGAAAAGGGCTTATCCAGCACACAACTCGAAAAAATGGCGGGAGAGATCGGTTCGGATGTGCCTTTTTTCATACAGGGCGGTACTGCCATAGGCGAGGGCCGCGGTGAGATTCTGACTCCCGTCGAGATGGCCACCGATTACCGGGTTCTTCTGATCTGTCCGGATGTATCCGTATCCACCGCCTGGGCTTACAGCCAGGCCAGAATCGTCTTGACAACAGAACTAAAAATGGCTATATTTGATTCGCTTTTTCAAAATCGCGATTTACGCTCTCTCCGGGCTTCGTTGAAAAATGAGCTCGAAGACGTGGTTTTTCAAAGGCATCCCCTGCTGAAACTGTTCAAGGAAAACTTGTACAAGTGGGATGCCTTTTATGCCAGCATGTCGGGAAGCGGGTCGTCCGTATTGGGTCTGTTCCATCGGCAGGAACAGGCTGAAGCGGCCCGTGCGTTCTTTTCCATTGACAAACGGGTGAAGACATTTCTGTGTGAACCGGTTCGCTCCTTGGATCGCGCATCTTGGATTTCCGAAGGGAAATTCCGGGAACACGAAAAGGCCAAACGGAAGGAGTGAACGCATGGAAATCACCGAAGTCTCCGTATCCCTGATGGACGACGAGAAGCTCAAGGCTTTCGCCAATATCGTGATCGACGACCTCTTTGTGGTGAGGGGGTTGAAGATCATCGAACACATCGGCCGCTACTTCATCGCCATGCCCAGCCGGAAGCAGAGAGACGGCTCGTTCCGAGACATCGCCCACCCCATTACAAGCGAATTCCGAACCCGGCTTGAAAAGGTCGTCCTGGACAAGTACTGGGAGGAAGTCGGCAGGAATTCTGCTCCCGGGTCCAACTGAATTCAATCCCGACGCATCGCATTTTCCGGTTTTCGACGGAGGCCGCCTCCCGCGGGCATCACCCTGGGGCGTCGCCAAGTGGAAAGGCACGGGGTTTTGGTCCCCGCATCCGAGGGTTCGAATCCTTCCGCCCCAGCCAAACGGATTCCCCGGCCGAAACGCCGGCGCGGGGGACGGTCGCGGCATCATTGAGTGAGAGACGCATGAAGCTGTTCACGTGCAACGCCAACCGGCCGTTGGCGGAGAAGATCGCGGCCTATCTGAACATCTCGCTGGGAGACGCTGAAATCAGCCGTTTCAGCGACGGCGAGATCGCGGTCAAATACAACGAGAACATCAGGGGCACCGACGTATTCATCGTCCAGCCGACGTGCGCGCCAAGCGACAATCTGATGGAGCTGCTCCTGATGATCGATGCGGCCAGCCGCGCGTCGGCCAAGCGGATCACGGCCGTCATCCCGTATTTCGGCTATGCCCGCCAGGACCGCAAGGATCAGCCCCGGGTGGCGCTGTCCGCCAAGCTCGTGGCGAACATGCTGTCCACGGCGGGCACGGACCGCGTCCTCACCATGGACCTGCATTCGCCTTCGATACAGGGGTTCTTCGACATTCCGTTCGATCACCTGTATTCGTCGGCGATCTTTGTGGACTTCATCAAGTCCCAGGCGCTCGAGAATCCGGTGGTGGTTTGCCCGGACATCGGGAGCGTGAAGCGGGCGCGCGCCTATGCCAACCGGCTGGGCACGGACATCGCCATCGTCGACAAGAAGCGCACCGGACCCAACGCGGTCGAATCCGTCACGCTGATCGGGAGCGTGGACGGAAGGGACGTGGTCCTGTTCGACGACATGATCGACACGGCGGGAACGCTTTGCGCGGCCGCCGCCCTGGTCAAGGAATCCGGGGCCCGGCGCGTGCTCGCGGCCTGCACGCACGCGATCCTGTCGGGCCGTTCGCCGCAGGCCATCGAGGCCTCGCCGATGTCGGCCGTGGTCGTCTCGGACACGCTGTACATCCCGCCCGAAAAACTCGGCGGGAAAATCCAGGTGCTCTCCGCGGGCGCGCTCTTCGGGGAGGCGATCAAGCGGATTCACAACGAGGAATCGATCAGTTCGCTGTTTGACCCCACATAGAAACCAACAGGGGAATTTGATATGCCTGAAGTTCAACTGCACGTGGCGGCCCGCGAGAAGACGGGTCACCAGATCGCGAAGACCCTCAGACACGCGGGCCGGGTGCCCGCCGTGTTCTACGCGCGCAACGAAACCACCGTCCCGCTGTCCGTGGACGCGCGGGAGTTCACGGCCGTCCTGCACCGCGAAGCCAACATCATGGACGTGGTCTTCCCGGACGGCACGGTCCGGAAATCCATCATCCGCGGCATTCAGCGGGATCCCGTCTCGGACGCGCTGGTGCATGTCGACCTGATGGGCATCTCCCTGACCGAAAAGGTCCGTCTCTCGATTCCCGTCGTGCTGAAGGGAACGCCGGCGGGCGTCAAGGACGGCGGCGTCCTGGAGCAGCTCCTCCGGATGGTGGAAGTCGAAGGCCTGCCGCTCGATCTGCCCGAACACATCGAGTTCGCCGTGGACCACCTGAAGATCGGCGACACCGTCACGCTGGAAACGGCCGCGGCGGGCAAGTTCCGGTTCGTCACGGACACCCGGCAGGTCGTGGCCAATGTGGTTCAGCCGAAGGTCGTGAAATCCGATGTCGAGACCGCGGCCGCGGCCGCGGCGACGGTCGAGGGCGCGGAGGGCGCGGCGGCGAAGCCCGAGGCGGCCGAAGGCGCGAAGGACGGCAAGGAGCCCAAGGACGCGAAGGGCAAGGAAGCCCCGGCGGCCAAGGGCAAAGAGGCTCCGGCGGCAAAGGGCAAGGAAGCCCCCGCGGCAAAGGCCAAGGAAGCCAAGAAGTAACCCGGCGTTCCGGGGCCGGGGGGAATGCCTGTGCACTTGTTCGTGGGCCTCGGCAATCCGGGGCGGACGTACGAGAAGACGCGCCATAACCTCGGATTCATGGTTCTGGACCGCCTGGCCGAGCGGTGGGGCGGCCGCTTCAAGCCCGGTTTCGGGCCGTACGATTTTTTACAGACGAAGACCCCGACCGGGAAGATCCTGCTGGTCAAGCCGTCCACCTTCATGAACCGGAGCGGCGAGGCCGTGCAGGACGCGGTGAGGCGCTACGAGGTGCCGCTTTCGGGCCTGATCGTGATCTGCGACGATTTCAACCTTCCGCTCGGCGCGCTGCGTCTGCGGCCGAAAGGAAGCGACGGGGGTCACAACGGACTCGCGTCGGTGATCCAGGCACTGGGGACGTCCGATTTCGGCCGCCTCCGCCTGGGCATCGGGCTCCGGCCCGGCGCCGGCACGGTCGATTACGTTCTTTCGCGATTTCCGAGAAAGGAACAGGCCGCGGTGGAAACCCTGGTCGAAGACGGCGCGGACGCCCTGATCGCGGCGGCCGAGAACGGATTCGAGTGGGCCATGAACCGGTACAACCGCGGCAATATCGAATAACACGCGTTTCCGCCCGGCCCTCGACTGCCGGCAGGCGCGAAGCTTTCACAATCCCTGTCCTCCCCCCGCGTGCGGGAGGACCCAACGACCGAAGGGAGGTGACGCATGGTCAGGCAATACGAAACCACTTTCATCGCAGACTCGCATTTACCCAACGAGCAGATCGAAGCCACGATCAACAAGACCGTTCAGCTGATCGAGAACAACGGCGGCAAGATTCACGTGGTCGAGCGCTGGGGCAAGCGCCGGCTGACTTACGAAATCGCCAAGAAGCAGTACGGCTTCTACGTGTACATCCGCTTCGAGGGTGAGGGGCCGCTCTGCCAGGAACTGAACCGTTCCTTCAGGCTCGACGACGCCGTGATCCGGTTTCTCACCGTGGTGATGCCCAAGGCGGCTTTGAAAGCGGCCGAGGAACAGAAAGTTCAATCCCCGGAGAAAACCGCGGAAGGCGCGAGCCCCGCGGCGGAATCGGACGGCGCCGCGTCCAGGAAAACCCCCGGGGTTGAGGAGGTTTAACGCGCATGGCGGAAATCCGAATGCCCGACGTGAATTCGGTGATTATCGCGGGCAATCTCACCCGCGAGCCGTCATTCCGTCGGACCACGAACGGGACACCGGTGGCGAACTTCTGGATCGCTTCGAGCCGCCGGTTCAAGGACAACACCGGACAGTGGCGCGAGAACGTCTGCTACGTCGGAGTCGTGGCCTGGTACAAGCTGGCTGAGACCTGCGCCGAAAACCTGCAGAAGGGCGCGGCCGTGCTGGTCGAGGGCGAACTGCAGAGCCGGAGCCTTCGCGGCGAAGACGGGCGGAACCGCAACATCGTCGAAATCAAGGCCAGCCGCGTGCAGTTCCTCAACCGGCGCGACGAGGGGAACGCCGAAACCGGCGAACCCGCGCCGTCGCAGGCCGAGACCGCCGATCCGGCCGCGGTCCGGGAGAAGCCCGGTACACCCGGGGAGGAAGCGGAGGCGCCCAATCCGATGAAGGGCCGGTTCGATTTCGGGTACCAAGAACTCGAACTGTAGCCGCCGCCGGAGTCCGGCTGATCATTTATCACTGGAGGCTGTTTTGATCAAACCCAAAAAGAAACGCATCTGCCGGTTCTGCGAAAACCGCGTGGAATACGTCGACTACAAGGACCCCAAGAAGCTCGTGAAGTTCACGACCGAAGTCGGCAAGATCATCCCCCGCAGGACCTCGGGCAACTGCGCAAGGCACCAACGGCATCTGACCCAGGCCATCAAGCGGGCCCGGTACCTTGCGATGATGCCCTATGTGGCGGAATCGAACCAGTAAGCAACGGAATTGAATGAGGCATCCATGAAGGTATTGCTGCGTCAGGATCATGAGAATCTCGGGAAAAGGGGCGATGTCGTCTCGGTGAAGAACGGCTTCGCGCGGAATTTCCTGTTCCCCCGGGGCATCGCGCTCGAGGCCACGCCTTCGAGCGAGCGGGTGATCGAGGAGGAGCGCAGGACGCTGGCCCGCCGTCAGGACAAGGACCGCAAGGCGGCGGAGATCCAGGCCAAGGACCTCGAGGCCGTCTCCGTCACGGCGGCCGTGGCCGTCGGCGAGGAGGACCGCGTGTTCGGTTCGGTGACCTCACAGACCATCGCCGATCTGCTCCAGGAAAAGGGATACGCCATCGACAAGCGCAAGATCCTGCTCGACGAGCCCATCAAGGCGCTGGGCGTGTACAGTGTCCCGATCAAGATCCACCCTGAGGTGGAGGTCAAGGTCCGGCTCTGGGTGGTCAAGGAATAGACGGAACCTGCGGGCGGGCGATTGAAACCGCCGGATCAGGCGGATGCGCCCGGGTTCCGGCCGGGGATGACTGTCCGCCGGGAACCGGGACCCACCCGGACCCGGCGGGCGATTGACGCCAGGGAGGTGACGGAGATGGAAAACAAGTATCCTGAGTGCCAGAAATGCGGCCGGGGCGTGCTGGTGCCGCTCTCGGACTACGGACGGGACGGCGCTTCCATCCGGTACAAGGCCTGGGTGTGCACCCGGCCGGACTGCGGATTCAATATCCGAATCGACAACGGCGAGATCAGTTTCGGCAAACCGCTAGAAGCTTCCCACAAATAGGGGGTTTCAAGCCCCGCACCGGAGGTCCGGCGAAAGCCTCCGGCGGAACCGGGGGCCGTCCTGCGGCCGGACGCCTCAGGACGCGCCCGGACCCTCAAATGAATCTGACAGCGAGCGCATTCCCCCGGCTACGCTGGACCAAGATATCTGGTTCTTTCTACTTGCTTGGTCCCGCGAAGCGGGGCCGCGGGGTAAGCGAGCGAATATCAGATGTCTCTTGTCTACAGATAGAAGATTCGCCGCAAAGCGGCACCAAGTTATTTGAATTATTCACTATTGAAGGCCCGCCGCTTGTCTTCAATAGTGTATTAGTATAATTGCTTAATCCCGCAAAGCGGGGCCTTCAACCAGAAGGCATATCATAGCTTGGTCCCGCGAAGCGGGACGGCGGGGAGCTTCAACCCGTCGCGGCAGTCGAAAGCCCGCTGAAGACGACGGATCCTGCGGCCGCGGATCAGCCGGCGGGTTTTCGGCGGCGTGACCGAACGCGCCCGGGGAGCCCTATCTCCGGGACGGGACCCTGACCATGACGACCCGATCTCCCCTCACCCGTTTTTTCGTCCACAACTACAAGATCAAGCTGTTCTGCCTGCTCAGCGCGCTCTTTTTCTGGTTCTACATCTCCCTCGAGAACGCCTACGAATTCACGGTAGACGTGCCCGTGCGTGTGGAGCACGCGCCGCCGGGCTGGATTCTCCTGCATCCCCTGCCGGCCGAGGTGCGCGTTCTGTTCAAGGGCACGGGACGCCAGTTCGTCAGCTACCGTTTCCGCGAACGGAGGCTGGAACTGGATCTCCGCAAGGTTCCGAACAACACGGCCGTCCGGCTCGATCCGGACATGATCAAGGACCTGCCCGCGGGAATCCGGGTGCTCTCCATCCTTCAGCCTGAAACCGTGGACGTGAAGTGGGACAGGCTGGCCGAACGCCGCGTTCCGGTCCGGTCCAGGCTCGAATTCCTGCCGGCCGACGGATTCACTGCGGTCGGGGACGTCCGGTTCGATCCGGACACGGTCCTCATCAGCGGACCCCAGTCCGTGGTCGATTCCACGCAGGAGGTCTGGACCGAGGCAAGGTCCTTCGCGGGGCTGGTCAAGGAAGTCCGCGACCGGGTGCCGCTGGCCGTGGATCCCCTGACCCGGGTGCGGGTCTCCTCCGGTTCCGTCCGCTTCGCGGCCGACGTCCAGAGAATCGGCGAGCGGATGATCGAGGGAATCCCCGTGACCGTGATCAACGGCCCGGAAGACCGCCGCCTGACGGTCACGCCGGCCACGCTCGCGCTCAGGGTGCAGGGCGGTGTCGGACTGCTCGGCGGCCTGACGAGCGGCGACATACAGGCCATCGTGGACTACCGGGCACGGGAGCGGTACGGCCCTAAGCGTCTTCCCGCCCGGATCCTGATCCCCCGCGATGTCACCTTCTCGGAGGTCATCCCCCAGTATTTCGAGGTGTCGGAGCAGCCGTGATCGTTCTTGGAATCGAGACATCCTGCGACGACACGGGCTCGGCCGTGGTGGACGGGAGCCGGCTGCTGTCGAATGTCGTCTCCACCCAGATGGTGCACCGGAATTTCGGCGGCGTCGTCCCGGAACTCGCCTCCCGGGCGCATGCCCGTCTCATCCTCCCGGTGATCCGGCAGGCGCTGGCCGAGGCCGGGATCGCCAAGGGGTCGCTCGACGGCATCGCGGCCACCTGCGGCCCCGGACTCGCCGGATCCCTGCTCGTCGGCCTCAGCGCCGCCAAAGCCATGGCGCTTACGCTCGGTCTGCCCTTCGTCGGCGTCAATCACCTCGAAGGTCACCTTTACGCCAATTTTCTCGCGCACCCGGGGCTCGAGCCTCCCCTGGTCACGCTGATCGTTTCCGGCGGGCACACGCAGCTGGTCCTCGTCCGGCCCGGATTCCGGTACGAGGTTCTCGGACGCACGCGCGACGACGCTGCGGGGGAGGCCTTCGACAAGGTGGCCAAACTGCTCGGACTGGGTTTTCCCGGGGGACCCGCCATCGAAGCCGTGGCCGAAACCGGCGATCCCGCCGCCGTTCGTTTTCCGAGGGCCTTTCTCGGCGGGGACAGCCTGGATTTCAGTTTCAGCGGCGTGAAGACCGCGGTGCTCAACCATGTCCGGACGATCGGCCGGGAGGAGACGGCCCGGACCCTGCCCGATATCGCCGCCGGATTCCAGCGGGCGGTGGTGGACGTGCTGGTCCAAAAGACCCTGTCCGCAGCGGAGCGCGCGGGCGTCCGGTCTGTCTGTCTCGCGGGCGGCGTGGCGCTCAACCGGTCCCTGAGACAGCGCCTGGCCGAACGCGCGGAGCCCCTGGGACTGGCGGTCTATTCGCCGCCACCGCGTCTGTGTTCGGACAACGCTGGTATGATTGCGGCGGCCGGGCACAGCCGGCTTTCCGCGGGCATCACTTCGCCCCTGACCCTCGCTCCGGCCCCGTCCCTTAATTTTTGACCGCGGCCGCATCCATGATCCCCGTCGCGCTTCGAATCCTGCTCACGGCTCTCAGCCTCGCGGCCGCGGCTTTCGGTCTCGCGTCGTGGTCCGTCCGGTCATCCTCCCCCAGGCTTTCAGGCCGGACGCGGCGCCTGCTGATCGCGGCGCGATCCGCGTCGCTGACCCTCGCCGGATTCATCCTGCTATCCCCGGTTCTCGAATTTGACCGGACGGTTGAACGCAAGCCGACCGTGACACTGCTTCTGGACGATTCCAGGTCCATGGCGGACGCGGGCCGGAACCGGGCGATTCTGTCGGTTCCCGGCCTGAGGCCCGCGCCGGGCGCGGGATTCCTGTCCCCAGACGGCGGCAACCGCCTTTCCGTCGTCCTGCTCTCCGACTGTGTGCGCTTTTTCGGCCCGGACGGCGTCGATTCTTCCCGCGCCCGGGGGCCGGCCACGGACATGGCCGCCGCTTTCCGCGGCCTGGCCGGCCTTCCGGAGGAGAAGCGGCCGTCCGCCGTGCTGCTCGTATCGGACGGGGCCGTCAATCTGGGTGGCGACCCGGTGCGGGCGGCCTCGGACCTCGGCGTTCCCGTGCACACGCTCTGCGTCGGCGATTCGAGCCCGGCGCCCGACATCCGGATTGTACGGGCCCTCAGCGGCCGGACCGTGCTGGCGGAAACGGAATGCCCGGTCGAGGTGTCGGTGTCCGGCCGGGGTTTCGGGGGACGGTCCGTGACCGTGACCCTTTACGCCGGGGGCCGGAAGGCGGGAGTGAAAACCGTCCTCCTTCCCGCGGACGGCATGGAGACCGAGGCGCGGTTCGTATGGAAACCCGAAACGCCCGGGGATTGGACGCTTCGCGCCGAGGTGACGGGGCTGCCCGGCGAATGGTCGACCGGCAACAACGAACGGCTCTGGACCGTGCAGGCGCTCAAGCGGCGGCTCCGCATCCTGATTCTGGCGGGCGGGCCCGGCCCTGACCTTTCATTCATCCGGCGCGGTCTGGAGTCCGTCGGGGATTTCCGGGTGGAGACGCGCGTCTGGAAAGGCGGCTCCGGCTTCTACGAGGGCCCGGCTTTTTCGCGGGCCGAACTGTCCGGCGCGGACGCCGTGTTCCTCGTGGCCGTGCCGGCGCCGGGTTTTCCGGAGCCGGCGTGGAGAAACGCGGCGGCCGCGATTCTCTCTTCCCGCCTGCCTTTCGCCTGGTTCGCCGGGACGGCGGCGGGCGACGGCGCTCTGTCCGCGCTCGGGGACAGACTGCCGTTCACGGCCCTGGTCCGCGACGGAAGCCGGACGGTGACCGGCCGGTTGACCGCGGCCGGAGCGGATCATCCGGCCGTCCGGCTCCGCGAAGGGGCCGACGCCAATCGCAGGGCGTGGCTGTCCCTTCCGCCGGTGACGGCACGGGCCGGGAGGCTGGTCCTCAAGCCCTGGGCCGCGGCCCTGGTGGACGGCGGTCCGGCGGATGGACGCCCCGCGGACGCGGCGGACGGGCTTCCGCTGATCGTGGCCGGAAGCGGCGCGTCCGGAAAATGCCTGGCCGTTCTGGGGGAGGGGATTTACCGTTGGGATCTTGTCACTGCCGGCCTCGGGTCTGCGGACGCGGTGCTGGCGCCGTTTCTCGAGAACGCGGTGCGCTGGCTTGTCCGAGGGGACGACGGCCGGCCCGTCCGGTTCATCGATGAAACCGGTTCCGCGGACGCGGGCCGCCCCTTCCCGGTCGCAGTCTGGGTCATGGACGCTGCTTCCAGGCCCGCCGCCGGCGGCCGGGTGGATGTGACCGTTGACGGCCCTTCGGGACGCGCGGTCGAAACGCTGGAGATGACGGAGCCCGGCATCTACAGGGGGCAGGTGCGGCCGGCCGAGCCCGGCATCCACCGGATCACGGCCGAGGCCAGGGTGGACGGCAGTCCGATCGGAAGCGACACCCTGTCCGTCCGGGTGAATCCCTTTCTACCGGAGCTTGCCGACAGCCGGAGCCGTCCTGAGTTGATGCGGTCGATTTCCGGAGCCACGGGCGGTATGGTTTTGAATCCGGCCGATCCCAGGCCTCTCGCCGGACTGCCCCTTCCGGTTTCGGAACGAATCGTCACGCCCGTTCGCGTCGATTTTGTCGACATGGCCTGGCTCCTGATTCCGATGGCGCTTCTTCTGTGTTTCGAGTGGATTCTCCGCCGCAGAGCGGGCATGGATTGACGCAAGCCCTCACGGCGGCATGACCGCCGCGTGGGACATCGCCCTCCTTTTCGCTTCCGGACCAAGCCTGTCAGTTGTTGCAAATTCTTCAAGAATTAAACGCATCCTGCCCCTGCGCCTCGATACCCGCAGGCACTTTATTTGCGTTTGTCGATAAAAGAGAATCCTTTCCGCGGTTAAAAGCTGTCTTTTAAAAATCGGTGATCCGCTGTCTTTCGGCGGAATTGGACAAGCGGAACCATCGCCGGATTCGGAGGCGCCGAAAGAGCCGTTTGATAATATTGATTTTGCGTTAACGGCCGTTTGCTGAATCGCTCCTCTCCGGTTTTTTCAGGTTCACGAAAGACAGGCGCGAAGAGAACCGGTCGCGGCCGGACACCGGTATTTTGAGCATTTCACGTCGGACAGGGGATTCAGTTTGAAATCGAACCCGCAACCGGCACCGGCTTCGGACCGCAGGCATCATTCCCATTCCATATAGGGAGGAGATATGACGAATCCATGGAAAAAAAAGTACCTGAACTGGGACCCCATCACCAACCCTGTTGTCCAGAACACGATTCTGGGCTTTGTGATCGGTATTATGGTCGGCATCAACCTGCGGGTGCTCTATCTGAAGGTCAAGGGCCCGGCCATCGTGTGGATTCTTTTCTTCGTTTTCGGCATCGCGATCGGATTCTTCAGCGGAATCGAGCGGAAACGCATGGAAGAGAGAAAACGGAAGCGGATCATCGAGAAGAATTATCCGACGTCCGCGGGTTTGGGCCGCTGAGCATGACCGGGCTGTCGGACGGGATCGGGCCCCTCTCCCGCGGATGAGGGGTCGAGACACGCGCCACTGCGGTCCGCGACCAATCCGGGCCTCTCACCTGAAGATGAGGAAACAGGAGGCTTCATGCGTCGTTTGCGGGACGCCGTATGCGGACCGATTCAAAACCCGGTTGTGCGGAATACGCGGACCGGGCTGATTCTGGGACTGATCATCGGTTTCAACCTGAAGTGGATCGCTGTGGCTGTTCACGGGCCTGCGGTCATCGGGTTGTCGTTCACCGGCCTGGGGCTTTTTATCGGACTGCTCGGCAGGCTCGAACGGTACCGCTGGGAGGGAAGGGAAAAGCACGCGCCGGACCCCGTCCCCTGAAAACCGCGGCCGGGCGAAGCCCGCATCGGGTTGTTTTCCTCCCGCATCCGCTCCTTCCAGGAGGCCGAAGCGGCTGTGCCTGCCGATGGACGCTGAAAAAGGTGATGCGATCCGCATTCCTGGGGAGGAGTCACAACGCCATCTGCTTGGAAATAAAGGAGTTTGTTTTATTTTTCCGCCATCATCACTGCCTGTTTAGTCTTGATTTTACCTGAAAAATCTCTTATATTGACAGGATTATTCACTTTTCCCGGCCTCCAGCGGCCGGGAATTTTATCCGCTGGGGAAAATCCGCTCGTTCCGCGGCCGCTCCGGAATCCGTTCCGGCCGTCCCGGTCCAAGCCGAATCACCGGAGAGCGCCTTTTGGCAAAAATCATCACCATTGCCAATCAGAAAGGCGGCGTGGGCAAAACGACCACGGCGATCAACCTGTCCGCCTGCATGTCCGTTGCCGAACGGCGCACACTGCTCTTCGACATTGATCCGCAGGCGAATGCCACGAGCGGGCTGGGCATCGATCACAAGAAGGTGAAGAACAGCTCGTACGAAGTCCTGCTGAAGAACCGGTCCATCCGCGACACCATCGTCCACACGCAGATACATTATCTTGATATCGTGCCCTCGAGCATCCGTCTCGTGGGCGCGGAGATCGAACTCATCAACCTGATCGGCCGCGAGAAGGTGCTCCGCGAGATTCTCGCCGAAGTGGACGCCGATTACGACTACGTGTTCATCGACTGCCCGCCGTCGCTCGGCCTGCTGACGGTGAACGCGCTGACAGCCGCGCACGCGCTGCTGATTCCCATCCAGTGCGAATACTACGCGCTGGAGGGCCTCGGCCAGCTTCTCAACACGATCAACCTGATCCGCAAGAATCTCAACCCCAGCCTGGAGATCGAGGGCGTTCTGCTCACCATGTACGACAACCGACTGAACCTCTCGCACCAGGTCGCGGATGAGGTCAGCAAATTTTTCGGCAACAAGGTGTTCCAGTCGGTGATCCACCGGAACGTCCGGCTCAGCGAAGCGCCCAGTTTCGGGAAGCCCGTCATTCTGTACGACGCGGTGAGCATCGGGGCCGAGAACTACATCCGACTGGCCGAGGAATTGATCGCCCATGAGCAGCAAAAGTAACCGCCTGGGCCGGGGGCTCGAGGCGCTGATCCCGCAGGCCGATTCCGGGGGGGACGCGGAACCGGGCCGGCTCGACACCGTCCTCATCTCGCGGATCCGCACCAATCCCAGACAGCCCCGCATGAAATTCGATCCCGCCCGCATCGAGGAGCTCAAGCAGTCGATCTCCGAGAACGGCGTGATCCAGCCGGTCACCGTGCGCCGTGTGGACGGCGGATTCGAGCTGATCGCGGGCGAGCGCCGGCTGCGGGCCGTCACCGAACTCGGGTTCGAACGCATCCCCGCGTACGTGGTCGACGTCGACTCCGACGAGAAGATGCTCGAGATGGCGCTTGTCGAGAACATCCAGCGGGAGGATCTGAATCCCGTCGAACTCGCGCAGGCCTACGAGCAGCTGCAGGCCCGGCACCAGCTGTCCCAGGAGGAGGTCGCCCGCAAGGTCGGAAAGGACCGCGCGACGGTGGCCAATTTCCTGCGGCTTCTCAAGCTGCCCGATCCGATCCAGGCCAGCCTGGCGGACGGAACGATCTCGATGGGACACGCGCGCGCGATCATGGGCCTGTCGTCCCGATCCGACCAGATGTCGGTCTGGAAGCGGGCGGCGGCGAAGGGCTGGAGCGTGCGCAAGGTGGAGGAGGAGGTCCGCCGGATGACGGAACCGGCGGAGACGAAGCGGAAGGGCAAAACCGAGAAACGGAGTTCCTTCTTCAGCGGCGCCGAGGACCGTGTCCGCTCGGCCCTCGGAACCCAGGTCCGCATCCGTCCGTCCGGCAAGGGCGGGCGGATCGAGATCCTGTATTTTTCGCAGGACGAGCTGGACCGGATACTCGATCTCTTCGACCGACTTCAGGATTGACGCGCATGCGCAAGACGAACCGGAAGCGTTATCTCTCGCTCATCTACGTTCCCGATCAGGACGGGGATCCGAAAAGCGTTTCGATGTCGTACGCCAAGGGCCGCATCCTGGCGTTTTTCCTGGCGCTTCTCGGGCTCCACATTCTGTGGGGTTTTTACGGTTACTTCCGGGTGGCCCGGCTGGAATCGCAGAAGCGGTCCCTGACGCAGGAGAACGCCGACCTGAAGGCCAGCAACCGGCGCATCGACGAAATCGAGAAGGAATTCGCCCGCATCCGGCGGACGGACGAGAAGATCCGGAAAGCGTTCGGCGTCACGCTCGGCGTCGGCGAACAGCCGGCCGCCGGAGCCGAAACCGCCGGGGCCGTTTCCGGCAGGACCCCGGCCGGAACCGCGGTCGTCGCCTCGGAACCCCCGGTCGCGGCGAAGGCCGCGGACAACGCGCCCCTGGTCCTGGTCTCGCGCCGGGAGACATCGGAGTTCGATCCGGAGAGCCTGCCCACGCGGCTTCCCGTGAACGGCGTGATGACCACGCGCTTCCGCGAATCGGGGACCCTGACGCGCCGCAACCACCGGGGCATCGACATCGCCGCGCCGAAGGGAACGGTCATCCAGGCCGCCGGTTCAGGCGTGGTGCTGCTCTCGGACTGGACGCCGGATCTCGGCAATCTCGTCATTCTTTCGCACGGCATGGGGTATCTGACCTATTACGGCCACGCGCAGAAGTCCCTGGTGGAGCAGGGCATGAAGGTGAAGAAGGGCCAGCCCATCGCCCTGGTCGGCAGTTCGGGCATCAGTTCGGCGCCCCATCTTCATTTCGAGCTGTGGAAGGACGGCGAATCCATCAATCCCGAGGAGTTTCTCTACGCCGCGCAGCGGGAGAGAGCCGGCCCGGACGGGTGACCGCCGGCGGCCGAGGGCTTTTCATATCTCATTTTCTTGTTTAAGGAGAACACCTGTGAGCAAAACGAATTCCGATTTCGGCCGCGGCGGCGAGCTCAACACCATGGTCGGCAAGGGTTCCGTCATACAGGGCGACATGCGGGTCCAGAGCAGCCTGCGGGTCGACGGCAAGGTCAACGGGAACATCACCGCCACCGACACCGTTCAAATCGGCAGGGAAGGGGAGGTCGAGGGTCACATCCACGCCCGCCACGCGTTTCTCGCGGGACGGGTCAGCGGCAACATCCTGACCCAGGGCAAGGTGGTGCTCGAGACCCGGGCGGTGGTTCTCGGCGACATCCGCGCGACGCGGCTGGTGGTGGAGGAAGGGGCCGTTTTCAACGGAAAGTGCGTCATGAAGGAAGAGGAGCGGGACACGGAGGAGACTTCCTGAGCGGATCGCGGTCTCTGCCCCATCGCGTCCCGTCCACGGTTTCCCATCCCCCATGCGGCTGACCGGCCAGCAGGGGGGATTTTTTTGTGCAGGGCATGTAATTTGCTTTTTTATCGGGAAAAACACCGGAAGGCGTCCCAAGTGCTTATTTTCAGCGTCATCGGGCCGTCCGCTGCATCATTACCGGCAGGCCGCTTCCGGCCGGCCGGACGAAATCCGTCTGCCCGTCGCCGGCCGGTTCGTCCGACCCTTGCCGGTCTCGTTCTGGCGCTCGCCGTTTGCGCGCTTCATGCCGCGGCCGGAAGCACGGCCGCGGGCTATTCCGGGAATGCCGCGGAGCGGCCGGATGCCCGTTATTATCTCAGGCTGAAGAACGAGGAATTTCTCCGGCTCATGATTCCCAAGGAGAAGGCCCTTCTTGCCAAGACCCGGAACATCTTCGAAGAGGCCAAGGCCCGCAGGGATCAGGGCCGCGACCTGAGCGCGCTCGACCTGGAGTCCGTGACCTCGTCCCGTCAGCTCTTTCTCGACGCGTACGCCGGAGAGGTCGGAAGAGTCCTTTCCCTGTTCGACGAAATCGCGAAGCTGGAATCCACGGCCCGGCGGCGGGCCAATCTCTCCGCGCTGGAGATTCTGGCCGGCCTGCGCCGGAAAGTGAGGGACATACTCGAGCGCGCGGCCTCCGGGTCCGCGGCCGTCACGGCGACCGCCTCCGGACGCCCGGGGGCCGAGCCGGAGCCGGGAAAAGCCCCGCCGGAACCGGACGCGGCGTCCGCCGTTTCCGAAACCGCGCCGCAGTCCGCCGGCTCCGAAACGGCGAATCCCGAGATGGCCGAGACCCTTCTGGACCAGTGGAAATACAACAGCCTGCTCGAGTTCAAGCTCCGGCAGACCCGAACGGAGCTGATCCGGACCAAACTGCTGAAAACCGCGACCCAGGAGGAGGCGGACCGCATGTTCCGGCGGGACCTGCGCGAGGCCCTTCAGGCCTACGCGGCCGGCGATTTCGTCCTGTCCCGCCTCCTCCTCCGCGACGTGATCGAGACGTATCCCGGCGTCCCGGTGATGGACGACGTGCTGTACTACGCGGCCGAATCATCGTTCGCGCTCAATTATCTGGACGAGGCGCTCCGGACCGGCGAACGCCTCGCCGGCCGGTATCCCCTCTCCCCGTACACCGCCAAGGCGCTGGTCAAGAAACTCTTCATTCAATACGCGACCGGACGCGTCGATTCGCTCCAGGAGACGTACGACCGCCTGCTGGCCGTCCGGAACCGGCTCGAAGACGAGCCGTTCGGCGTGGCCTCCTACGTCGCCGGACTGGCGGCCTTCAACCGCGGGGCCTTCGGGGACGCGCTGTCCGCTCTGGCGCGGGTTCCGGCCGGCACCGCGTACGCGTACCCCGCGCGGTATCTGTCCGCCGCGTGTCATTCGAACCTGAACAACGACGATTCCGCGATGGCCGTGTATTACCGCCTCGCGTCCGGGCCCTCGAGTCCGGAGCGCGACCCCGTGCTCCGGCGGATCCGGAACAACGCGCGGCTGAAGCTGGGGCTGATCTACTACGAACGCGGGGAAAACCGGCGGGCGATCACGCTGTTCAATCAGGTGGACGACGATTTCCAGAAGGACGACCTGACCCTGCTGGCCAGGGCCTGGAGCGCGTACCGCTCCGGCCGGCCGGTCGAGGCCCTGGCCAACACCGAGACGCTGCTCACGCAGACGCTCTTCTCCGGCTACCAGTACGAGGCCCAGGTGCTCGCCGCGCGGTCGAAGGAGCTCCTGGGGCAGTCGGACGAGGCGCTCCGGGACATGGAGCGCGTGCGGCGGGTCCGTCTCCAGCCGGCCGCTCCGCTTCCGGCCGCCTCCGCCGATTCTGCGGAAAACGCCCGGAACCGCACGCTGTTCGCGGAAGCGAACAGGATCTCCCGGTTCCTCAGCGAGGTGCCGGCCGGACCGGCGGACGATCCGGCGCCGGGCGGCGGGGACAGCCGCCTCGACGCGGCGACCGACGCGCTCGGACGGAAAATCGGCGTGCTCGACAGCCTCGAGGCCCGCGCCCGGGACCGCCGGAACTGGATGACGCTGGACCGCATCCGAAAACTGCGAGGCGGCGCGATTCAGGCCCTGCAGACGCGGAACCGCAAGTCGGCGGACAGGCTCGGCGACCAGGATCCCCTGATCCGGCGCATGGGGATGTCCGTCTATCTCCGGTACCTGTTCGACACGCTCCTCTCCGACGTGCTCGAGGAAAAGCGCGTGACGGCCGAGGCCATCGCCGGCATCGACCGCCTGTCCGTCCGGTCCGGCGATCCGGTGTCGATCCGAGTCCGCATGGAGATCCGGCGGGATGAACTCGAAGACTACGGCCTGCGGCTCAACCAGTACGAGGTGTGGCTGCGCGAGAACCGGCCCCAGCCCTTCGCGGTCGAGATCGACCGGTGGGCCAATTTCAGCGAATACGGCATCAGCAACATCAATTTCAACCGCATCCGCGAGATCGACGGCCGCATGACGGAGATTTCGTCCATGATCCGGCAGATCGACGAGGTGCAGCGGGCCAAGCGGGAGGAATTGAGCCGGCGCGTCGCGGCCCTTCTGCGGGACGTCGAGCAGATCGAGCGGCAGATGAAGGCCGACCTGCGGAAAAAGGACGAGCAGGAGCGGGACCGCTTTTTCCAGACCGACTATTTCGACACCCGCAGGCGGGAAACGCCCGTGGACGCGCCCGTGCCCGAACGGCCGCGGTTCGAAGCGGAGGTTCTGCCGTGAGGGCGGCCAGGCTCATGGGCGCGGCGTTCGCGGCCGGGCTGGCGCTGGCCGGACCCGCGGCGGGTCAGGCCCTGCGAAGCGGGGCGGATTCCACGTTCTGGCCGCTTTCCATCCTGGAACTGCAGGATTACCGCGGGCACTACAGCCGCGAGCTGGACGCGCTCCAGGCGGAGAAGCGCGGCTTGATCCGGCGGGGAATCGAGACCGGAGAGCGCCTGCTGGCGGACCGGAGCCGCTCCGCCTACGAGGACGACATCCTGATCCGGCTGGGGCATCTGTACGCGATGCAGGAGAAGGAGGATTTCTTCGACAGCCTGAAGGCCTGGGAGGCCCGCCCGCCCGCCGCGGCCGGGCCCGAGCCGGCGCCGGCCTATCCGAAGGCGCTCGCGGTTTACCGGCGCATTCTCGAACGCTTCCCGAAGAGCGAATTCACGGACGACGCGCTGTACAACCGCGCCTTTCTCGAGGAGGAGACCGGCCGGCACGACTCGGCCAATGTGCTCTACCGCCGGGTCCTGTCCGATTTTCCCCGGAGCCCCTTCGCCGTGGAGTCGGCGATGCGGCTCGGCGAATACGCGTTCAACCCGCCCGTGAATGATCTGGAAAACGCGGTCTTCTACTATAAGAAGGTGATCGAATCCCCCCGGAGCCCCCGGTTTCCAGAGGCTCTGTATAAACTGGGCTGGAGTTACTACCGGCTGGGACAGTACGCGCCCGCGATCAGCTATTTCACCACGCTGATCGAGACCCTGGCCGAGGACCCGCCGGAGGAACGCACGGCCTCGGCCGTGGACCTGACCCGGGAGGCGCTGGATTACATCGCCGTCGCCTTCACGGATTTCGGCGGGCCCGTCCAGGCGGCCGAATATCTGAGAAAACTCGGCCAGCCGGACTGGGGCCGCGAAGTCCTGGCCAGGCTCGGAACGATTTACATGGAGGACAAGGAGGATTACGCCGGAGCGGTTCAGGCGTTCGAAAGCCTGATCCGCATGGAGCCGCTGCACGCGGAGACGCCCGTCATTCACAGCCGCATCGCCGAATGCCGGCTGAGGATGAAGGACGAGGCCGGCGCGTTCGAGACCCGGCAGACGCTTTTCGCCTCCTGCCGGCCGGGCGGCGAGTGGTGGAGCGCGGTTCTGGACGGAAAGGCGCGCCTGCAGGCGTACCGTCTGTCCGAGCAGGCCCTCAGGGACAATTTCAACTGGCTCCTGCGCCGCGCGGAGGCGTCCGAGCCCAGGGACGCGGCCCTGTACCGGCGCGCCGCGGATCTCGGCCGGACCTATCTGGAGGCTTTTCCCGAGGGCATGAACGCCCTTCAGGTCCGCTGGAACCTCGCGCTTCTGCTCGACACGAAGATGCACGACTACAAGGAGGCCCTGCAGGAATACCTCACGATCAGCATGCTGTACGCGGGCGAGGCCTATGTCGAAACCGCCCGGATCGCGGGCCTGCCTTCGACGCGGGACGCGGCCGAGAACGCGGTCGTCATGGCCGACACGCTGGTCCGGCGCGAGCGGCGGACCGCGCCGTCCGCGGCCGGGGTTCCGGCGGACACCAGCCGGGCGGTCCCGCTGACGGACGCGGAAAAGTGGATGGTCATGGCCGCGGACAACTACATCCGGCTGTTCCCGCGGGATCCCAACACGCCGGTTCTGCTCGCCAACACGGGCGCGCTCCAGTTCACGCACCGCAACTACGAAGAGGCGCTGAAATACTTCCGCACCCTGATCCGGCAGTTCCCGGACCACCCGAACCGCGAGCAGGTCCACTTCTCGGTCATCGACAGCTACATGGCGGGCCGCGATTACGCCAGCGCCGAAATCTACTGCAAGAAGCTGGCGGAGGAACCCGAGGCCCGGCCCTACGCGGAGCGGCTCCGCCTCCGCCTGGCCCAGGCGGTTTTCATGTCCGCCCAGAGCCTGGCCGCGGCCGGGCGGCCGGCGGAGGCGGGCGCGGAATTCCTGCGCGGGGCGCTGGAATCCCCGAAATCGGAATTCGCGGACCGGGCGCTCTTCAACGCGGGAAAGAGCTTCGACGCGGCGGGCGATTACGACGCGGCGATCCGGGCCTATGAGAATCTGCGCGCCTCGTATCCCGCGTCCCCCCGCATCGCCGACGCCCTGCAGAATCTCGCGGTGAACCTCGCGGAGCAGAAACAGTATCTGCGGGCGGCCGCGCGTTACGAGGAATTGTACGGCGTCCGGCGGCCCGATCCGGCCGCGGCCGACGCCCTTTTCAACGCCCGCCTCTACTACGCGAAGGCGGAGGACTGGATCAAGGCGACCGAGACCGGCGAGGCCTACGTGGCCGCGTATCCGGACGCGCCGGACGCGCCGGACGTGCTCTACCAGACCGCTGAATCCGCGCTCAAGACGCCCCAGCCGGCTAAAGCTCTGGCCCTGTACGCCCGGTACGGAACGCTTTTCCCCTCCTCGCCGGCCGGGGTGGAACTGTGGGTGAGGCTCGGTTCGCATTACGAGAAATCCGATTCGCTCGAGGCCGCCGAGTTCTGGTACAGGCGGGCGGTTCAGAGGAACGATTCGCTCGAGGCCGCCGGAATTCCTGGGTCTCCGGCGCAGGCCGCGGAGGCGTTGTTCCGCATCTGCCGGATCCGCGAACGCGAGTACGGACGCTTCGTGTTCCGCCTGCCGGAAGCCGACATGAAGGCGCGGATCGACCGCATGCAGGCGATGATGGAGCGGCTGGCCGCGGACTACGCGAGAGTCGCGTCTTTCCGGACGGAACGGATGCCGGAGTCGCTGTACCGGATCGGCGAAACCTATGAGCGTTTCGCGGCCGCCTGGAGCCTGCAGGAAATTCCGGTCCTGGAGCCGATCGCCCGGGCGGTGCGGGAAAAAGCGGTCCGCGACCGTGCCGCGGCCGTCTACGGCCAGGGGCTGGAGGCCTTTCGCGCCGCCCTGTCCGTGCTGGTCCGCCTGTCCGCGGAGCCGGCGCCGGCCGGGCCGGACGACAGCCTGAGGGCGGCGTCCGCACTCTGGGCCGACCGCATCCGGTCCAAGATTTCGGAAACGCTTTTCCGCATCGCGGAGATACACACCGCCACCCTGTCGGGAATGCTGGCCGCGCCCGTGCCGGAGAAACTCGGCGAACTCGCCGGCCTCGAATACCGGAGCCAGGTCCTCGTCAAGGTCATCCGTCCCATCGCGGAGGCGGCGGGCCAGGCGCATCTGCGGAACCTGTCCGTGTCGGACAGCCTCGGCCTCAGGAATGCCTGGGTCGATTCATCCAGGTCCCAGATACGGTACACGTTCGGCCTGATCGGGAGCCGGTACCAGTCTCTGACCTGGGACGGCCTCCGGTTGTACCGGAAGGCGATCGACCGGTACGCGAAACGGCCGGAAGACCCCGCCGGCCTGCCCGAGGACTGGATCGACACCGTCGTGAACAGCCTGGAACTGTCCCAATCCTACGCCAAGGCCGCGCTGGTCTTCGGCAGGGACGGTCTCGAGCGATACGCCAAAACCGGGGCCGGTTCCGAGTTGCAGACCGAAGACCGGGAAAAGCTGATGGCGTTCATGCTCAGGCTCTCGGACACGCTCCGGGCTCTCGCGTCGGAAAACGCGGCGCTGTCGGGCCTCACGGCAAAACTGGCCGAAGGGGGCCGAAACCCGGAGTACGAGGATCTGTCCGCCATGCTCGAGGACAATCAGGCCTATTTCAGCGAATACGAAACCGTCCTGCTGGAGGACGCGGCAGAGACGGACCGCGCGTTTCAGCCCCCGTCCGAATCCGGCATGGCCGTGGCCGGCCGCCTGATCCGGAAGGATCCGGCCGGATACCTGAAGAAATGGAACCTGTCCCTTCTGACAGCGCAGGTCGGCACGGACAGCACCTGGGAGTCCGGCCGCGTCGAAGCGGGCTCGCCGGGTCCGGGCCCGGGACCGTCGGCCGGTTGGGCGCCGGCGGCCGTGATCGGTACGCCCTCCGCGGCCCCGACGGCCGGCGCCGCGGGCGCTGTCTCTTATACACATCTCCGA
>JAUCQC010000220.1 GCA_030372965.1 bacterium
GCCCGTGCGGCCGGATCCGAGGATTTGAATATGCCCGATCCCACGAAAATCGATTCCGCTCCGAGCTCAATCATCAGGGACGCGTCCGGGGGCGTGGCCACGCCGCCGGCCGCGAAATTGGGAACCGGGAGTTTCTTCAGCCGCCGGACGGTTTCGAGAAGGTCGACCGGCACGCCCAGTTCCTTGGCCCGGATCACCATCTCCTCGTCGCCGAGGGACGCGGTTTCTCGGATGGCGGACTGCACGCCCCGCATGTGGCGCACGGCCTCGACGATGTTGCCGGTGCCCGGCTCGCCCTTGGTGCGTATCATGGCGGCGCCTTCCGCGATCCTGCGGAGGGCCTCCCCCAGGTCCCGGCAGCCGCAGACGAACGGCACCTTGAACTTCCATTTGTCCACGTGATAGCGTTCGTCCGCCGGCGTGAGAACCTCGCTCTCATCGATGAAATCGACGCCCAGCGACTGCAGCACCTGAGCCTCGGCCAGATGGCCGATCCGGCACTTGGCCATGACGGGAATGGACACCGCGTCCATGATTTCGCGGATCACTCTGGGACTGGACATGCGCGCCACGCCGCCGTTCGCGCGGATGTCCGCGGGAATGCGCTCGAGCGCCATCACCGAAACGGCGCCCGCGTCCTCGGCGATCTTGGCCTGGTCGGCGTTGGTGACGTCCATGATGACGCCGCCCTTGAGCATCTCGGCCAGCCCGACCTTCAGACGGTAGGCGTCATCGGCTCGAAAAAAATCCATTATACGTTCCTCCTGACTTAAGCCGATAATTTACGAAACTTTTCGACTGAATTCAAGAATCCGCTTGCATTTCTCGAAAATATCGGTTAATTAATCGGGCTGTCGAAAGCCCGGTGATCCAGGTTCTGGATATTCCGGATCATCCAGGATCGGGCTGCCGGACTTTCCGACGGGCCGGATTCACCGGTCCCGCGAAGTTTTTCACGGTGAAAACCTGTCATCTGATCCCGCGGAACGGGACTGAACCCGGTGTCTGGATCCTTCACCCGTGAAACCGGAGGCGGAACATGTTCTGGCCAGATCCGAGCGGACTCCGGTTCCTGTTCCCGTGGGTCCTGTGGCGCACGTCGCCGGACGCGGTAACCCTGACTTTCGACGACGGCCCGGACCCGGAATGGACGCCCCGCGTTCTGGACATTCTGGGCAGGGAATCCGTCCGGGCTGTTTTCTTCATGACCGGACGGAAGATACGGGGGAATGAAGCGGTTGTGAGACGGGTGTCCGGGGAGGGGCATGCCGCCGGAAACCACGGTTTTTCGCACATCCCCCTGGCCTTCCGAAGGCCGGACCGTGTTCTGGAGGAAATCCGGAGGACGGATTCGGAGATCGGGAACGCGACGGACCGGCGGCCCGCGCTCTTCCGTCCGCCGTACGGCCGTTTCGACCCGAGGTTCAGGGCCTGGATGCGAAACACCGGGCATACGCTCGTCATGTGGAGCCTGATGCCCGGCGACTTTCTGGCCGTCACGCCGGAAGCCCTCGTCGCCGCGGTCCGGAAACGCCTGACCGGGGGCGCCGTGATCGTCCTGCACGACGGCCATGAACGCTCGGCCGGCATGGTACAGGCGCTTCCCGGCATTCTGTCCGCGATCCGCGAAGCCGGCCTGGCTGTCAGACCGCCCGATGCGGCGATCCTGACCGGCCCCCGTCCGCTCCGATAAACCCGCGACTGAACATCGATGAGGCCCTGTTCCATGGATTGGTTCCCGAGCCTTCTCCCCTTCCTTCCCGCGCTGTACGCGGAAACACACTACACGCTGGCGGGCTTCAGCCTGATTTTCAGGCGCTGGCCTGAAATCTTGGCGGACGCGCCGTACCGTATCGAACCCGGCCGGGCCATACCGGTTCTCCTGCTTCTGCGCCACGCGGACCGTTTCCCCGTGACAGTCGAGTCCGCGGCCGCCCTGCTCCGCGGTCCGGACGGCCGGGAAATCGTCTTTCCGCTGATCGAAAATTCCCTTCGAGTCGACTCCAGATCCTGGCACCGCGTCATTCACGTCCGGCCCCCTGACGGGATGACCGGGGAGGTCACAATCGACGTCCGGCTGAATGTCCGCAGGCCCCGTGATGCGGGGAGCCGGACCGTGGTCAACCGGAACCTGCCCGGTGTCAAGCCCATGCCCCTGACCGTGCGGCTCGCGGAACATGCACTGCCCGTTTCGGAAGACTGCCGCTTCGCGGACCTCCACTGCCATTCGGAATACACCGATGACCAGGTGGAATACGGCGCGCCTCTGGACGCCGTGGCGGAAACCGCCCCGGCCATGGGCCTCTCGGCGGCCGCCGTGACGGATCATTCCTATGATCTGGACGACCTGGAGGGGGAATTCCGCGTCAAGGATCCCGGCCTGACACGCTGGAACCGGATGCGGGAGCGCTGCGCCGAAATCACCCGGAAATCGGGATTCACCCTTCTGCCGGGCGAGGAATTAAGCGCCTCCAACGCGAGGGGCCGCAACGTGCACCTCCTTCTGTTCAACAACCGGACCTTTGTACCGGGCGCTGGGGACAGCGCGGAGCGGTGGTTCCGAACCCGATCCGAGCGCTCGGTGCGGGAGGCGCTCGACGGGAAGGACGCGGACACGCTCGCGTTCGCGGCCCACCCGGAACACCGCTTCCATTTTCTCCAGCGGTTTTTCCTGTCCCGGGACAGCTGGACCGGGGAGGATTACCGCCACCCGGGCCTGACCGGCATGGAAATCCTCAACGGCGTTCCGGACCGGGGGTACCTGGCCGGACTGCGCGCCTGGATCCGGCTCCTGCTCGAGGGCCGCAGGCTCTTCGTCATCGCGGGAAACGACGGCCACGGCGCGTTCAACCGCACGTTCCAGATCGGACTACCGTGGATTTCCATCCGCCATTCGATGCGGTACCTCTTCGGCCGATGCCGCACCGGCGTTCTCGCCGGAGCGGATCCCTCAACGCGTGATTATCTGAACGCCCTGGCCGCGGGCCGCTGTTTCATCACCACCGGGCCCGCCATGACCCTCTCGGTGACGAATGAAAAAGGGGAAACCGCCCGGCTCGGCCAGAGCCTGTCCGGTTCCCGCTTCGACGCAACGGTCGAGGCGGTCACATCCCCTGAATTCGGGCCGCTGGAATACGTGAAACTGTGGCTGGGCGATCTGTCCGGAAGGCGCGAGGTGCCGTGGATCGAACTGAAGCCGGAACCCGGGGAGATCAAGGTCCGGAAGACGTTCGGGATGGAAAATCTGAAATCGGACGTGTACGTGAGGGGGCTGGCCGTGTGCCGGAACGCTTCAGGCCGGACGACTTTCGCGTTGACGAATCCGATCTGGCTGAAACGGAAGGGTTAAAAAGGTTCCGAGTTCCGAGTTCCGGGTTGAACGCCGGCTTCTATTAACTCGGAACCCGAAACCCGGAACCCGGAACAACAAACGATTCAGCCTTTTCTTTGCAATTTCCCCTGCACGAGGAACCCTGTCAGGGACGCGCCCGCGGTCATCCCTCCGAAGAAAATCGTCAGCATCCCGGCCGTTCTCAGCGGGGCTCCGATCATCGCGATTCCGCCGAACAATCCGCTGACCATCCCGGCAACGATGCCGATTGCCGTCAGCCTCCGGTTGCGGACTTCCGCTTGACTCCTCATCTTGGAACGCTCCTCAAATTGATAGAAAGTTCCGGGTTCCGGGTTCCGGGTTCAGAGTTCCGAGTTGGAAACCGATGTTTTTTCTCAACTCGGAACCCGAAACCCTGAACTCGGAACGATCAGTGATTCAGCCAGCAGCACGCAGAGAATGGTCTTGGAGTCCACGATCTCCCCCCTGCGGACCATGTCGCGAAGCGTCTGAAAAGGGAGAACGACGGGTTCCAGAAATTCGGTCGCGTCCGGACGGAGCGGTCCCGTCTCCCGGATGCCGGTGCCGAGATACAGGGTGATGAATCCGGTCGAATACCCCTCCGCGTGGGCGTAGGAAATCAGCCGCCGGACTTCACCCGGACGAAACCCCGTCTCCTCCTCGCATTCCCGTTTCGCGGCTTCAGCAGGATCCTCTCCCGGATGGATGAGCCCGGCCGGCGCCTCGATGAGGGTGCGGCCGATGGCCGGCCTGTGCTGGCGGACAAGCCGGACATGGCCTTGCGGATCCACCGGCAGAATCGCGACCGCGTCCTGTACCGCCACCACTTCCCGTTCCGCGTTCCGGCCGTCCGGCAGGCGGACGGTCAGGCGGTCCAGGCTGAGGTATGAGCCGCTGTAAACACGTTCCTTTTTCAGGACCGGTTCTTCGAGGGGATCTTTTTTGAGTTCATGGTTCATAATGAAAGAAGTTCCGGGTTCCGGGTTCCGGGTTCCGCGTTCCGGGTTGGATGCCGCCTAAATACGGCTCAACGAATCACCCCATTCCCTGTTGCTATCCGCGCTCATCCGCGCCGGAGGTCCGTTGAAGCTCCCCGCGGTCCCGCTGCGGGGGACCAAGAATATATATGCCTTCTGTTTGAAGGCAAGCCGCGGGGAATCTTCTATCTGTAGAGAAGAAATCATTTTATATTCGCTCGCTTACCCCGCCGCAAGCGGCGGGTCCTGTCTCTTATACACATCTCCGAGCCCACGAGACAGCG
>JAUCQC010000221.1 GCA_030372965.1 bacterium
GATCCGGCCGTACAGCCTGCACCCTTCCTCGCTTCTCCTACGGTCGAGGTCGAAATCGGACCGGCCGTCGCCCTCGTCGCTCCTGCAGTCCACATCCAGGGACGCGTCCTCCGGCACCGTCAGCCTCACGTCCCCTTCGTCCGCCTCCACGCGGAAGGGGCCGTCGCCGTCCGGCGTGAAATCGGCGATGATATCCCCCTCGTCCGCGGACAGGCGAAAGGACCCCGCGGTCACGTTCTCCAGGACCACGTTCCCCTCGTCCGCTTCCGCTTCCAAAAAGGCCACGGACGCGTCGGCCAGCAGGATGTCGGCCTCGTCCACGCTGATCGTCAGGCGGGCCGTACCCCGGCTCCGGATGTTCCGGATCCGGACATTGCTCTCGTCCGCCTCGACGCGGCCGCCGGTCAGCTCGAGGTTATCGATCTTCACGTCGCCCTCGTCGGCCACCACGTCGACGCGGCCGGAGAGGCCGGACAGTTCGACGTCGCCCTCGTCCGCGTCCACGCGCACGTCCGTGGCGGCCGGCGCGTCGATGCTGTAATCGATCCTGAAGCCGCTTCCGCCGTCACCGAGCCCGCCGTCCAGAAGATCGAAGAAACCCGAACCGCCGTCCCGGTGGAACTCCGGCTCCCGGACGGTCAGGCGGCCGCTTTCAAGACGGATATCGGGCTTGATCCGTTTCAGCAGTTCCTCCGCGTCATCGCGGCGCCTGGCGAACACCGTGATCCGGGTCCTGATCCGGGCTTCGTCGCGATACCAGCCCCGCACGGCCACGTCCCCCTCGTCCGACAGGACGGTGACGGAACCGCCCGGCTTCAACGCGACCATGTTCTCTTCGGACCGGCTGATTTCCCCCGCAGCGAGCGACGCCGCCGCGCCCGCGGCGAGGCAGAGGATGAAGGCGGTTCGTCCGGCCATGGTCAATTCCCCCTGTCCACCCGGAGCTCGCCCAATCCGGGAGTGATGATGAAGGTGGAGCGGTTGGTGAACCGGTCGAAATCGTCGCTGTACCGGTAGCGGCCGCGGTCCGTGAATCCGGAAGGCAGCAGCTTGTGCGACATGAATCCCGCGGCGCCGCCGACACTGTAGCGAACCGCCGCGGAATCGGGCAGGAGCACCGTGGTCTCGCCGATGTCATGGTCGATGCGGACCCGGCTGTCGGGTTCCGCGCCGCCCCTGAAATCCGCGGTCAATTCGCCGATTCCCGAGTCGATGTCGGTCTCGAGACTGCGCGCGTTCGCCAGGTTCCTCAGGCTCGCCTCGCCGATTTTCGGGTTGATCTCCAGGTAGTCCATGGGAATGAGATTGGGGCTGTCGAAATCCAGATCCAGCTCGCCGGCCCAGAGGGTGACCACCGTCTCCCGCAGGCGGAGCCCGCCCAGCCTCAGGTCGGCCTCGCCCGCCTTCAGCCGCGCCTCCAGGACGGTTTCCGGCGCCGCGGGGAGAAGAACGGTCACGCGGGCCGGCGGCCTGTCGTCCGAGTTCGAGTTCCCGTGACGCCAGTCCCTCTTTTTCAGCCGGATCAGGGCCTTGCCCTTGTCCGCGTCCAGATCGAACTTCGAGCGGTAATCCCGTCCCTTGTACTCCATCTCCGCGATGAGGCTGTCGGATCCGGCATTCCGGCCGATCACCAGTTCGCCGACCGAGACATCCACCTCCACAACCAGCTTTTTCAGGCCGCCCGCGGACATCGCCTGCCGCTCGCGCCTGTACCCGTACTCCGGGTCATCCGGGTCATCCGCGTGCGCCGGAATCCCCGCGCAGAGCGGAACAAGCATCAGCAGAATCCATCTCCCCTTCATTGCCGTTCTCCTTGGTTCGAATGATGCGCCCTGTGCCTGAGTATACGGCGCGGACCGGGCCGGGTTTCGGACAAGTCAAAGTGCGGCGCATCTTTCTGACTGTCTCTTATACACATCTGACGCTGCCGACGAGTTCCGAA
>JAUCQC010000222.1 GCA_030372965.1 bacterium
GTCGGCAGCGTCAGATGTGTATAAGAGACAGTCTGCGGCCCGCGCTTTTGCGTACGCTCCGTATTCGAAGTTCCGCGTCGGCGCCGCGCTGCTGTCCCCGGACGGAAGGATATTCGCCGGATGCAACGTCGAGAACGCCTCGTACGGTCTCACGGTTTGCGCCGAAAGGACAGCTGTGCTCAAGGCGGTTTCAGAAGGGATCGCGTCATTCGACGCGGTCGCCGTGTGCGCGGACACGGACGATCCGGTCACGCCCTGCGGCGCCTGCAGGCAGGTGCTCGCGGAGTTCAATCCCTCCATGACCGTGGTCTGCTGCACTGCCTTCGGAAAGAAAACCGTTTATTCCCTCTCAGATCTACTGCCGCATTCGTTCAGCCTGGACAGAGAATAATAATGGTGTTGTCCAAAAAGTCGAATTTTAACGATTACCGCTCGCCGAGCCCTTCGCTTCGCTCAGGATAAACTCCGTCGAGGCGAGCTGTAAATCCGGCACTTAGCGCCCTTCGACTTAGCTCAGGGCGCGGGTGAATCGACTTTTTGGACAACCCCATTTTTCCTGCTCAGTCTGAAAAATGAAAACCTCCCGCGGGTTTTTATCAACCCGCGGGAGGCATGCTTTCCAACCCGGAACTCGAAACCCGGAACTGATTTCTACTCCAGCTCAAACTCCCCTTCCAGACGGATATCCCGGGACGAACTGCCGACCCGCACCTTGAACTTGCCCGGTTCCGCCTTCCAGTCCTTGGATGCCGGATCCCAGAAGGACAGGGCGGACCGGTCAAGGCTGAAGTCGATTGTCCGGCTCTGACCGGGTTCGAGGCGGACCTTGCGGAAGGCCTTGAGCTCCTGAACTGGACGGTCTACGCTCGACTCCACATCCGACACATACACCTGAACCACTTCCGCTCCAGCGACCCGCCCCGTGTTCCGGACCGAAAGCCGGACCTTCACCTTGCCGTCCGCTCCGATCCGGGACGGCGACACCTTGAGCTTGCCGTATTCGAAGTTCGTGTAGCTCAACCCGTGGCCGAAGGGAAAGAGCGGCTCGATTCCGTATTTGTCGAAATGGCGGTAACCGACGTAAAGGCCCTCCGAGTAATCCACCCTTCCCTTCTCTCCGGGGAAACGGCCGTAGGCCGGGCAATCCTCCCATTTGCGGGCGAATGTCGTCGGCAGTTTGCCCGAGGGATTCACGTCGCCGAACAGGATGTCCGCGATCGCGGTTCCGCCTTCCTGGCCCGGGAACCAGACCTGGACCAGCGCCTGAACCGAATCGACCCACGCGTTCATGTCGATCATGGCGCCCGAGCACAGCACCACGGCCGTGTTCGGATTCACAGCGGAAACCGCGCGGATCAGCTCCTCCTGCGCCGGATCGAGCCTCAGGTCCGGCCTGTCGAAGCCCTCCGACTCCTCCCGATCCGTGGAACCGGCGAACACGACCGCGGCGTCCGCTCCCCTGGCCGCCTCGACCGCGAGCGACAGTTCATCGGCCTTGCCGTCGGACTCGTTTTTCCACGCGAGCACGGCCTCCGCCCCTCCCGGCCCCTCGAACATTTCGATGCGTACGGGATAAGCGGTCCCGGCCTTCAGTTTCACGCGTCCGGCCTTAAAAGTCAATGCGTGCTGGCCCCAGTTGTCGGCCAGAAGCCTGCCGTCGAGCCAGAGCCGCGATCCGTCGTCCGAACCGACCCCGATGGAATAGACGCCGGATCGCGTCGGCACCAGGCTGCCGGTCCAGCGAACGGAAAACCCGTCCGCCGGAAGCGCCGGATGGGGCGACTGGTCGCCCCAGTGGAAATCGATCACGGGATCGGTGCGCACGACAGCGGGCGATCCCCGGTGATCCGGATTCGTGTAGTATTCGCCGACCAGGCCCCTGCGTCCCGACGGCCGGCCGGACGGGGACAGGTGGATGGAATCCACCGGCGTCAGATCCATGGCTTCCGGCACCCCCCTCGCGGAACGGATGTCCACTGCAGTGCCCAGCTTTCGCTGTATCCCCTCCAGCGGTGAAACGGAAATGAAAGGATCGACTTTCGAGCTTCCGCCGCCGCCCGTCACCGCTTTCTTCGCGTGCGGGCCGATCACCGCGATGGACCGTATCTTCTTGCGGTCCAGCGGCAGCATCCCGTTCGTGTTTTTCAGAAGAACCGCGCTCTCCAGGGCCACCCGCAGGGCCACGGCGCGCTGGCCGGCCGTGTCCACGGCCGCCGCTTCGGCTCGGGTTGAATCGAAGATTCCCGCGGCGAGCATCGTTCGCAGCATGCGGAAGATTTTGTCGTCCACGGTTTTTTCCGGGACGCGGCCTTCGCGTATTGCGGCAAGCACTGCCTCCTTCGTGAGATACTTGCCGCCCGGCATCTCAAGGTCGAGACCGCCGTTCAATGTGGAATCCACGTCATGCACCGCGCCCCAGTCGGACATGACCAGTCCCTTAAAGCCCCATTCCTTTTTCAGAACGTCCGTCAGGAGCCAGGGGTTGGCGCAGCAATAGGGCCCGTTCAGCCGGTTGTAGGCGCCCATCACGGCCCACACGCCGGCTTCCTGAACCGATGCCTTGAAGGCCGGCAGATAGATTTCCCTCAGCGTTCTCTCGTCCACAGCCGCGTTGATCGTGAAACGCTCGCTCTCCTGGTTGTTCACGGCAAAGTGCTTCACCGTCGCGATGACACCCTCCGCCTGCATGCCCCGGATGTACGAAACCGCCATGCGGGAGGCCAGGAACGGATCCTCCCCGAAACTCTCGAAGTTGCGGCCCCCGTGAGGCACGCGGTGTATGTTGACGCAGGGTCCGAGCAGGACGTTCAGCCCCTTGCCCCGCGTTTCAACCGCGATCGCCTGGCCCGTTTTGCCGATCAGATCCGGATCCCAGGTCGCGGCCATGGCCACGCCGGACGGGAACGCGGTCGAAAAACCCCTGCGCACGCCCAGGGGGCCGTCGGTCATTTTCATCGCGGGGATGCCGAGCCTGGGGACCTGCCTGGAATCGAATCCGGTTCCGGACAGCATGCCGGCTTTCTCTTCTAGGGTCATCCGCGACAGCAGTTTCGCGGCTTTCGAATCGACATCCGCTGGGCCTGAGCAGGAGGTGCAGGCTGCGGCGAGTAAAACGGGCAGTATCAGGATTTTCGATTGACGCATGGGAAGAGCCTCCGTTTGGGATCGTTACAGGATACCCAGGTAATTAACGCTTTTATAAGCATCCACTCAAGTAAAAGAATGTAAAAACCCGCCCATTCCACGCGGGTTGTTGAAAACCCGCGGGAGGATGGTGGCATCCCGATATGCAAAAAGCGGGAGGCAAATCCCGCTTTTAAATATTATCAAATTTCCGCAGGGGCGCCGCGCCGCCCCTGCGGGATGTCCCGGCCACCCCGGGGT
>JAUCQC010000223.1 GCA_030372965.1 bacterium
TTCGGAACTCGTCGGCAGCGTCAGATGTGTATAAGAGACAGGATTGACCAGGCTTCTGGCCGCCCGAATGACACCTATCTGGAGGGATGCGATCATGAACACACGGCTCATCCGTTGGGGATTCACCCTGTCGCTTCTGGCGTTTCGCCCGGCCGCGGCAGCGGATTACCTGGCTGATTTCAGCCAGTTTCCGGCCTATCCCTACAACACGGTCGCCTACATGCAGGGGGGCGCCTACGTGGGATGCGGGCCCACGACCGGCGCGATGATGTTCGCGTATTTTCAGTCGCGCCATTCCCTCACCGGTCTTTTGACCGGTCCCGGGACGGGCGTGAACGCGGGATTGAACACGGCCTGGGCTTTGCACGGTCAGGCCTACATGAAAACACAGGCTGATGGATTCGGCGACGTTAAGAACATCAAGCCGGGGCTGGAACAGTACGCCGCGGACCGGGGATTTTCGCTGAAGGTGGTGATTCACGTCGGACCCGCGTATTCCGATCCGAACGCCTCGGACGCCGCCTGGCTCAATGCCTACGGCGCGTACGGCGACGCGTGGATGAACGACGGCGCGTTCTGGGTCAAGAACCCCAACGGCACCTGGACGATCGACGTGAATGCATTCTGCGACTTCATGACCGGCCCCATGACCCAGGGCATTCCCGTCTTCCTGACCATCGATTCGAACGGTGACGGGGGCGGGGACCACTGGGTGGCGCTCGTGGGATTCGACCGGTCCGCCGGGAGGTACGCCTTTTACAACACGGTTGACGCCTCTCTGCACTGGGGGGACATCTATTACTGCGGCGATCCCGCGGGCCACAAGGCCAACAGCATCTCCATGGTGCGCACCGTGGAACTGGTTCCGGGAGGGCCGGACATCTCGGTCGACTGGACGGCGGTCGACTTCGGCGCGCATCCCGTCACCGGGGATCACCCGGTGCAGTACCTGACGGTCACCAATGAGGGGACCGCGGACCTCGCGGTTTCGTCCGTCACGCTCGGGGGCGCGAACCCCGGGGATTTCACGATCCTCAACGGCGCGCCGTTCACCCTCATGCCCGGCAACGGGAGGCAGGTCGGCGTGCGGTTCAATCCGGCGTCGGCGGGGGAGAAGAACGCCCTGCTGATCCTGGCCAGCAACGATCCGGACGAGAGTCCGCTGACCATCGCGCTCGCGGGCACGGGCACGGACGGGGGCGGGGGGCCGATGCAGCCCCTGTCCATCAACCTGGGCGCGGGCACGGTGAACGACCTGGCGGCCCTGGGCACGACGCTGATCGCCGCGACCGAGACCGGCGGCGTGTTCGTCTCCACGGATCACGGAAACAACTGGAATCCGTCCAACAGCGGACTGACGAATTCGACGGTCCGCTGCCTTCTCGTCGACGGGACGGAACTGTTCGCGGGCACCTGGGGCGACGGTGTTTTCCGCTCGACGGACCACGGCGCGAACTGGACGCCCGCATCCGCCGGTCTCTCGGACCTGTATGTGACGTCACTGGCAATCGACCCGCCCGGCCTCAACGGGGCCCAGCGCATGCTGGCCGGCACTTGGGGGGGCGTGTTCATCAGCGCGGATCGCGGGGGATCGTGGACCGAGGTCAACGCGGGACTGACCGAGACCCACGTCCGTTCCGTGATGGTTTCCGGACCGTACTGCTACGCGGGAACGATCAACGGGCTGTTCCGTTCATCCGACCTGGGACAGACGTGGGCGACGGTCCACAACGGACTGACGAACACCGCGGTGATCTCTCTCGAGCGCAGGGCGGGGTACCTGTTCGCGGGGACGGACGGAGGCGGGATCCTCTACTCCGAGAACGACGGCGACCTGTGGGCCGGGTTTTTCCTGAACACGCCGGCCGTCATCGTGCCGGACCTGAAGGCGTTTGACATCGGACTGGTCGTGGCGACCTGGGGCGCGGGCGCCTTTTACCGGGAGGAAGGCATCGCCTTCGGCGCCGCCCTGCCGGGCATCGCGGAATTCAACATCCGCTCCGTGACCGCGGCCTGCGTCGACCGGGACGACGGGG
>JAUCQC010000224.1 GCA_030372965.1 bacterium
GGCTCGGAGATGTGTATAAGAGACAGATACAAACAATTATTTTCTTAACTTATAATATATTAGAGTTTTTTCATTATGTAATTCCTTATGCCGGAAATCGAGCCGTCCAAATGGTTCAGTCAATTCACATGCCAGTCGATTCTATTTTCTCGCGGGAGATACCATGACGATCACAGTTGACTGCGTCAGGCGTGATTTTTGCATTTATATGTCTGGTCCTGTAAAATACGGTTCCTTATTAACGAACGTGGGAAGCGTGTAACAAAACAACTTGACATTGACTCTGGTTTTCCCTATATTTTTACCTGTCCCAATAGGAGTCTGCGTATCGCCAGTTCGTTAAGGGTTTGATGGAGTTGACATTCGCGCGTTTTCGCTGAAGCGGAAGGTCACAGGCTGATCCATCTCCTTTGAACGGACTATTTTTATGCCGGTTTTTCAAGGTGAGATGCTTTTGACCGTCCGCCTTGAAAAACCGGTTTTTTTATTGAACATCACAGAGTGGAGGACCCTCTCATGAAGAAACTTCTGATCATCCTGGCCGCGGGACTTCTCGTCCTCTCTTTCGCGGCTTCCGCGTTCGCGGTCAGCAAAGCCGCCGTGCTTTCGCTGATGATTTCGCCCGGCGCGCGCGCCGCGGGAATGGGCGAAGCCTTCGTGTCCGTGGCCGACGACGCCACGGCCACGTACTGGAACCCGGCCGGGCTCGCCTTCCAGAAGGGCCACGAGATCACGCTGATGCATTCCAACTGGCTGCCCAATCTGGTGTCGGACATGTTCTACGATTTCGTGGCCTACCGCAAGGACGTGGAGTCGCTGGGCGGCGTGATCGGCGGCAACATCACCTACTTCAACATGGGCGAGCAGGCCTACACCACCGAACAGGGGCCCGAGGTCATCGACACGTTCAAGAGCTGGGACCTCGCGGCCACGATCTCGTACGCGACCCTGCTGAAGCCGAATCTCGGCCTCGGCATCAACGCCCGGTACATCCACAGCGCGCTCGCGCCGATGGGCGCGGGCTCGGAGCAGGGCAAGGGCGTGGGCAATTCGTTCGCCGCGGACCTGGGCCTGCTGTACATGCCCGGGTGGTTCAAGGGGCTCAGCATGGGCATGAACCTGTCGAACATGGGCCCGAAAATCACCTACATCGACGCGGACCAGGCGGATCCCCTTCCGACCAACCTGAAAATCGGCATCGGGTACAAGATCCTCGACTCCGAGTTCAACAAGCTCCGCATCGCCATGGACACCAACAAGATGCTCATCTACAAGTACTGGAAGAACATCCAGACGGGGAAGTCGCTCAAGCACGAAGAGTGGCTGAAGCTCGACGACGACGCGCAGGCGGCGTACGAGTCTGAAACCGACCCGTTCTACAAGGCGATCTTCACGTCGTGGGGCGACGGATCGCTGAGCGAGCAGGCCAATCAGCTCATCAGTTCCGTCGGCATGGAATACATCTACAACAATATGATCTCGCTCCGGACCGGGTACTACTACGACTATGACGGCAAGGTGCAGTACCCGACCTTCGGGGCGGGCCTGCAGTACGACAAGTACCGCTTCGATTTCTCGTACATCGCCGCGGACAGCGACAGCCCCCTGACCGACACCATGCGTTTCTCGCTCACGGCGGGGTTCTGACCGTCCGCTTGATTTCTTTTCAGGCGTCGAGTCCCTCAAATACCCCACGGCAGACTGTGGGGTATTTCCTTAAGCGGAGACGATTCATGATGCGGCGTATGCTTGCGTTGTTTCTGATGTCGGCTCTCACATTGCCGGCCGCGGCGGTTCCCGGGAAGCGGCCGGACTTCAGGCCGAGGCCCTGTCAGCCGTCGAAACGTTTCCTTCTGTCCTCGGCAGAATCCGCTTATGTCCGGTCGGAAGCCGGAACCCGGGCGTCCGGTTTCAGCCTTCGGAAGGAAGCCGCACCGGTCAGGAGCAGTAAGCCGGACACGCTCAGGGTTTTAGGGCTGATGGTCCAGTTCAGGCAGGACTTGGACCCCGAGACCACGGGCGACGGCCGGTTCATGCTCGAACCGGTCACAGGCGTGACCATTGATCCGCCTCCCCATGATCATCTCTATTTTAAAAACCAGCTTCGGGCGTTGACCCATTACTGGCGCGCGGTTTCCGGCGGCAAGCTGGTTCTGGAATTCGAGGTCGCGCGGGATGTGCTCACCGTCGCGGACAGCCTCGGCGCTTACATCCCGCCGGAATCGTCCCGGTCGGACGAGGCTGTCACCGCGGGCGTGGTCCGGTTCTTTCGGGACGCGGTGCGGCGGGCGGACGCGGCCGGAGTCCGTTTCTCCGATTTCGACTGCCTGATCGTGTTCCACGCGGGCGTGGGGGGGGACCTCGCTTTTGACTACGATCCCACGCCCCGCGACATGCCGTCCATGTTCCTGAATCTTGATGACCTGAAGGACCACCTGCCCGCGTCCGAGTTCAACGAAACGGGGTTGTCGGTTGAGAACGGCGCCCATGGCGTCATGGAGGGCATCGTCCTTCCGGAAACCCAGAGCCAGGAGGGATACGAGATCGGCCTGCTCGGCACCGCGGCCCTGATGTTCGGTTTCCAGCTCGGGCTTCCGGCCCTGTGGAACACCGAAACCGGCAGTTCGGGCATCGGCGCCTGGGGACTCATGGACCAGGGTTCCGGCAATTACAACGGCCTGATCCCGGCCCGGCCGAGCGCGATCGAGAGGATGCTGCTGGGGTGGGAGGATCCCTATGAAGCGGGGGACCGATCCCCGATTCAGTGTGCATGCCCGGCCGCGGCGGAGAACGCCGAGGTCGGGCCTCTGGATAAACGGCCTGTCCTGGTGCCGATCGCAGGCGGAGAATTTTATCTGATCGAGAACCGCCAGCATGATCCGGACGGCGACGGCGTCGCGCTCGGATTGGACGCGGAAGGCGGTACCGTGACTTTCGGCGCGGATTACCAGGTTCATTTCACCGGAAACCCTTCCGTGATCGTGTCCGTGGATGAGTATGATTACGGGCTCCCGGGATCCGGGCTTCTGATCTGGCACGTGGATGAATCCGTCCTGCTGGCCGGGTTGGAGGATAACACGGTCAACGCGAACCCCCTGCGCAGGGGAGTGGACCTCGAGGAGGCCGACGGCAGTCAGGACATCGGCGAGTCGTACGGCATGTTCGACGCGGGCTCAGGATCTGAAACCGGGGTTCTGCAGGACGCGTGGTACGCGGACAATGACATCCACAAGCTGGTCAACCGTGTTTCAGAGGTCGCTTTCACACCGTCCTCACATCCCAATACGCGGTCCAATGACGGAGCGGATTCCCATCTCTCCCTGTACGGTTTTTCCGAATCCGGGCCCGTGATGACCTTTTCCGTGCGAAACGACCGGATGCACGCGGATTTTCCAAGGTTCTTCCCCGTCGGATCGGAGCCATTCCCGCCGTTGAGTTGCGACCTGAACGGGGACGGCATCCGGGATGCGATCCTTGTCACGAAATCGGGGGCGATGTACGGCTGGGATCAGGCCGGCTATTTCGAGAGCTGGCCGCAGGCGATCCCCATCCCCTGGATGCCGAATTGGGTGCCGTTGTGGAATTTGATGCACCCTTTGGGCGTATCTGTCGGCGCATTCAGCGTTCCCCCCGCTTGCGGAGACCTGAACGGCGACGGGGCGGATGAAATTGTACTGCTGACGGAAGACAGGGGCATCCAGATCCTGATGCATGACGAGACCGAACAACCGGCGAAGCCGCGAGTGCGCCTGAATATCCCCATGGAAGCGGAAAAAGGAACTGCGCTCGTTCTGGCGGAATCGTCTCCAGGCAGTTTTCGTCCTCTGATCGGCACGGAATCCGGCCGCATTGTGTCCTTCGACATGACTGGCTCTCTATCCGAAATCGCGGATCCGTTCGACGGTCCGGTCTCGGGGCTCTCTTGCTGGGGTTCAGAGGACACTGTGCTTGCTGTCGCGTCGAACGGCGCTTTCGCGCTGTTGAAGACGGACGGGAGCCTCCTTTTCTCCGGGACGACAGGAGATTCGGGCCGGTTCGGCCCGGTGACCGGGGTGTTCGCCGCGGGATCCGGAATTAGGGCGATTTTACCCGCGGAAGCGGGCTTTCATCTGTTCGACGCGTCCGGATCCGTGACTGAATGGGGCCGTCCTGATTCGGACGGAACGTTCGGGTCCACGTCCCTGGCCGACGTCAACGGCGACGGCAGTCTCGACATCGTGTCCGTTTCCGGGGGCCGGGTCTGGTGCATGAACCTGAACGGCACTCTGATCGAAGGGTTCCCTGCCAGGATTGCGGCCGAGGACGCGGAATGCTCGACTCCGATCATAGGGGACGTGGACGGGGACGGACACCTGGACATTCTGGTTTCCACGTCCGAGGGCGTCATCGAAGCCGTGTCCGCAGACGGCGGCCGGGTCGAGGGATTTCCGCTTCCGCTGTACGGGAGAAAAGCGGTGGCTCCGACATTGGCCGACCTGGATGGAGACGGACGCATCGAGATACTCGCGGCCTCGGACGGCGGCCAAATGACGGTGTGGGACATGGACGGATCCGCGGAGAACCTAGGCCAGGCCTGGCCCATGGCGCGTCACGACGCGGCCGGTTCGGGCCGGAGCCAGTTCATACCGGGCGTGATCGGACCCGCGCCTTCCGGCGGACTCCTGCCGGCCCGGCATGCCTACAATTATCCCAATCCCGCGTACGACGATTTCACCGTGATCCGCTACAGGCTCCGCGAAGCCGGCCGCGTGCGCATTACCGTTTATTCACTGGCCGGAGCGGAAATCGCCGCTTTCGAAGCTCCCGGGGACGCTCCGGGCGACCACGAGGCGGTCTGGAGCCTGAAAGGCGTGGACAGCGGCGTTTACACCTGCAGGATTCACGCGTCCGCATCCGGAGAATCCGGTTCCGCGTTCTTCAAAATCGCGGTGGTGAAATGATCCGGTCCGCCCGCAGCATGCGGTTGTTCCGCGGCGAAGGGACGCCTGTCAAACGGGCGGCTCTTGTCGCGGCCGCGTGCATCCTGTCGACGCATCACGTCCTGCACAGCCAGCCGTCCGTCCCCTACAACCATCCCGAGCTCGAATGGCGCACGGCCGAATCGCCGCATTTCTACGTGCATTTCCACGAAGGAACGGAACGCACGGCCCGGGCCGCTCTCGAGACCGCGGAACGCGTGTACGGCCCGCTCACCGCGCTGTACGGCTACGAGCCGGACGGACGGTTTCACCTCATCATCCGCGACCATGAGGATGATTCGAACGGCGGGGCCTATTACTACGACAACAAGATTGAAATCTGGTGCCCGGCCATGGATTTCAGCCTGCGCGGCACGCACGCCTGGATAGACAACGTGGTCACGCACGAGGTCAGCCACATGATCTCCCTCGGCGCGGCGCGCAAGGCGCCCCGCCAGCTTCCGGCCGTTTACTTTCAGTACCTGGGCTATGAACGGGAGAAGCGGCCGGACGTGATACACGGGTACCCCAACCGCATCGTTTCCTACCCTGTTCTCGGAACCGTGGTGCCGATGTGGTTCGCCGAGGGCATGGCGCAGTTCCACCGCAGGGGTTTCGGTTACGACGCCTGGGACACGCACCGAGACATGCTTCTGCGCACGGCCGCTCTGGACGGCAGCCTGCTGTCCCTGTCCGACATGTCGGTGTTCGGAAAGAACAGCATCGGCAACGAGCGGGTGTACAACCAGGGGCTGGCCCTGATTTCCTGGATCGCGTTCCGGTACGGGGAGGAAAGGCTCGGCGAACTGGCCAGGGCCATGCGGAGGCCGCTGGCTCTCGACTTCTCGTCCGCTTCGAGGAGAGTCATCGGACGCGGCGCCGAGGACCTGGCCGGCGAGTGGAGATCCTGGCTCTCCGACGGATACGCGGCCGGGCTCGAAGCCGTTCTCGCGGGAAAAGTCGAAGGTCGGATCGCGGAGGCCGGGGGATCCGGCAATTTCACGCCGGTCTGGTCTCCGGACGGGTCCGTGCTCGCCTATGTTTCCAGCAGGGGGAAGGATTACCTGTCCCAGACTTCGCTGGTGCTGCTCGATAAGAACGCCTCCAGACCGAGACCGATCGCGGCCGGCGCGGCGGCCGGCATTTCCTGGTCCCCGGACGGACAGCGGATCGCATTTTCCCGCAGGACCGCGGACCGGTCGGGTTCGCATTATTTCGACTGTTACACCGTGGACGTCCGCACGAAAAAGGAAAAGCGCGTCACGAGGCGGCTCCGTTTCCGCCAGCCGGCCTGGTCGCCTGACGGAAGGAGCATCGCTGGCGTGGTCGAGAGAGACGGCACGTCCAACCTCCTGCTCGTGTCCGCGGACGGGAAGCATTCCCGTCCGGTCACGACGTTCTCGAACGGGGAGCAGATATTCGACCCCCGATGGATGGCCGGGGAAATCGTCTTCTCCACGGCTTCGCCGCGTTCCGGCCGGGACATCGCGGCCGTGGACACGGCTTCGGGCGCGCTCCGCACCCTGATCGCCTCGGACGCCGACGAACGCGATCCGAACCCCTCGCCGGACGGACGCTTCCTCTATTACGCTTCGGACCGCACCGGCATATTCAACCTGTACCGGCTGGATCTGGCAAGCGGACTCTCCGAGCCCGTGAGCAATGTGACGGGAGGAGCGTTCTCCCCGGCCGCGGCTCCGGACGGCCGCGTCGCGTTCTCGCTTTTCCGGTCGGACGGTTTCAAGATCGCGGTGCTCGATTCCGCGCGCGCCGTTCCGCCGGACGCGATGCGGTACGCCTCTCCGTATGATTCCGTGCGGGCCTTCATGGCCGTCCCCGCTTTCTTCCCGTCAGGCGCGGACGCGTCGGCCGCCCCGACATTCTCGCCGAAGCCGTACGGCCTGGCTTTTTCGAAACTGTCCTTCTACCCGGTCCTGCGCATGGATTATCCCGGACTGCTCAAAATCGGTGCCTACACGTTCGGCAGCGATTTCCTCGACCGTGTTTCGGTTTCCGGGTTTTTCGCGGCGAACGGACGTTTCGACACGGACGCGTCCCTGACGTTCCAGTACCGGCGGTTCTTCCCGACGCTCTTCGTCGAAGGCTACCGCGTCGGCCTGCATGAGCCGAAGAAGGACGCGGATTACCGGTTCGCCCTGCTCCAGGCGGACGTGGGCGCCGACTGGCCCCTCGGAGGCCGGACCGGCCTGCGCACGGCGCTTCAGGTCAGCCGGTACGATGCGGCCATGGAATTCATGGCCGGGTCCGTCAAGGCCAAGATCCCCTACACCTATCACAAGGGAAGCGTTCTGCAGGTCCGTCTGGAGCACGATGCCCCGGGCCGGGCGGTGCAGGACATCGCGCCGGTTCGAGGGCGCAGGTTGACGGTCGAAGTGGACGCGGCTTCGAACCGGTTCATGACAGGGTTCAACGCGAATTCGGATTACGGATTCCTGACCGAGACGTACCGGAAACACGATTACTTCCAGTTCCTCGCGGACTGGAGCGAAACCATTCCGCTTCCGGTGCGGGACTGCGGACTCGGGTGGCACGTCCAGACCGGCGCCATCGACCGGTCCGTGGACAGCTTTTACAACCTGTTCGGCGGCGGTCTGGACGGGATGCGCGGCTACTCCTTCTACAGCATCGAGGGCCGAAAACTGCTGAGGCTCGGTCTGCGGATGAGCTTCCCAATTCTGCCGCGGCTGAATACTTCCGCGGCCTGGCTGCATTTCAGGGGTTTGTACGGGGCCGTGTACGCGGACGCGGGCGACGCCTGGAGCGGCGGTTCGCCGGACTGGAAAAGGGACGCGGGCGGCCAGCTGAGGCTCGGCGCGTTTTCCTTCCACGGACTGCCCACGGCGTTCTTCTGCGATGCGGCCTACGGGTTTGACCGCATCCGCCTGCCGGGTGGGCACGAGGAAGGCCGGGCCTGGCGGTGGTATTTCGGCGTTCTGTTCGATTTTATGGATTGAGTCCTTCAATCGGGAGAATCAAGATGACTCGTCAAATCATGGTGGCGCTGGCGCTGGCCGGCCTCTGTCTTTCAGCCGCGCCGGAGACGTCCGGCCAGGAGTCCGCGTGGACACGGGCGCGGATGTCCGCCTTTCTGACCGCGGCGGACACGGCAACCTCATCGGCGTCCGCTCCGGTTGCGGTCGGCGCCGGAAGCCGGCCCCTGCGCAGCGCAAGGCTGGCCGGTTTTCTCTCCGCGGCCGTGCCGGGCGCAGGGCAGGCCTATGCCGGGTCGTGGATCAAGGCCGCCGCCTTCCTGGCCATTGAAACCGCGGCCTGGATCGGATACAGCCACTACACGGACAAGGGAGACGTCCTGCGCAGGGAGTTCCGGGCTTACGCGGATGAACACTGGAGCCGCGAGCGCTGGCACGCGGCCTATGTCGAGGGCCAGGATCCGAGCACGCACGCGCTTCCGGAATACAACACCCAGCAGTACTACGAGATGATCGGAAAATACGACCAGTTCATGAAGGGCTGGGACGACTGGGTGCCTGGGGGGCCGAATCTGACGGAGAACCGCTATTACTATGAATCCAGGCGGCGCGAGCACAATGAACAGCTGATCAACGCATCCCAATGCGCCATGGCCGCGCTCGGCAATCACCTGATTTCAGCCCTGGACGCGGCGTGGACGGTCCGCAGGGGGAACCGAAGCCTGTCCCTCCGGGTCGCGCCCGGGTTTCGGACGGCCTTTGCCTCGGCTGAAGCGGTTCCGGCGATGAACCTGCGGGCGGCGTGGTGAAGATTGATCCGGTGTTTTCCAAAAAGTCGAATTTCAACGAATACCGCTCGCCGAGCCCTTCGCTTCGCTCAGGATAAACTCCGTCGAGGCGAGCTGTAAATCCGTCACTTAGCGCCCTTCGACGGAGTTTACCCCTCGACTTGATCGAGGGGATCAGGGCGCGGGTGAATCGACTTTTAAGACAACTCCAGGATGATGGATATTCGGATCACAGTCAGGACACGGAACAGGAACTTATGAAAAAATCATCGGCGGTTCTGATCGCCTGCGCCCTCCTGCTTCACGCGGCGCCCCGCACGACCCCGGCCGCGGAGCCGTCCGCTCCGTCGCGGACGAAAGCACTCGCACTCTCTCTCGTCCTCCCGGGAGCGGGCGAGTACTACTCAGGCTCAAAAAAATCGGCTGCGGTTTTCTTCGGCGCGGAATGCGCCCTGTGGGCGGCTTTCGGCGGATTCAGGGGGTATGCCGGGTCGCGTCTGCAGGACTGCCGCCTCTACTCGGCCGGTCACGCCGGAGCGGATCCCTGGGGCAAGGGACGGGACTTTCTGGTGGCCATGGAAAATTTCATGACGCTCGCGGATTACAACGAGGCCAAGCTGAGACAGCGGGACCTGGCTGCGTTGTATCCGGAGGGGGGCGCGTACGAATGGCGGTGGGATTCGGACGCCTCGCGCCGCAGGTTCGAGCGCATGCGCATCTCGAGCGACCGCGCGGACCGCGCGGCCCTGTTCACCGCCGGGGGCATCGCGTTGAACCACATCGTCAGCGGCATCAATGCCATGCGCGTCGCGCGCAGGGCCGAAGCCGCGGCTTCGAAAAGGGTCACATCCCCGACCGCGGCGGACTGGCGCTTGTCCTTCGCCGGACTGCCGGACGGCGGCGTCGTCGGACTGGCGATGCGGTTCTGACACTCAGGACATTCAAAAAAAGAGGGCAGCCCCGTTTAAAAGGGCTGCCCTCTTTTTTGAGTAAAACAGTTTATCCGCACAGTCTCTTGTATTCCGCCGCGTTCCCCTCCTGAACGGCTCTCTCGACCGCTTCCTTCCAGCGCTGTACGCGCGGGCTCTTGTCCGTCATGGATTCGATGATGTTGGTGATGTCCGCCTTTTTCTTGACGGACAGGGACCTGAGCGCCTCGAGAACGGCCCGCAGTCGCCTCCGGTCCGCGTCCGACAGGGCGACCGGCTGGGGGACAGCCGGTTTGATGACCGCCGCGTTCTGTTCCGCAACCGGGGCTCCGGACAGCGCGTCCGCGCGGGGCAGAGTGAACACGAAAGAAAGGCCGCCGCCGTCCGTTTCGACCCGAATGGTCCCGCCGTGCGCCTCGACGGCCAGCCTGCAGAAAGCCAGGTCCAGCGCGGCGCCTTCGCCGGTGCGTTCCGCGCCGAACATGCCGGCCCGGTCGCCGGGCGGAAGGCCGTCGCTTGTCCCGTTCACCGAGGCCCGCACCCATTCATCCTCTCCCGAAATGGCCTTGACCCAGACCTCGCCGCCCGACGGCGAAATCTCCGCCATGCGGATCAGCAGGGTCGAGAAGACGCGCCGTATCCAGTCGGGATCTCCGATCACGTCCAGGTTCCTGACCACGTCGTTGTGGGTCCGGATTCCCCGTTCCGCGAAAAGCGTCCGCAGTCCCTCGAGAGACATCTCGGCGGTTTCATGCAGGCGGACGGTTTCCTCCGCCGTGGTGCGCCGTCTGTCGCGAAGCGAGGGCACGTCCAGGATGTCCTGCGCGCGGTCCCGGGCGCGGGCCGCGGCGGCGCGTGCGTCCCGGAGGG
>JAUCQC010000225.1 GCA_030372965.1 bacterium
AGCGCTGTCTCGTGGGCTCGGAGATGTGTATAAGAGACAGCCTTCAAGGTGCGTGGCACTTCTGTTTTAACTCGCGTAGGTCCGGTCAGTATTCTGGACCCGCCTCGCCTCACGGCGTCACGGGAGCGGCCTCCAGGACCGATTCCGAAACCCCCGCATACGCCCGCATGGTGCGGAGCAGGTCGTCGATTTCGGCCTGGGTGATCTGCTGATCCGACAGAACGGCGAAGACCCGGGCGCCCAGGAGTTGAACGTCGTCCGGCGTGATGCGGTTCTCGGAATACGCACGCGCGAAGGCCTGGGCCGTCACCGCAATGTCGTCTTGTTTCTGTCCGATGTATTCCTTCGGGGCCGTGGCCACGGTTTTCTCGATCATCCGGCTGACCTGGGGATAGGCCACCTTGGCCATCACGGCCTGCGGATTTTTCAGCACGTATCGCGCCGCGACCAGTCCGGCAAACGACAGGACGAGAAGGCCCGTGAAAAACCCGACGAAAAACATGCCCGATTTGGAAAAATGACCGTTGCTCATCCTGTCCCCTTTCAAAGTAGAAAAATGGATGCGGTTGCAGACTCCGTTTTGCGCATAGCGCACAGCGCATGGCGCATAGCGTCTGGATTCAACTGCTTTGCGCTTTGCGCTTTGCGCTTTGCCCTATGCGCTATGCGCTTACCACACCCCGTCGATGATCGCCTCGCACTTTGGGCACCGACTCTCCCGGATGCGGTTCGCCTTCACCAGAAACCCCTCCCTCTCGACGAGAACCGCGTTGCATTTCCAGCAGAACGTGTACTCGCCGGAGTCCCCGGGCAGGTTGCCGGCGTACCGGTACCGCAGGCCCTCTCGGCGGCCGATGTCCAGCGCCTTCCGGACGGACGAAACGGGCGTCGGCGGACGGTCCGTCATCCGGTACTGGGGGAAAAACCGGCTCACGTGCCAGGGGATGGCCGGGTCCACGGACCGGATGAACCCCGCGATGTCCGCCAGTTCGGAGTCCGAGTCGTTGAGCCCTGGGATGAGCAGGGTCGTGACCTCGACCCACACGCCGAGCGACCGCATCAGCCGTATGGCGTCCAGCACCGGCTGAAGCGAAGCTCCGCAGACCCGGCGGTAGGTCGCGTCCCGGAACGACTTCAGGTCCACATTCGCGGCATGAAGGACCGGCGCCGCGGCCCGGATCGACTCTTCGCTGAAATACCCGTTCGTGACGAACGTGTTGAAAAAACCCCGCCGGGCGGCCAGCGTCGCGGTGTCAAGCGCGTAATCGAAAAAAACCGCGGGTTCCGTGTAGGTGTAGGCGAGGATGCGGCTGCCGGAGGCCTGGGCCGCGTCGACGAGCGCTTCGGGCGGCAAGTCGCGCCCCTCGAACCGGATCCCGCCGCCGTCCCGCGGCGCCTGAGAAATATCCGAGTTCTGGCAGTTCAGGCAGCGCATGTTGCATCCCACCGTCGCCACCGAGAACGCCCGTTCGCCGGGATGAAAGTGAAAGAGGGGCTTCTTTTCGACGGGATCCGCGTGCATCGCCGCGGCGCGGCCGTAGACGAGGCTGAACAGGGCGCCCCCGCGGTTCTCCATGACGCCGCAGACGCCCCGTTTCCCCTCCGCGATGACGCACCGGTGCGCGCAGGTGAAACAGGAGACGCGGCCGCCGTCCAACCGGCGGTAATGACGGACTTCCTTCAATCCGGCCTCCATGCGTCCGCTTCGGACGCCTCGAGGAACTCCCTGAAACGCCGTTCGAACACCTGGTAGTCGGCACGGTTGATGAGGCAGAACACCACGCGGCTGATCGAACGGCGCGAACGGACGAATTCCAGGACGGTTCCGAGCATGGCCGCGGCGCAGCGTTCCATCGGAACTCCGAAAACGCCCGTGCTGACCGCCGGGAAGGCGATCGACTTGAGGTTGTGCTTCTCCGCGGTCTCCAGGCAGGACAGCGTGGCCAGGCGGAGCTTGATGTCCTCGTCCCCTTCGCCCATGCGGGGCCCGACCGTGTGGATGACGTACCGGGCCGCCAGCTTCCCGGCTCCCGTGATGGCGCACGAGCCCGTGGGCACCGTTCCGCGGACCGTCACCCAGAGGTCGCTCTCCTCCTGGATGGTCGGCCCGCCTTTCAGTGCGATGGCGGCCGCCACTCCGCCTCCGTGGGAGAGCCGTGAATTCGCGGCGTTCACGATGGCGTCTGTGTCCGATTCCGTGATGTCGCGGACGGCAAGCTCGATCACCGTTTCCCCGAGGGTCCGTTTCACGCCGCTTCCCCGGAACGGTTCCGGTCGGGGTTTCTTCGGGCGCTCCCGCGGGACGCCAGATCCTCGGCCGTGCGCCAGGCCCTCAGGACCGCCCAGGCGATCAGTCCGCCGGCCAGAAAACCGGCCGCCACGTCGGACGGATAGTGGACGCCGACGACGATGCGCGACAGGCCCACGCAGAACGCGGTCACCGCGACGGCCCATCCCCACCGGCGATGGCGGACCCAGAACAGCAAGGCCATGGCCGCGACATTGGCCGCGTGGGAGGAGGGGAAGGACCGGGAGTGCGGCTGACGGATGAGCAGCCGCACCTGTTCCAGAACGAAGCACGGCCGGTCACGCCCGACCAGCGGCTTGATGACGAAATTCACGATCTGGTCCGAGAAGACCAGGATCACCACCGCGAGCGCGGCCGTGACGCGCCCTCTGCGGCCGCCGAAAATCACGAGCGCCAGAATGCCCAGGACGATGGGCGCGATCCAGTGCTCCTCTTCCGTGATGAACGGCATCACGGCGTCGAGCACCGGATTCGCGATGGTCCGGTTCAGGAAGCGGAAAACGGCCTTGTCGACGGAATACAGAAAATCGGCGATCATCGGGCTTTCCCCAACCCGTGTTCTCGATGGATTCCTGCCTGTTTACAAAGAACCCCGCCGGAGGCCTGGCAGCGGGTCCGACGGGGGGCGACCCTCGAAAAATTGACATTTGTTCGGACGCGAGTCATCACTTTCCTCAATCGAAAACGACCCGCTTGTGCCGCTTCTTCCCCGCGGACAGCACGAGGGCCCCGTCTTTCAGGTCCGCGGACGACAGCTCCCGGGCCGGGTCGGCCACCGGCTGATCGTTGACGTAGGCGCCGCCGCCCTGGATGAGCCGCCGGGCCTCCCCGTTCGAGGCGCACATGCCGGACTCCACGAACAGCCTCACCACCCAGAGCTTGCCGTCGAGGAGGGAAGAGGGCAGTCTGACGGTCGGAAGTTCGGCCCCCCCCGATTCGACGCCGAGAATTTCCGACGAGGTGCGGACCTTCTTCTCCGGGTCCGCGGAGCCGAATTGCGCGGTCATGGATCGGTACGCGGCCGCGGCGTGCTCGGGGCCGTGCGACAGCCGGGTCGCCTCATAGGCGAGAATTTCCTTGGCGCGGTTGACGTTTTCGCCCGCCAGCCTCCGCACCTCGTCCATGGGGAGCCGGGTGAAGAGGCCGAGATACCGCTCGACGTCCCGGTCGTCGGTGTTGCGGAAGTACTGGTAAAAATCCACGACGGGCGTGCGGGCCGCGTCGAGCCAGACGGCGTTGCCCGCGGATTTGCCGAATTTCTCACCGGACGCCGTGGTGATGAGCGGGAAGGTCATGCCGTACACCTGGCGGTTGAGCTTGCGCCGCGTCAGGTCCGAACCCGCCACGATGTTGCCCCACTGGTCCTGGCCGCCCATCTGGAGCAGGCAGTCGTGGTCGCGGGCCAGCACATAGAAGTCATAGGCCTGAAGGAGCATGTAATTGAATTCAATGAAGGACAGGCCGGTCTCAAGCCGGAGCTTCACGCTTTCGGCCGTGAGCATCTTGTTGATGCTGAAATGCACGCCCACGTCGCGCAGGAACTCGATATAGTTCAGGGGAAGGAGCCAGTCGGCGTTGTTGAGCAGAAGCGCCCGGTCGGCGGTGAAGTCGAGGTAACGGGCGAACTGGCCCTTGATCTTCAGGCCGAACGCCTGGATCTGCTGGACGGTGAGCATCTGACGCATCTCGGACTTGCCGCTGGGATCGCCCACCATGGTCGTGCCGCCCCCCAGGAGAGCGATCGGCCGGTGCCCGCAGGACTGCATGTGGACCAGGGCCATGATGGGCACCAGGCTGCCGATGTGCAGGGAGTCCGCGGTCGCGTCGAACCCGATGTAGCAGGTGACCGGTTTCGAGCCGAGAATGGCATCGAGGCCCTCGTCATCGGTCGTCTGGTGGAGGAATCCCCGTTCTTTCAGAATGCGGAAGGCGTTGCCCGTCATTCGGTCTCCGACATGTGATTGAATCCCGTGCTTGTTTTCATCTGAACATCAATCGCGTCATTGCGAGCCCCGTTCCGGCCTCCGGAACGGGGCGTGGCAATCTCGGCCTCAGCCAACCCGTTGGGGATTGCCCCGTGTCATGTCTGAGGCAGGCCTAGGATCATGTCCGGGGCAAGCTTCGTCGCCATGCCAGGCCTGCCCTCGACCTGATGGAGGGCGCGGCTCCTCGCAACGACACCACAAATCCTCTCACCCCTTCTTCCGCATGGCCCGGGCGATGGCCCGCTTGGCGTCGCGCTCCGCGACGTCGTCGCGGCGGTCGTGCAGTTTCTTGCCGCGGCCGACCGCGAGCTCGACCTTGGCCTTGCCTCCCTTAAAATACACCTTCAACGCCACCAATGTCAATCCCTTTTCCTGTATCTTGCCGGTCAGCTTGCGGATTTCCTTGCGGTGCAGTAGCAGTTTTTTCACGCGCAGGGGATCGTGGTTGAACCGGCCCGCCTTCTCGTAGGCGCTGACGTGGAAATTGTACAGGAAGACCTCGCCGTTCTCGATTCGGGCGTAGCAGTCCTTCAGATTGGCGTTGCCTGCCCGGAGGGACTTCACCTCCGTGCCCTGCAGGGCCAGGCCGGCCTCGAATGAGTCGAGGATGGTGTAATCGTGCCTCGCCTTGCGGTTCTGGGTGACGATTTTTATACCGTCATCGGACATCAGACCTAATCCATTGTTTATTATAATCATGTCGTCCCCGCGCAAGCGGGAACCCAGGGGAAGAGGGTAGGGCGGCTTTTCTCAATCTACAAAACAAAACCCCTTGACATTTCCCCCTGAAATCTTTATTTTACAGCCCTTGCCGAAGTGGTGGAACTGGCAGACGCGCTGCGTTCAGGGCGCAGTGTCCGTAAGGACGTGTGGGTTCAACTCCCACCTTCGGCACACCAGGCCCCGGGCTCTTGAGTCCGGGGTTTATTTTATCCTCCTCAGTGCGCCTCGAGCCAGTTTTTCCCCACGCCCACATCGACCTTCACCGGCACCGAAAGCGTGATGGCGCCCTCCATCTCGTTGCGAACCATGGCGGTGAGCTTCTCGACCTCCGCGTCAGGCGCCTCGAACACCAGCTCGTCGTGGATCTGCAAAATCATCCGGGCCTTCCAGCCCTCCTCCTTCAGGCGTTTCCCGATGCGGATCATGGCGATCTTGATCAGGTCCGCGGCCGCGCCCTGTATCGGCGTGTTGACCGCGGTCCGCTCCGCGAAATCCCTCAGGTTCCGGTTGTCGCTTTTCAGCTCGGGCAGGTAGCGGCGCCGGTTCAGAATGGTCGTGACGTACCCGTTCCGGTGCGCCTCCGCGACCGTGCGGGTGATGAATTCACTGACCGACGGGTACCGTGCGAAATAAGCGGTGATGAAACGCTGGGCCTCGTCGTTCGGGATGCCCAGCCGCGTCGCCAGTCCGAACGCGCCCATCCCGTACATGATTCCGAAATTGATCATCTTGGCCTGCCGGCGCTGCTCGTCGGTGACCTGTTCCGGCGGCAAACCGAACACTTCGGCGGCCGTCCTGCGGTGCACGTCCTCGCCGCTCCGGAACGATTCGGTGAGCGTCGCGTCTCCGGACAGGTGCGCCATGATTCGCAATTCGATCTGGTTGTAGTCCGCGGACAGGATGCTCCAGGACCGGTCCCGGGGGACGAACGCCTTCCGGATTTCGCGGCCCAGGTCGGTCCGGACCGGTATGTTCTGCAGATTGGGGTCGCTTGACGACAGCCGGCCCGTCGCGGCCACGGTCTGGTTGAACGAGGCGTGCACGCGGCCCGTCTTCGGGTTCACCAGCGCCGGGAGCGCGTCCACATAGGTGGACTTCAGCTTCTGGAGCTGGCGGTACTCGAGCAGCTTTTTCGGGAGCGGATGGCCGGACAACGCCTCAAGCACGCTCACGTCCGTGGCGTACCCGGTCTTGGTCTTCTTCGGCTTCTTCCATCCAGCGGCCTCGTGCACTTTCAGCTTCTCGAACAGGATGCGGCCGAGCTGCTGGGTCGAGTTGAGGTTGAACGGCTCGCCGGCCATTGAAAGGATGTCCGTCCGGATGGATTCCAGCTCCTTTTCCATGTCACGCGACATCCGGCCGAGCAGGTCCGTGTCCAGGGAGACGCCGTTCTCCTCCATGTCCGCGAGCACGCCGACCAGGGGCATTTCCACGTCGTGAAAAAGGGATTCCAGGGACGCCGCTTTGAGCCTGGGCTCGAACAACCCCCGGAGGCGGAAAGCCGTCTCCGCGTCCTCGCACGCGTATTCGGCGATTTTTTCCAGCTCGACCTCGGCCATCGAGATCTGCTTCGCGCCCGATCCGATCAGCGATTTGGTGGTGATTTTTTCAAGATTGAGATATTCAAGCGCGAGCGCGTCGATTCCGAAAGCCCTGGCCGAGGGATTGATCACGTAGGCCGCCACCATGGTGTCGAAATCCACGCCGGCCAGTTCGATGCCGTGGCGGCGCAGGACCAGCATGTCGTACTTGATGTTCTGCCCGCATTTGCGGACCGCCGGGTTCTCCAGCGCCGGTTTCAGCCGGCGGAGCGCCGAAGCCGGATCGGCGCCCTTGTCCGACGTGAACAGGTCGCCGCTGAAATGCGTCCCCGGGAGCCGGACCGGCACGTACCAGGCCTCTCCTTCCTTCCAGGAGAACGACAAGCCCACGATTTCCGCTTCCATCGGATGCAGGGAGGTCGTCTCGAGATCCACCGCGAACATCGGGACCGACCCCAGCGTGGCCGCCAGGTTGTCGATCTCGGATTCGGTCCGGGCGATCCGGTAGTCCCGGCCCGCCGGCGATCCGGACTCCGAAGCGGCCGGACCGGATCCGGATTTTCCGGAATCCAGCTCGGCCAGGGCTCCGATGAAACGCGTGAATTCCAGGTCGCGGAACAGCGCGATCGCCTTTTCCCGGTCCGGACGCCGGAGGGTGAGATCCTTCAGATCGAAGGGGAGCGGCAGGTCCGTGCGCAGGGTGACCAGATCCCTGGAGAGCAGGGCCTGCTCCCGTCCCGCGGCCAGCTTGTCCCGGACCGCCTGCCGGGGAATCTGGTCCAGCTTTTTATAAATCGAGTCAATGGATCCGAATTCAGCAATCAGCTCTCCGGCCGTCTTGGGCCCGATGCCTTTCACGCCCGGCACGTTGTCCGAGGCGTCTCCCGTGAGGCCGAACAGGTCGACGATGCGGTCCGGCTTCACGCCCCATCTGGCCTCGACTTCGGACGGCCCGGTGATCTCCGCCTCGCCTCCCGCCCCGGCCTTGCTCAGGCTGTACATCCGAATCCGCTTCGAGACAATCTGAGCCATGTCCTTGTCCGCGGTCACCAGGTACACGTCCAGGCCCTGTTCCGCCGCCCGCGTCGCCATGGTTCCCATGACATCGTCCGCCTCGAAACCCTCGGATTCGAGGATGGGGATGTTGAAGGCCCTCACCAGATCGCGGATCACCGGCATTTCCGACGCCAGTTCATCGGGCATTTTCTCGCGGGTGGCCTTGTATTCCGGATACGCCTTGTGGCGGAAGGTCGGGGCGGCCGTGTCAAAAGCGCACGCGATGTAGTCGGGTTTCTCGTCGCGCAGGATTTTCAGAAGGGTGTTGGTGAATCCGAAAGAACCGCTCGTGTGCATGCCCTTGGAATTGACCAGCGGGTTCCGGATGAACGCGAAATGCGCCCGGTAGGCCAGGGCGGTCCCGTCCAGCAGGAAGAGTCGCTCAGGAGCGCGTTTGGAAGCCATGCGGATTCCCCCCTATGACCGGTTCGACGTACCGGAACACGTCTCCGGCCGTTTCGCGGCACCAGGCGCGCCACGCGCCCCTCGGCAGGAGACCGATCGAGGTGAGCGCCTCGAACGCCGCCCGGACGTCGGTCGAAGCGGGGACGCGGAGGGCGTAACCCCTGGGGATTTCCTTTTCCCCCCGGAGAACCGCCTTTCGGAACGCGGGGTTCAGCGCGGCCAGCGTGTCCCCGTCCGCGCCGAAAACCCGTTCGACGGTGTCCAGCTTCAGCGGCAACGGCAATTCCACGGCCGCGAACCGGTCCGGAGGCAGGGGGACCCAGGGTCCGAAATGGGTTTCGGGATCGGACGCCACGCGCACCGCCGCCAGAAATTCCGCGTAAAAGTTCTTCGAGGCGAATCCGAAGGGCTTGGCCCCATAGGCGCGGATGATTTCCATGAGGTCGTCGGTGTTCAGCTCCCGCATGGCCCTTCGGATGGAAACCAGCCCGTGGTTGTACGCAGTCACGGCCAGCGGCCAGCGGCCCGTGGCCTCGTAATTGCGCTTCAGCAGACGCGCCGCCGCGTCCGCGGACAGCAGGGGATCGAATCGCTCGTCGACCGCGTCGTCCACGGTCATGAACAGCCGGCCCGTGTCCCGCGTGAACTGCCAGGCGCCCGCGGCGCCGGCCTTGGACACGGCCTGATGGTTGAAGGACGATTCCACGTGCGGCAGGTACGCGAGCGCCTCTGGAAGTCCCCGCTCCCTGAAAATCCTGCGGATTTCATCGAGGTACCGGCCGGAACGGACAAGACCGTCCAGGAAGGATTCGCGGAGGCCGGATTGCGGCCGGACGCGTTCCGCCGACCGCCTGAGGACTTCCGGCGCGGGCGCCGGCCCGAACAGAGCGAGAAGCCTTTTCTCCTCGTCCGTTCCGAGCGTGTCCCCCGCGTCCCGGCCCGCGAGACGCTTGAGCGCGCCGGAGATCCGCTCCCTCTCCTCCGCGGCCTTTTTCTCCCGCTTCTTCTTCTGGCCCTGGATGTCCGGGGAGAGTCCCGTGACGTCCACGATCGCGTAAATGCGGCCCGGCTCGTCCATGTCGTGCAGGAGTATCTGATCGCGCGAGTACCGGGTGAACACGTCGATCCAGAAGCGCACGCTCGATTCCAGCTCCTGGGGCGCCGGGAAATCCGTCTCGAATTGCGCCAGGGCCTGTCCCGAATCCGGGCTTTCGGACGGCCGGTCCGCCGCGGGAACGGATGCCGGCGTCATGGCAGAGGCGCGCCCGAAGGCTAGCCCGAAGGCTAGCCCGAAGGCGAACCGTCCGAATCCGGACTTCATCCGTCCCCGCCCCGTTCCAGGGATTCCCGGACGAACCTGCGGCATTTCTCCCGCCCCAGGATCTCGGCCGTTTTCGGAAGCTCCGGACCGTGCGCCTGCCCGGTCAGCATGACTCGGATCGGCATCCAGAGATTTTTGCCCTTGATCCCGGTTCCCTTCTGAATCTCCTTCATCCTGTCTCTTATACACATCTCCGAGCCCACGAGACAGCG
>JAUCQC010000226.1 GCA_030372965.1 bacterium
GAGGGGGACGTGGCCGTGCGGGGCTGGTATCGCGACGAAGCCCGGATCAGGACCCGGATCACGGTGTTCGCCAGGCGCCGCGATGACGCGGAGGAACTGCTGAAACGGATCAAGCCCGATGTGCGCCTGGAAGGCGGCCGCCTGACCATCCGTGAGCCGGAACTCAGCCGGGACGGCGGTTCGGGGTTCTTCGATCTGCTGGACGGCCGGTTCAGTGACGGCGGAAGCGGCTTCAGAATCGATTACAGCATCGACGTGCCGGCCGCCACGGACGTGCGCGTGGACGCGGACGAGGGCGACGTCGAACTGTCCGGCCTTTCCGGCCGCGTCGACGTGGTGGCCGACGAGGGCGACGTGAAGATCGAGGACCTTGAACTGACCGGCGGCCGCGTCGAGGCGGACGAGAGCAATGTCCGGATCCGGAACATCCGGAGCCCGGGCGCGGCCCGTCTGACGATCAGCGTGGACGAGGCCGACATCCTGCTGGCCGACGCGTCCGCGGCCTTTCTGGAAGCGGAAGCGGACGAGGGGAACGTGGTCCTGGAGAACGTGACCGCCGGGTCCTTCCGCCTGTCCGCGGACGAGGGCGATATCATCGCCGATTTCACGCCGGACGGCGACGGCCCCTTTCACGTGGAGGCGGACGAAGGGGACGTGAGGCTGACGGTGCCGGAGGACGCGTCCCTGGACGTGGACTGCAGGAGCGACGAGGGCGACGGCCGGTCCGATTTCGACCTCGACCGCAGGAGAACCGAGGAAGGGTGCAGGCTGTACGGCCGGATCGGCGATGGAAAGGCCCCTCTGAACGTGATCGTTTCCGAGGGGAATATCACTTTATTGCGCAGGCAGGAACGGTAGAGGCGGGCATTCAACAAACAAAAAATATTACGAGCGTCCGGTTAAAATGAATCGATTCGTTTGGATAGGACGGTTTCAATTGACTTTACATCCGGAGAATGATAAATCGACTTCAAATCCCATCAAGAGGATTTCTTTGCAGAAAAATAAATGGCTGTCTTCGCGAGGGACTCCACGAAGAGTCCCGAAGCGATCTCGGCTGTTTTTTTTATTTTTTGTGAGATTGCCGCGCCCCGCTTCGCGGGGCTCGCAATGACGTGCAGGTGAATTGGTATATTCTGAAAATTGAACCGGACACCAGTGGAAAAACATAATTGCTTGGTCCCTTGTGGACTTCAGTCCGCGCATTATTCAAGTGAAACGGAGGATTCTTTCATGAAACGCTTGGTATTGGCCATTCTGGCTCTGGGAATGATCTCCGCGGCCGTCCTACAGGCGTCCGTGCGGGAGAGGCGGACCTATGAGGAATCCTGCGGCTGGAAGGCCGGGGAGACCGTCATCGTGGAAAACGTGAACGGAAACATCACGGTCGAGGCCTGGGACGGGGAAACCGTGGAAGCGGTCGCGGACGTGGAATTCCGGGGCAGGCGCGGCCGCAGGGTCGACGACGTCATCGAGGAAACTTCCCTGCGGGTCGAGCGCACGGCGGAAGGCATTCGCGTTCGGCTGTCGAGGCCGCGCGCCACGGACGGCGCGTCCGATTTCTGGGGGTGGGTTTTCGGCGGCGGTTCGCGCGTGAACGTGAACGCGCAGATCCGTATCCGCGTGCCCGCTTCCGCGGATG
>JAUCQC010000227.1 GCA_030372965.1 bacterium
AGCGCTGTCTCGTGGGCTCGGAGATGTGTATAAGAGACAGTCGCGGGACCAATTGACAGATTCCCGCTGTTGAAGGGCTTCGAGGCCCCGGCATTCAGTAACTGCGACCGGCTGGGGGTGTCATTCCCGAATTCCCTTATCGGGAATCCAGGGAGGGGGAAAATGATTTCCGCGCCCCTCGAGCGATGGAAAAAACCCTTGATTCTTACCTGTAACCTCTTTAGTTTAAACTTTTCCATCCGGACAGAAAGGAATCCGCGCCATGACCGCCCGACCGCACGCGCCGCGCCGCGTCCGTTCGCATCCCGCATGCCTGACCGCCCCCCTGTTGATTCTGTCGCTCGCCGCGGCCTGCGGCGGATCGGACCCGGCGGAAATCCACAAGCGCATTCTCACCCTGGATTCGCATCTGGACACGCCCATGCGCGTGTTCCGCGTCCCCTCCGACCTGTCGGTCCGCCACGACCGTTCCGAGCCGGCCGCAGGGGATCTGGATTTTCCGCGCATGGCCGAGGGCGGACTGGACGCGGCTTTCTTCGCCGTGTATGTCCAGCAGGGAGAGCTCACCGATGAGGGGCGGGCCGGGGCGAGACGGACCGCGTCGGACATGCTTGACATGATGGAAGGCTGGAAAACCCGGTATGCCGCGGACATGGCGTTCGCCTATTCGCCGGAGGACGTCCGGCGCCTTGCCCGGACCGGACTGCGGGCCGTCTGCGTCGGCATGGAAAACGGATACCCGCTCGGCACGGACTCGACCGCGGTCGCGGCCTTCCACGCCAGGGGCGTCCGGTACATCACCCTGTGCCATTCGCGGAACAACGACATCTGCGACTCGTCCACCGACCCGGCCGGCCCGAAGTGGAACGGACTGAGCCCGTTCGGGGAATCCGTGGTCCGCGGGATGAACCGCCTCGGCATGCTGATCGACGTGTCCCACGCGTCCGACTCCGCCTTCTACGACGCGCTCCGCGTGTCGCGCGCGCCGGTGGTCGCCTCGCACTCCTGCTGCCGCGCCCTGATGGACAATCCCCGGAACCTCACCGACGACATGCTCCGGGCCCTGGCCAAACAGGGCGGCGTCGCGCAGATCAATCTGTGCTCCTTCTACCTGATCCGTTCCGAGCCGCCGGCCGGCCGCGCCGCCGCCATGGACTCGCTGAAGCGCATTTACGGAGAGTGGGACCGGGTGCCCGCTTCCAGGCGGACCGAATACGAGGAGGCGCGGGCCGCGGTGGACAACCGGTTCCCCGTGCCGAAGGCGTCGGTGTCCGACCTGGCGGACCACATCGACCACGCGGTGAGCGTCGCGGGGATCGAACACGTCGGCATCGGATCGGATTTCGACGGCGGCGCCGGGCTCTCGGACTGCCCCGATGTGAGCGGATTCCCCGCGGTCACGGCCGAACTCATCCGCCGCGGCTATTCGAAAAAGGACATCGCCGCGATCTGGGGCGGAAATTTCATGCGGGTGTGGGAGGAGGCGCTGAGGGCGGCTGGGAAATAAGTGAAAGAAGTTCCGGGTTCCGGGTTCCGAGTTCCGGGTTCCGAGGAACTCAGGACTTCAATCCCTGATGTCCGAGAGCCTCGCTGAGAGGCAAGCCCCGGACCCTGATCCGGGGCTTGTCCCTGACTTGATCCGGGAATGCTCGGCATATCGGACCTACAACCAGGAATCCGGAACTCGGAACCCGGAACTCAGAACCCGAGAAAACACCGAATGTCCCAGATCACCGAAAACGTCCACCGACTACTGAACGAAATCCCGAAAACCGTATCCCTCATAGCCGTGATCAAGACGCGCGGCCCGGACGAGGTCCGCGAGGCCGTGGACGCGGGCGTGCGCCTGCTCGGCGGCAATTACGTTCAGGAAACGGCCGCGCTTCTCAAAGGACTCGATCGAACGGTTCCCTGTCATCTCATCGGCCACCTGCAGACCAACAAGGTCCGGAAGGCCGTCGGCCTTTTCGACGTGATCGAGACCGTGGACTCCGAGAACCTGGCCCGCGAAATCGACCGTCGGACCGGCGAATCGGGACGCGGGCCGCTTCGCGTGCTCATCGAGATCAACAGCGGCCGGGAAACCGGCAAAACCGGGGTTTTCCCGGAAGCGGCGGACGCGCTCGCGGCAGCGGTGTCGGCGCTGCCGAATCTCCGGCTGGCCGGGCTCATGACCATGGGATCATTTGAATCCGATCCGGAGGATTCACGGCGGTATTTCCGCGAAACGCGGCGGGTTTTCGAGCGCCTGTCGAAGGCCCTGCCCCGCAAGGACGGCGAAACGGGAATGACCGTGCTCTCCATGGGCATGAGCCATTCCTACAAGGTCGCGATCGATGAAGGCGCCACCGAGATCCGCATCGGAACGCTGCTCTTCGGGCCGCGGGCGTGAGCCTCCCGCGGGAGATTTGACCGCAACGCGGAACCCGGAATCCGGACGGATGTGTCCGATAGCCTCGCTGAAAAGCTTGCCCCGGACTTGATCCGGGGCTTGCCCCGGACTGGATCCGGGGATGCCCGGCATATCGGACCTACAATCTCTTCGGCTGCTATCCGAATGAATGCATTACCCTATTCAACCTTATTTTTTATCCGTGTCAATCCATTCCATCCGTGCGCCGAAGGCGTCCGTGTTCCATTTGTTCCCGCCCGCTGACCCGGATGAAAAGGACACTTCCGCGGGGTTGACGCGACTTTGAATGAATGCATTACCCTATTCAACCTTTTTTGATCCTTGTCAATCCGTCCCATCCGCGCCGCAGGCGTCCGTGTTCCATTCCTCCCCATCCGCGTTCCATCTCTTTTTTGGTTGCATTTTTTCCGCAAAAACGTTATCTTTTGACCCTCTATTCCGTATTTACCGCATTTTGAGGCGTTTATGCCCAAATGGCGTTCGACGGTTCTCTCCCTGGCAGTGCTGGCCGCGTCCCATGCCGAAAACCGGTGGATCAGAAATCCGGACATTCACGGCGGCCGAATCGTTTTCACCTGCGAGGGCGACCTGTGGACGGTGCCTTCGACCGGGGGAACCGCCAGCCGCCTCACGTCGCACCCGGGAACGGAAACCCTCGCCCGTTTCTCGCCGGACGGAAAATGGATCGCGTTCACCGCCTCGTATGACGGAGGCGTGGACGTCTACGTCATGCCCGCGGCGGGCGGGGAGCCGCGCCGGCTGACCTTCCACCCCGCGGACGACGACGTGATCGACTGGACCCCGGACGGACGCTTCATCCTGTTTTCCTCCGAACGGGCCGTGGACCGCGAAGTCTGGCGGGTTCCCGCGGCGGGAGGGCCGCAGACGCCGGAACGCATCGACCGGATCCGTCACGCCTCCTTCGCGCCGGACGGCAGGCGCCTGGTGTTCACGCGTTCCGACGCGGACCGGATGCACTGGATGGGTTACAAGGGCGGGGCCCAGCCCGACGTGTGGCTGGCGGATCTCGGCTCCGGAACCTTCGAGCGGCTCACGGACCACCGCGGATTCGACATCCGGCCCATGTGGCACCGGGAGTCGGTGGTCTTCCTCTCCGACCGGCACGGCCGCATGAACCTGTACGCCATGACGCTGAAGGACCGGAAAGCGGTCCGCCTGACGGACCACTCCGATTTCGACGCGGCGGACGCGGCCATCGGCGGCGACGTCGTGGTCTACGTCTGCGGCGGATCCCTGCGGGTGTACGACATCCCCTCCGGCCGGGACCGGGCGGTCGACGCGGTCATTCCGTCCGACCGCTGGCTCACGCGGGAGACCTTCATCGATCCGTCGGACGACGTGCAGGCCGTGTCGCTCTCGCGGGACGGGAGCGCGGCCGCGGTTCAGGCGCGCGGCGACGCGTACTGGGTGGGCCCGGACGGCGTGCGGAACCTCACCGGCACTCCGGATTCGAACGAACTCCTGCCCGCGCTTTCGCCGGACGGAAGATGGGCGGCCTTCTTTTCCGACAAAACCGGCGCGTACGAACTCTACGTCACGGCGCCGGACGGCGCGGGACCCTGGAGGCGGCTGTCCTCCGGTTTCGACGGCTGGCCCTACCGCCCGCTCTGGTCCCCGGACTCGAAAAGGATCGTCTTCGGCGACCACCGGTACGGCCTCTGGCTGGCCGACGTGGAGGCCGGATCCTGCGAACGGGTGGACCGGACCCGGTACCAGAAGGACAATGAAATCACCTGGGAAACGGCCGAGTACGACTGGTCCCCGGACTCGAAGTGGATCGCCTATTCCAAGTGCGAAGCCAACATGAACTCGTCCATCTTCCTGTACGACGTGGAGGGCCGCCGCGTCGTGAGGGTCACGGACGACCGGTACGACGACACCTGGCCCGCGTTCGACCGCGACGGCGACTGTCTCTATTTCCTGTCCCTGCGGAATTTCGACCCCCTGCTCGATCCGTTCATGGACAACCACATCAACGGGTCCATGTCCGTGGTCCTGGCGGCCATCCTGCGTTCGGACGGACGCTCCCCCTTCGAAAAGGAGGAGGACGGCGCGGAGTCCGAGCCCGGGGCGCGGCCGTTCCGTATCGATCCGGAGGGACTCGGGGACAGGCTGGCCGCGGCGCCGGTCCCGGCCGGAACCTACACGCGGCTCCAGGCGTTGAACGGCGGATTCTGCGTGCTGTCCAAGGACGTCTACGGCTTTCCCGGATGGGACCAGTTTCTCCGCCCGTCGCGCACCACCGACTGGACCCTGCTGAAATTCACCCGCGCTTCGAGGCGGTTCACGGAGATTCTCACGAACATCGGGAGCTACAGCCTGAGCGGGGACGGATCGAAAGCCGCGTACCTGTCGGGCTTCACGGCCGGCTCGGTGGGCACGGACGGCGAGAGCCTGCCGGGCGACGGCGGATTCGACTGGCGCGGGTTCCGCCAGAAAATCGAACCCCGCCGTGAGTACGGACAGATTCTCCGAACGGTCTGGAACCAGATCCGGCTGTTCTTCTATGATCCGGACCTGCACGGCGTGGACTGGCGGGCCGTGCTGGAAAAATACGAGGCGATGATCCCCTGGGTCGCGGACCGGTCGGAGCTGAACGACCTCATCGGCGGCATGATCGGAGAGCTCGGCGTTTCGCACGAATACGTGCTTGACCGGGGGGACGAGACGCGCATTCCCAGGGACCGGACGGTCGGCGTGGGTCTCCTGGGCTGTGATTTCGAGCCCGACGCGGCCTCGGGCCGCGTCCGCATCGGCCGCGTCGTCTCCGGACGCTCCTGGGACGAGTCCCTCAGGAGTCCCCTCGCGTCCGCGGGAACGGATGTCCGGCCCGGCGACTTTCTGCTGGCCGTCGACGGCCGTCCGGTTTCGGCGGAAGAGGACGTGTACTCCCATTTCGCGGGAAAGGCCGGAAAAACGGTCGTCCTGACGGTGAACAGCCGGCCGGACACGGCCGGGTGCAGGCGCGTGAAGGTGAAGACGCTCGTCTCGGAAGAGGCCCTGCGTCGGGCCGAGCGGACGGAGGCCGATTACCGGCGCGTGGCAGAAATGTCGGGCGGCAGGGTCGGATACATCCGGCTGTCCGACATGGACGAGGAGGGATTCCGTGAGTTCGAGCAGGGGTTCAGGGCCGAGCGGTACCGGGACGGCCTGATCATCGACGTCCGCGGCAACGGCGGCGGGTTCATCGCGTGGTTCGTGCTCGACAAGCTCGAGCGCCGCCTCGCGTTCTACAGCCGGACGCGCGATTTCGAACCCATGCGCTACCCCCACGCCGTTCACCCGGGTCCGCTGGTTTTCATCTGCGACGGGAACACCGCCTCGGACGGGGAACTCTTCATCGAGCTGGTGAAGAAGGCGGAACTGGGTCCGGTTGTCGGGACCGACACCTGGGGCGGGCTGGTCGGCATCACCAACATGATACCGGCCGCGGACGGCGCCCTCGTGACCCAGTCCAACGTCGGTTTTCTCGACCCGGATCGCGGCGACTGGCTGGTGGAGAACCGGGGCGCCCGGCCGGACATCCTGATCGAGAACCGTCCGGAGGATGTTCTCGCGGGCCGCGATCCCCAGCTTGAAAAAGCGGTCGAGACCGCGCTGGATCTGCTGAAGAGGAATCCCCCGGCCGGGCCGAAGCTCCCGGCGTTTCCGAAGCGATAAACGCGCAATAAACCCAACCGCAATCAGAAAGGCGTCTTATGAAGAAAGCGACCAAGGTTCAGAAAAAAGCCGCTCCCCGAAAGAAAAAAACAACCGCGGCCGGGTCCTCCCCGAAGAAGGCCCAGCGCAAATCCGTCCGGCCCGCGGCGAAGGCCAAACCCGCGTCCAAACCGGTCCGTTCCGCGAAGCCGGCCAAGCCGGCCCGGAAGGCCGTGACCGTCAAAGCCAAGGACCGGCATGCTCCGGCCGGGCCGGCCCGTCAGGAGAAGGCCGGAAAGGCCGCGAAGGACGGCAAGAAAAGGGTGCTCTGCGAGTTCTGCGGAAAGCCGATTCCCGCGGCGCGGATCGAGGCCCTTCCCGAGACGACCACCTGCGTCGAATGCAGCCAGACCAAACCCTATTCCGAGGCGCAGATCATCGGCCTGAACGGCGAGGAAGCGGACCAGAACCGCCTGAACGTCGAGGATTTCGAGGAGACGGACTCGGATTTCGCTTCGGGGTACGGCAATGACCAGTGGTGAACGCCTCCCCATACACGACGGGTGGAAAGATGGACTATCAGACCGTATATTTCGAGAAACCGGGACCGGAAAACACGGATGAAACCCTGCGCATCGCGGGGGAATGGTCGGACCGTCTCGGCATTCGCACGATCCTGACGGCCAGCACGTCCGGCGACACGGGCGTCCGGGCCGTCGGCCGTTTCCCGGGCCGGGACGTGATCGTGGTCTCGCACGTGCACGGATTTTCGGCCCCGAACGAAACGGAGATGCTCGCGGAAAACCGGGGGAAGATCGAGAGCGCGGGCGGCCGCGTCCTGACCTGTCAGCACGCCTTCGGCGGCATCGGCCGCGCGGTCCGGTTCAAGTTCGGCACGTTTGAAACGGAGGAACTGATCGCCAACGCCCTGCGGACTTTCGGACAGGGCGTCAAAGTGGCGGTGGAAACCGCGCTGATGGCCGCGGACGCGGGCTGGGTGCGCACGGACCGCGACGTCATCTCGGTGGGCGGCACGGAATCGGGCGCCGACACGGCGATCGTGCTGCGGCCCGCGAACGTGAGCCGGTTCTTCGACGTTCGGATACGGGGGATTCTGTGCAAACCGTGGAATTTCTGAAGGGCGCGGCGGTGACCGGGCGCCGGGCCGCGCTTTGGATCCTGCTCGCGCTCGCGGTGCCGACCGGCTGCGACAGCCCCACGGAAGTGAAAAAGGGCGCGCTCGTGCGCACCCTCTACGATCGCATCGGCGTGCCCGGTCGCTACATCTATTTCTGGGACGGCCGCGACGACGACCGGAAACTCGTTCCCGCGGGCTCCTATCAATGCTTCATGGAGGCCGAGGGCTACAGCAACGCGATCGAGATGACCGCCATGGACGGCACGGGCGGAAGACGCGCGGACACCCTCGGCACCGACGCGTCCGGCCGGCTCCACATTCCGACCGATCCCGCCCTCTACTCCCTCTCCCCCAGCGTCCCCGAACCGTTCTACAACCGGGACGGCACGAACATCCCCTTCGAGATCACGGGAACCGGTTACGTGCGCATCCGCATCCACAGAAAGCGCTGATCCGTGCGGCCGCCGGACGAAGGGGACCTGTATTTTCCGGAACCCGTCCGGGTCACGGACACGCTCGACCTGCACGGGTTCTTCCCGGAGCAGGCGCCCGAGGTGCTCGGCGCGTTCCTGGAGAACGCCGCCTCGCTCGGCCTGCGGACGCTGCGCATCGTGCACGGCAAGGGCCGGAGCCGGATGAAATTCGAGGTGATCCGCTTTCTCCGGACGCGGCCCGACGTGCTCCGCTTCCACGACGCCCCCCCCGAATCCGGGGGCTGGGGCGCCACCCTCGTCGAGATGCGCCCGCCTTCCTAGGCCTTTTTCGCGGCCCGCACCGATTCGAGCAGAATCAGGCCGACCTCGGCGCGCGTGCACTCCAGAGGCAGGGGTTTCGCCTTCTGAAGCAGCTCCTGAATCGCCGCGCCGCTGAAGGACAGTCGGCCCACGCCGGTGTGCGGGCAGGTCCGCCCGGTGGCCATGCTCCCGCAGGCCTTACAGTAAAAAGCGTCGTCCACGAACATCGGCGTGATGCCAAGCTCCTTCGCCTCGTACCGCGCAATCAGATCCCGCGCCTCGGCCCGCTCCTGGGCTGTGTAATCGGATCCCATGATGAAATGCGTGCACCCGAAATTCTTGTGCACGATGGCCTGAAACACCGCTTCGCGCCCGCCCATGGCGCGGGGACGGCCCGGAAGCGCCGCCAGCAGGACCCGGTCCTTCGGGAAATAGCCGTCGATCAGGGCCTCGATGCAGTTCATGCGGACTTCGGGGTCGATCTCCCCGGGCAGCGCCCCGCCGACGAACGGGTGCATCAGCAGTCCGTCGACCGTCTCCATCACGCATTTGATCTGGTATTCCTCCCTGCGGTGCGCGGTTTCCACCGACGCCCATCCGGCGGTCGTCCGCCATTTCCGGTCCTGGATGAGATCCCGGATTTCCGACGGTTCCAGGCGGTACCGGTTGAACGTCCGGTGGCCGCGGCGCTTCAGCACCGTCACCTCGCCGGCGAGCATCCTCGGCTCCATGGCATAGAGGGCGGACACGCCCGGGTGTTTCACGTCGGTCGTCTTGAACACCTTGTGCGCGTATTCCAGCGCGTTGTACTCGAAAATGTCGGAAACTGAGAGGATCGCGACGGGCTTGCGGGATTCGTCGAGCAGGGCGATCTCCTCGCTTGATTTGAGGCCGGAGGCGAACGAGACCGGAACAGTGATGTGGATCGGGACAGTCCAGGGCAGTCCCTTGGACAGGCGGTGGTTGTCCAGCACGGCCTTGAAATCGCTGCGGCCCATGAACCCGGTCAGCGGGCTGTAGGCTCCCGACGCGATCATCTCCAGGTCGCACAGTTCCCGATCGGAAAGCTGCCACGATTTCAGCCGGCCGCAGCGCTCGATCAGGGAGTCCGCGAGCGACGGATCTGTGTACCGGTTGATCAGGACTCCGCCATGGGGCAGCTGACTCATGACCGTTTCTCCCTTCTCTTCGGTTGGATGAACGCCGGGTGTCGCGGCATCTCCCTTGATCCGGTTGGCCTGCAGGCAGAGCCGGCGGAATGTCCGCTTCGGGACAATGTATCAAAAACCGCTGATGGAATCAAGCTTGAGTTGAAGCTCCCCGCGGCCCGGCCGCGCTCACGGATTCCGTCCACATGGATCAGACATGATATGGCCGGCTGCGGATCGAAATCCATTTTATCATATTGTTTCTTTAGGATTTATAATATTTTTCCCGTGATAAAACATTATTTGGTATGACTATTGCATCCCTTATATTCTGATCAAACAACCTCCTAACTCATGCAAAATGCAAATGGAAAACACTCAAAAATTCACGATTCTGCTGGTTGAGGATTCCGCCACCATCCGCGCCTTTTACAAGAAGGTGCTGGAATCGGCCGGTTACAACGTGATCGAATCCGAGACGGGCGAACAGGGCTGGACGGCCGCGCAGATACACAACCCGAATCTCATCTGCCTGGACATGATCCTTCCGGACATTCACGGCCTGGATGTGCTCAAGAAAATCCGCGGGGAAGCCGCCCTCAAATCGATTCCCGTGCTGGTGCTGACCACACTGAAGGATTTCGCGGATGTTCAGAAGGCGATCAATCTGGGGGCCAATTACTACAGCATCAAGGGCAGTGATTCGCCGGAAAAACTGCTCGGCATGATCGACAAACTCCTCAAGAGAACGCCTCCCGTCAAACCGCCCGCCTGAGCTTCGACCAGCGGCCGGCTGAAACGCCTCGCCCGCCCGCTCCCTTCCCCGTCATTCGAACCCGGTCTTCCGGCCGGCCCGTCAGTCCCGCCCCGCCTCCGGCTTCGGGAACGTGACCGTCGCCGTCAATCCCCCCGCGTTCCGGAATTCCAGCTGTCCCTCGATCTGCTGGGTCAGCACGTGCACGAGCTTCATGCCGAGCGAATCCGCCCGCTCCGCGTCCGGTTCTCCGGGCATGCCGACGCCGTCGTCCGCGACTTCCAGAACGTAATTGCCGCTCTTGTCCTCGATGAAGCGCACCGCGATGAATCCGCTTCGCTCGTTCGGAAACGCGTGCTTGACCGCGTTGGTGACCAGCTCGTTCAGAATGAGCCCGCACGGAATGGCCAGATCGAGGCTCAGAATCCCCACCCGTAGGTCGAACCGCGGGCTGATCCGGTTGCCGCTGTGGTGCGAAACGATGAGGTCGGACACCAGGGTCACGGTGTATTCGCGGAAATCGATCCGCTCGAAATCCTCCGACTGATAGAGCCGCTCGTGGATCATGGCCATGGTCCGGATCCGCTGGTTGCTGTCCTCCAGCACGCGCTGGATCTCGGGGTCGGACAGCCGGGCGGAGGA
>JAUCQC010000228.1 GCA_030372965.1 bacterium
TTGGTCCCGCGCAGCGGGGCCGCGGGGAGCTTCAATCGGCTTTCCGGACAATCTCCGTTTCCTCTTATCCGCCCTGCGGACTTCATGCTCGTCCTTCTGGCCGGCATTACGGTTTTCTCGGTATTCCGTCCCGAAAGAACGGGATCCGACGGAAACAGGATCCGGATATCCGTTGATGGAAGCCCGAAGCTGACGCTTCCTCTTGGAGCGGACACGGTTCTCACGGTGCAAGGGATCATGGGGAATACTGAAATCGCAGTATCCGGCGGAGGGACCCGCGTTCTCCGGTCGCCGTGCCCGGGGAAAAACTGCGTGCATCAAGGAGAAATCCGGAACGCCGGCCGAATGCTCATCTGCATTCCGAACCGGGTGACCGTGACCGTGGAGGACTCGACGGGGGGGCTTCCTGAAGTGGATGGATGGACGCCCTGAAGAAAGCGCGCTTCGGCATGGATGGCGGATCCGTTAAACCGTCCCGGGCACGGAGAATCGCCGAACTGGCCCTCTGGACCGGCGTTGCCTCCGTGCTGTTCACGGTGGAGGAAGCGGCCGGTTTGCCCCTGCCTTTTTTCCGGCTGGGCCTGGCCAATGTGATACCGCTCGCGCTCCTGATCCGGAACGGAACCGGCGCTGCCCTCTCGGTGGCCGTTCTGCGGGTGCTGGTCGCCGGATTTCTGACCGGCACCCTGTTTCAGCCGTCCTTTGTTTTCTCTGCGACGGGCGGCGTGCTCTCCGTGGCGGCCGTGGCCGGAGTCCACCGACTGGCGCCGAGGCTGTTCGGTCTGGCCGGATTGAGCATTCTCGGCGCTTTCGTCAAAAACGCCTCCCAGATCGCTGTCGCGTCCCTTCTCTACGTGGCCGACCTGGACGTCTGGTCGGTTTTGCCCCTGTTCTTCTTCGTGTCCGTCGGAGCCGGAACCCTGGTGGCCTTCATTACGTGGGGTTTCCTGGCCCGGATCCGGACGGCCGGGTCATCCGGCTGAGCACGCGGCCGAGTTCCTCGGCGTCGGCCTGCGTGTTCCGGCAGGGTCCCTCCGGCCTGAAATTGGGGAGGCCGATGACGGAGATCCGCGGATGCAGGTCGCGTATCCCTGAAAGCAGGTCCCGCTCGCATGCCACGCCGATCACGGCCGCGGGCTTCTTTTCCCGCACAGCCTCCCGGGCCGCTTCCCCTCCGGATACGACAACCGCGGAAACCCCGGCGGAACGGCATTTTTCCTTCATCAGTTCCATCTGGGGCCCGGAGAGGCATCGGGGAAGGAGAACGAGGACGCGGTCCGCGGTCACGGGAGCGGAGGCTCTTTCCTCCCAGGCGTTGTGAACCCGGATGAAGGAGTGCGCGAGACGGTCGGCGTCGCCGCCGATCAGCCGCGAAAAGAAGCGGATGGAAGGACGGAAAAACAAGAGAGGAAGGTGCCTGGGGAAAAACCGCCAGAGGCGGGAACCCGGTTTGACGGAAAGTGTCACGACCAGACCGGCGAAAAGCAGCGCGCCGGTTCCCCACGCCGCGGCCAGCGCGCAGGCGAAAAACGTGACCCAGGCCTCTCCCCAGGTGCGGAGCCGCGGTGACAGAAAATAAAAGCCGGCCACGCATGCCAGGCCGGCTGTGATGAGCAGGAACGGGGCGGAGGCGAGGAACAGTCTCTTGGACGAACGCGTGTCCGGCGCGTTCGTGTCCGCGTCCGGGGACTTCGTCCAGCCGGACCAGGCGTCGCCCAGCCTGCGGTCGCTATCGGGGCCGGCGCTGTCCATGGCTCAGGTCAGCCGCAGTGCGAATATCCGCAGCTGACGCAGATGGTGCATCCGCCCTCGGCCCGCAGGGAGCCGCCGCATTCCGGGCACTCGGGGCCGGTTTGCTCGGCGAGCTTGATGTTCAGCGGTTTCTCGGCCGCCGGTTCCGGCTTGATGATCTTCTCTTCCGGTTTTTTCCTGCCGAATTCGTGCATCAGGATCTGGCCGATGCCGTCCGGAACCGATTTGATCAGCATGCCTTCGTTCCACACGGGCCGTGATCCCGTGATGCCGGTCAGCGTCTGCGCCAATTCCTCAACGGCCACGCCTTTCTGCAGGCCGATGGAGATGAGACGGCCGATGGCCTCGGAAAGTGCGGCGGTGTCCCCGCCGCTCTTGCCGATATTCGCGAACACCTCGATGGGCGAATCGGATCCGTCGTTGTTGATGGTGACATAAAGGGATCCCTGGCCGGTGTTGAGTTTGGTTGTGAAGCCGCGGAGCACGCGGGGCCTCGGCTTCGGGCCGGTCTCCGGGACGGCTTCGGCCTCCGCCTCTTTCGCCTTCTTGGATGTCCCCTTGTTCAGGACCTGTTTCTCCCGGCTGCCGTCCCGGTAAATCGTGACGCCCTTGCACCCCAGGTCATGGGCGATCCGGTACACCTTGCTCACATCCTCCACAGTCGCGGAATTGGCGAAATTCACGGTCTTGGACACGGCGTTGTCTGTGCAGCTCTGGAAGGCCGCCTGCATGCGGATGTGCCATTCCGGGGACACTTCATGCGCCGTCACGAAGATGCGCTTCAGGCGGTCTGGAATCCCCTCCAATCCGTCCAGCGATCCCTTTTCCGCGACGGTCCGCGCGAGCGCTTCGGTGTACAGGTTCTCGCGGCGCAGCCGTTCGAGAAACGATGGGACCACTTCCGGCAACTGGTTGTCGTCCATGACGTGCCGGGTGAACGAAAGCGCGAAGAGGGGTTCGACGCCGCTGGAACAGCCCGCGATGATGCTGATGGTGCCGGTCGGGGCGATGGTCGTTCGCGTGGCGTTCCGGATCGGCGGCTCCTCGCGCTCCGCGTACACGCTCTTCGGAAAAGCCGGAAACGCCCCGCGCCGGGCCGCGAGTTCGCGGGACTGGTTCCGGGATTCCTCGGCGATGAATTTCATGATCTGGACGGCCAGGTCGATGGCCTCGTTCGAGTTGTACGGGATGTCAAGATCGAAAAGAAGATCCGCGAATCCCATGACGCCCAGGCCGATCTTGCGGGTGGATTTCGTCATCTTCTCGATCTGGGGGAGCGGGAACTTGTTCATGTCGATCACGTTGTCGAGAAAATGCACGGCCGTGCGGACCGTCCGGCGGAGTTTTTCAAAATCCACTTCCGTGACGCCGTCCGACTGACGCGTCATGACGGCGAGATTGATCGAGCCGAGGTTGCACGATTCGTAGGGGAGAAGCGGCTGTTCGCCGCATGGATTGGTCGATTCGATCTCGCCGAGCGCGGGCGTGGGGTTGTCGCGGTTGATCCGGTCGATGAAGATGACGCCGGGCTCGCCGTTCTCCCAGGCATGGCGGACGATGCGGTCATACACGTCCCTGGCCCGGAGCGATCCGGCCTTCTGCCGGTCATGCGGATTGATGAGGTCGTACTCCCCGTCGCATTCGAGCGCTTTCCAGAACGTCTCGGTCAGGGCGACCGAGATGTTGAAGTTGTTCAGCTTGTCGTCATCCTCCTTGGCCTCGATGAAATCCAGGATGTCCGGATGATCGACGCGGAGAATCGCCATGTTCGCGCCGCGGCGGGTGCCGCCCTGCTTGACTGTCTCAGTCGCCTCGTCGAAAACGTGCATGAAGGAGATGGGGCCGGACGCGATGCCCTTGGTCGAACAGACGATGTCGTTCTTGGGGCGGATTCGGGAGAATGAAAAACCGGTGCCGCCGCCCGATTTGTGGATCAGGGCCGTGTTCTTCACAGCGTCGAAAATGGACTCCATGGAGTCCTCGATCGGGAGGACGAAGCAGGCCGACAGCTGCTGCAGTTCGCGGCCCGCGTTCATCAGCGTCGGGGAGTTGGGCATGAATTCCAGGTTGGCCATCATCGCGTAAAAGCGGTTTTCCGTCGCGGTCCAGTCCGCCTCGGGATCGTAAATCTGGTCCGCGGAAGCGATGAAGCGCGCGACGCGGCGGAACATGTCCTCGGGGGTTTCCAATACGTTGCCGTTCGCGTCTTTTTTCAGGTACCGCTTCCGGAGGACGGTCCGCGCGTTTTCCGTCAGGGGAATCGAATCCGGTATGCGGAGCGGTTCTTCCATCGGTTCGGGCTCACTCAGGGGTGTGTCCTTCAACGGGGTGAGGTCCTCGGTGATCCGGCGAAGATCGGCCGGTTCTTCCCGGGCTGATTTCTTTCCGTTTTCATCCTTTCCGAACAGATCATCCTCCAGGAAGAAAGCGACATTCTTCCTTGTCTCCCGTGGAAATTGAGCCATGATTGATTCTCTTTGGTTTGGATAGTACGGTTTGGGGGAATTCCGGATCGATGCTGAAATATACGATTCGAAGCGAGAAAGTCAAGAGAAAAGTGCAAATTTTGGCCATATCTAGTGGTGAAGCCCGAAAATTAACTATCTATAGTGAAAAACGACCAGAAGCCCAGAAAATAAAGCTTGACTGATAAATTCAATTTATTTAAATTGATTCAGTCTTCTTCAGGGCAAGGCGAAATTCCTGACCGGTGGTGAAAGCCCACGCGCGCGAAAAAGATGTGTTTTTTTCGCTCTGAACCAGTGAAAATCTGGTGCCGACGGTTAAAGTCCGGATGAAAGAGGATGGCGACAGGTTGCGATCAAACGCTAGCATCACGAGCCCTGAAAGGATACTTTTAGGGCTGTTTTTTATATGGATAATGCATATTTCATGAGACGTACTCTCCGGCTCGCCAGGCGCGGGATTGGAAAAGTGCATCCAAATCCAGCTGTAGGGTGCGTTCTGGTCAGGCGGGGGAGAATCATATCCGACGGATTTCACGAAAGATACGGGGGACCTCACGCGGAGGTCAATGCTCTGGCGAGAGCCGAATCCGGCCATCTTCGGGAATGCACACTGTACGTCAACCTGGAACCCTGCAGCCATCATGGCAAGACGCCGCCCTGCGCGGAGGCCATCATCCGTTCCGGCATCCGGAACGTCGTGGTGGGCTGCAGGGACCCGAATCCGCTGGTCAACGGACGCGGAATCAAGGCACTGCGGCGATCCGGTATCACGGTGACCGAGGGCGTTCTGGAGCACGAATGCCGCAGCCTCAATGAGTCTTTTTTCCATTTCATGAAATACGGCCGACCCTTCGTCACATTGAAAGTCGCCCAGACACTGGACGGACGCGTGGCGACGGCCGCCGGGGAATCCCGCTGGATCAGCGGCGAGGATTCCAGAGGCTGGGTTCACCGTCTGCGCTTGGAACACGATGCCATTCTGGTCGGTGTCCGCACCGTGATCCGGGATGACCCGGAGCTGACAGTCCGGAACCGGTCCGGAAGGCGCAGGCCGGGTTTTCAGCCGGTCCGCATCGTCCTGGATCCCCGCCTGGAGATTCCTTGCGAAAGCCGGCTGGTCCGCGCGGCGGATCCGGAACGGACCGTCGTGATGACCGGTTCCGGCGCGCCCGCCGGCAGGCGTCTGCGTCTCCTGAAAGCCGGCGTGCGGGTTTGGACATTGAAAACCGGCGCGGACGGCCGGTTCCCGTTCAGGTCCGTCCTGAAGCGGTGCGCGGCCGAGGGCATGATCTCCATCCTGCTGGAAGGCGGTCCCGACACCTGGACTTCGGCGCTGTCCGCCGGATGCGCGGACAGATGGATCGGTTTCATCTCTCCCCGCCTCATGGGAGAAGGCACCCCTGTGATCGGCGATCTGGGAATCACCGGCCTGGATCAGCTGGTCCGTTTCGAGCGTTTCACCTGGCGCCGGTCGGGAGAGGACATTCTGTTCATCGGAGAGCGGCCGTGTTCACCGGTCTTGTCGAAGAAATAGGAACGGTCCGCCGGATTCTTCCAGGGCGCGACAGTGTGCGCATCCGGATTCAGGCGCCGCGTCTCGCGCCGGAACTGCGGACGGGCGATTCCGTCGCGGTGGACGGCGTCTGTCTGACCCTGACGGAAACGCAGGGGGATGATTTCGAGGCCACAGCGGTTTCCCAGACCCTGAAACAGTCCACGCTCGGCCGCCTGCGAACCGGGGAACGCGTGAATCTCGAGCGGGCGCTGGCGCTCGGAGACAGGCTCGGCGGGCATCTGGTGCAGGGCCATGTGGACGGCGTCGGTTCGGTGGTGTCGGTCCGGCCGAAAGGCGACAGCCGGATGATCACCGTCCGCATTCCGGCCGGCCTGATGCGCCAGGTGGCGGAACGGGGGTCCGTCGCGTTGAACGGAGTCAGCCTCACCGTGGCCCTGCTGGAACGCGAGCGGATCACGGTATCGGTCATTCCGCACACATTTGAAAACACGACGCTGAAGGAACTGGCTCCCGGCAGCCGGGTGAACGTCGAAACGGACCTTTTCGCCAAATACGCGGAGCGCCTTCTGTCGCGCGATCAAACGGGAACGAAAATCGGAGAAGTTGAAATGGGGGTGGAGGAATGACGGGGTCCCCGGAATCCGGGTTCAGGAACCGTGAAGCCCTCGAAACGGAAGGGGGCAGCAGACAGGACCCGGTCGCGGCGTCCAGAAGGAGTTCCATGAGCGCCCCGTGCCCGGTTCCGGAAGCGATCGAACGCTTCCGGCGCGGAGAAATACTGATCATTGTCGACGACGAGGACCGCGAGAACGAAGGCGATTTCGTCACGGCCGCGGACCTGATCACGGCTGAGAAGATCAACTTCATGGCGAAGCACGGCCGGGGGCTGATCTGCGTCTCCCTGACCGCGGACCGTCTCGACAGGCTCGGCCTGGACCCGATGGTGGACGAGAACACCAGCATCCGCGGAACGGCCTTCACCGTCTCCGTGGACGCGGTCCGGGGCACCACCACCGGCGTGTCCGCGCACGACCGGGCCGAGACCGTCCGGGCGCTCATCGCGCCCGGCACGAAACCCGAAGATCTGGCCCGGCCCGGTCACATCTTCCCGCTCCGCGCCGCCGAGGGCGGCGTCCTCTCGCGCGCGGGCCACACCGAGGCGGTCGCGGACCTCGGACGCCTGGCCGGACTGACCCCGGGCGGCGTGCTCTGCGAGATCATGGACGAGGACGGATCCATGGCCCGCATGCCTTCATTGGAGAAAACCGCGGAACGTTTCGGTCTCGCCGTCTGCACGATCCGGGATCTGATCGCCTACCGGTGCGTTCACGACCGGCTGGTGAGGCGCATCGTCACCACCCGGTTTCCGACGCGTTTCGGCGAATTCATCCTGCATCTCTACGAGAGCGACATCGACGACCACCACCACCTTGCGCTGGTCAAGGGTGAGCCCGGCCCGTCCGATCCGGTTCTCGTCCGCGTCCATTCGGAATGCCTCACCGGCGACGTGTTCGGTTCGATGCGGTGCGATTGCGGCGACCAGCTTCAGCGCGCGCTGGCCGAGATCGCCCGGGAGGGAAAGGGCGTGTTTCTCTACATGCGGCAGGAGGGCCGCGGCATCGGCCTCAGCAACAAGATACGCGCCTATCAGCTCCAGGACCAGGGGAAGGACACGGTCGAGGCCAATATCGAACTCGGATTCCCGGCCGACCTGCGGGATTACGGAATCGGCGCGCAGATTCTGGTCGATCTGGGCGTCCGAAAAATCCGCCTGCTCACCAACAACCCGAAGAAAATCGTCGGCCTGATGGGATACGGGCTGGAGGTCGTGGAGCGCGTGCCGATCGAGATCATGCCCAATTCCGTCAACAGCCGTTACCTGCAGACGAAGCGGGACAAGCTCGGACATCTGATCGCCCGGGACTGGATGTTGGGAAGAATTCCGTCCGGCGACGCGGAAAAACCATAAGGAGAAAACATGAACCAGCCCGTACAGGGACAGCTCATCGCCGAAAACCGGCGTTTCGCCATCGTCGTCAGCCGGTTCAATGAAATGATCACCCGGCGCCTTCTGGACGGAGCCCTGGACTGCCTGCTCCGCCACAAAGCCCAGGAGAAGGACATCACCGTGGTCTGGGTGCCCGGATCCTTCGAGATTCCGACCGTCGCCCTGAAACTGGCCCAGTCCAAGCGGCACGACGCCGTGATCTGTCTGGCGGCCGTCATCCGCGGAGGCACGGATCATTACCAGCACGTCGCGGCCGAGGTGACCAAGGGCATCGCCCAGGTCGGGCTGCAGACCGGAGTGCCGACGATTTTCGGCGTGTTGACCTGCGAAACCCTGGAGGAAGCGCTCGAGCGCGCCGGGGCGAAACAGGGGAACAAAGGATGGCAGGCGGCCCTCAGCGGAATCGAGATGGCCGACCTGATGGGAAGGCTGGACCGGTGAGCCTCCGGAACTGGTCCGCGGCCGTACTGTCCCTTTTGATCCCGGCCGGTCTCTCGGCCGGTTGGTGGGAATGGAAGACGCACACCGCCACCCTGGAGATCCGGGATCTCTGTCCGGCCGGGGGTCGTCTCTGGTGCGCGACCGAAGGGGGCCTGCTGGCTTTCGATCCGGCCACCGGATCATTTCAGTCCTGGACCAACACGGAAGGACTCGCCGCGAACGAGATGACCGCGGTGACGGCCGACCGGAACGGAACGCTCTGGCTGGGTTTCGCGAACGGGCTCCTGCAAAAATGGAATCCAGCGGACCTTGAACGCCGGACAGTCGACGATTACCAGGGACGATCCGTCACCAGCCTGTGGTCGGAGGGCGACTCGCTCTTCGTCGGCCTGGACATCGGCGTCAGCCTGTTCCGCGTCTCGCGGAATGAAGTCAGGGAAACCTACAGGCGCCTCGGGCAGGGCATCCAGGTGGAGACACCGGTCAATGACCTGGCCGTCCGGGAAGGACGGATCTGGGCCGCCACGGACGAGGGTCCCGCGTGGGCGCCGTTGAACGGAGCCAATCTGCTGGATCCGGAATCCTGGTCCAACCCGGCGCTTCCCGCGTCGCAGGATGCGGTGACCTGCCTGACCGTGTGGGACGGAAAAACAGCTTTGCTGGGGCCATCCGGCCTTTTTCTGGAAAACGGAGAAGACTGGGAATGGCTGGCCGGCGGGTATCCCGGCGCCCGGCCGGAAGCGGCCGTCCGGTTCGGGGACCGGCTGTATGCCGCGACCGCCGCGGGAATCTTCAGCTGGTCCGGATCCTCGTGGGAGCCGGTATGGACATCCGTCACCGGAGGCCTCAGTCTCGCCGTGTTCCTGGACCGGCTCTGGATAGGCACTCGGCAGGGGCTCCGGGAAGCGGCCGCGCTTGAATCGGAACCCGTCCGGTATCTGCCTCACTGTCCGGTCGCGAGCCTGATGACCGACATGGCCTGCGACGGGGCGGGCGCGCTCTGGTGCGCCACACCGGAAGGCATATGCCGTCTCGATGCCTCGGGGTGGAAGTCATTTTCATTCACGGAAAGGCCGGAACTCGCTCTCTCCGACGCCCGCGCCGTGGCAGCGGACCGGCCCGGGCGCGCCTGGTTCGGCACCTGGGGAAACGGTTTGTTCCGGGTCGAGGGAGACAGTCTGGCGGCCGTCTACGACGTCCGGAATGGAATTCTCGCGACGAGCACCACGGCCAGCGATAATTATCCCTGCGTCAGCGATCTCGCGTTCGACGGAAACGGCGTGTTGTGGGCGCTGAACTGGAACGCACAGACCAATCGTCCGCTCGCCGCGCTGTACCCGGACTCCGGATGGAGCTATTTCGGCATCAGCCAGGGCGTCACCGCTCAGGAGCTTCAGTGCGTGTCCGTCGGGCCGGACAACCGGAAATGGATCGGCACGGCGAAATCCGGAGGCGTGCTGATACTCGACGACGCGGGAACGGCTTCCGATCCGGACGACGATCCGTCCGTCGAGTGGATCGGCCCATCCGACGGATTGTCCACGAATGAAATCACGGCAGTGGCCGTGGACCGGGACGGTGTCGCGTGGATCGGGACAAAAGACGGCCTGTTTTATTACTCCTACGGGACCGTCGGTCAGATCCACCGGTACTATCAGGACGTCATCACCGCGCTGCTCGTGGACGGCGTGAACAACGTCTGGGTGGGGACCATGATCGGCGCGGGTTATTTCTCCGCTTCCACGTACGAGGGCGATCATTTCACCGCGGCCGCCAGCCCGCTTGCCTCGGACCGGATCACGTCCCTGGCCTGGGATCCGGAAACCGGCCGCGTGTTCATCGGCACGGACCGAGGCCTCTCGTCCGTCGCCACGCCCTTCTCGCGGCCCGCTGAAAAGCTGGCTTCCCTGTCCGTGCGCCCGAATCCCTTTTTCCCCGACCGCCAGGAAGCGGTCGTGGTCGAGGGATTGTCCGGGAGCGTGAGCGTGTCCGTGTACACGGCCGCGGGCCGCCTGGTCCGCCGGTTTCCTTTCGGAACCGATTACGGACGGCGGCTCCTGTGGGACGGGCGCAACGACGCGGGATCGGCTGTCGCGGGCGGGTTGTACCTGATCGCGGCTCAGGATGAGGGCGGCAGGACCGCGGTTGCCAAGGTCGCCGTGATCCGGTGAAAGGCGGCCGGCCCGGCCGTGAAACCTGGAGCGCCATGCTGAAGCAGATCACCATTCGGAACTACGCGCTGATCGACGAAATGTCCGTCGTTTTCGGGCCCGGGCTGAACATCCTGACCGGCGAAACCGGCGCCGGCAAGTCCATCATCCTCGGCGCCATCGGCCTGATACTGGGAGAACGCGCGAGAACCGACATCATCCGGCAGGGCGCCTCCTCGGCCGTGGTGGAGGCGCTGTTCGAGGTTCCGGACGAGATGGTCCGGGAGGCCGGCGCCGGGGCGGACGGACCCGATTCCGGATGCCTCCTGCTCCGGCGCGAAGTCTTCGACACCGGGAGAAGCCGCTGTTTCGTCAATGATTCCCCGGTGACACTCAACCAGCTGACCGCGATCGGCGACATTCTGGTCGACCTGCACGGCCAGCACGAGCACCAGGCGCTGCTCCGACCCGAACGGCATCTGGATTATCTGGACAATTCCGGCGTGGACGGGGCGCTCATCCGCGCGGTCCGGGACGCCTATCATGCCGTTCGTCAGCTTCAGGAGAAATATGCCGACTTGACCGAGCGCGAGCAGCGGCTGAAGGATCAGCGAGAACTGCTCGAGTTCCAGAGCGGGGAGATCCGGCTCGCTGACCCGAAACCCGGCGAAGAGGAGAACCTGACTCGGGAAGAGGCGGTTCTGCGCAGCGCTGAACGCATCGCCCGCACCGTCGGCACGGTCCGGGACGCGCTCTACGAGGGGGAAGGATCGGTGCAGGAGCGGCTGTCCGCGGTCCGCGCTCTGCTCGGCGAACTCGGCTCGGTGGACCCCGCGTTTCAGGGATGGGCCGACGAGATCGATTCGACCGCGATTCAGGTTCAGGACATCCTCAGACGCATCACCGCCGCGACGGACCGGATCGAGGACAATCCCGGCCGGCTTGAGGAAATCCGGGAACGTCTGGCGCTCTTCGGAAGGCTCAAGAAGAAATACGGCGGATCCATGGAAGCGGTGGCGGAGCGTCTCAGCCGGGCCGAGGAGGATCTTGCCCGCATGGAATCACTGAAGGACGAGATCCTCCGGACGGAATCCGAACTCGAGGCCGGTAAGACCGGACTGGCCAGGGCCTGCGCGTCCCTCTCGGCCGCGCGCCGCGAAGCCGGGCGCCGGCTGGAACGCGCCGTTCAGGAGGCGCTCGCCGAACTGGGATTGCCCCACGGTCGTTTCGAGATCCGGATCGACCGGCGCGAGGACGCCCGAAGCTGGATGACCGTGGACGGAACCCCGGTCGCGGTCACGGCCGACGGCGCGGACCGCGTCGAATTCTTCATCTCGCTCAACCCGGGGGAACCGATCAAGCCGCTCGCGCACGTCGCATCCGGAGGCGAAGTCTCCCGGATCATGCTCGCCCTGAAGTCCGTGCTCGCGGACGCGGACCGGGTGCCGGTGCTGATCTTCGATGAGATCGACACGGGCATCTCCGGCCGCATCGCCCACACGGTGGGCCGGAAACTCAAGGCGCTTGGCGGCCGCCATCAGGTGCTGTGCATCACGCACCTGCCCCAGATTGCGTCAATGGGCGATTCTCACTTCAGCGTGTCCAAGCGCGTGGCGGGGGACCGGACCTTCACCGACATCCGTCGAATCGACCGGGACGAGCGCGCGCTGGAAATCGCAAAACTGATCGGAGGCGAAACAGTCACGGAGACCGCGATGGCCACGGCCCGGGAACTGCTCGCGACCCGCATGGAGTCCTCGAATGGATAAACTGGTCATACACGGCGGACGGCCGGTGCGGGGTGAAGTGATCATCGGAGGCTCGAAAAACGCGGTGTTGCCGATGATGGCGGCCGCCATGCTGGCCGAGGGCCGGTACGCGCTCTCGAATGTCCCTCAGCTGAAGGACGTCCGGACCATGGCCCGGCTGATCGAAGGCATCGGCGTCTCGGTGAGCGTCGAAGGGCGGAACCTCGTCATGGAAAACCCGGGATGCCGGACCTGGGAAGCCCCCTATGATTTGGTGAAGACCATGCGGGCGTCGATCTACGTTCTCGGCCCCCTGCTGGCCCGTTACGGACGGGCGAAGGTTTCCCTGCCCGGCGGCTGCGCCTGGGGCCCGCGTCCCGTGAATCTCCATATCGAGGGCATGCGCAAGCTCGGGGCGGACGTCGAGTTGGAGGAAGGGTACATCGTCGCAACCGCTCGAAAGCTGAAAGGCGCCCGTATCCTGTTCGACAAGTCGAGCGTGGGCGCCACGGCGAACATCCTGCTGGCCGCAGTGCTCGCCCGGGGGACGACCCGCATCGAGAACGCGGCCCGGGAGCCGGAAATCGACGCGCTGTGCGATTTTCTCAACCGGATGGGCGGCCGAATCGCCGGCATGGGCACCGGCCACCTGGAGATCGAAGGCGTCGATTCCCTCCACCCGGTCTCCGCCGAAGTGATTCCGGACCGGATCGAGACGGGCACCTATCTGGTCGCCGGCCACATCACGGGCGGCGACCTGATGCTTCGCCGTACCCGGCCCGATCATTGCGTGGCGGTCATCGAGAAACTGCGCGAGAGCGGAGCCGAAGTGGAGGAGGGGCTTGACTGGATACGCGTGCGTTCCGGCGGCCGGATACGGCCGACCCATGTGGTCACCGTGGAGTATCCGGGATTTCCGACGGACATGCAGGCCCAATGGCTCGCGCTGATGAGCCTGGCCTCGGGCACCAGCACGGTCACGGACACGATTTTTCACGACCGGTTCACGCACGTCGCAGAACTCCAGCGTCTCGGCGCCGACCTGACCATAGACCGGAACGTCTGCGTGGTCCAGGGGAGGGACCATCTGTCGGGAGCGCGGGTGATGTCCACGGACCTGCGGGCCAGCGCCTCGCTCGTCCTGGCCGGACTGGTCGCGGCCGGCAGAACCGACATCTCCCGGGTTTACCACCTGGACCGCGGGTACGAACGCATCGAGGAAAAACTCGGCTCCGTCGGGGCGGACATCCGCCGTGAGACGGAGAACACGGGTGTGTCATGAGCGAATTCGTCCACCTGCACAACCACACGCAATACAGCCTGCTCGACGGAGCCTGCCGGATCGACGGCCTGATCCAGGCGGCCAAACGGATGAAAATGCCCGCGGTGGCCATCACGGACCACGGCAACCTTTTCGGGGCCATCCATTTCTACAAGGCGGCGATGAAGGCGGGGATCAAGCCCATCATCGGCCTGGAGGCCTACGTCGCCCCGAAATCGCGCCATGACCGGGTTCCCTCCAAGTACGGTGGGGAGAACGCGTTTCACCTCATTCTGCTCGCGACCAACACCGCCGGGTACCGGAACCTGATGAAACTCTCCTCGCTCGGTTATCTCGAGGGTTTCTACTACAAGCCCCGCATCGACCGCGAGCTCCTCGCCCGGCATGCCGAAGGGCTTCTCGTCATGAGCAGCTGCATTCAGGGCGAAATCCCCTACAAGCTGATCCGCGACGACTTCGACGGAGCCGCGGAAGCGGCCGGATTCTTCAAGGACTGCTTCGGCGACCGGTTCTACCTGGAGATTCAGAACCACGGATTTCCCGAGGAGGAGAAGGCCGTCCGCGAACTCACGCGCCTGTCCGCCGCCATGGGCGTGCCGCTGGTCGCCACCAACGACACCCATTATCTCGAGCGTGAACACGCGGAAGCCCACGACATTCTTCTCTGCATCCAGACCAACCGGGATTTCGACGACCCCGGCCGCATGCGGTTCAACACCGACCAGCTCTATTTCAAGCCCTCCATGGAGATGGCGGAGCTGTTCCGTGACATTCCTCAGGCGGTTTCGAACACCCTGGCCGTGGCCGAACGCTGTCACCTCGTGCTCGATTTCAAGGGGTTTCACCTGCCCCACTTCCAGGTCCCGGCCGGATCCGCCGACCAGTCGCTGGAGGTGTATTTCGAGAACCTGGTCCGGGAGGGGCTGAGGCGCCGTTTCCCATCCGTCACGCCCGAGCTGGAAAACCGCTGCGCGTACGAAATCGGCGTCATCAAGCACATGGGATTCGCCGGGTACTTTCTGATTGTCGCGGATTTCATTCAGTACGCGCGGGAACGGGGCATCCCCGTGGGTCCCGGACGCGGATCGGCCGCCGGCAGTCTCGTCTCGTACGCGCTGGGCATCACCGATGTGGATCCGATTCGGTACGGACTCCTGTTCGAGCGTTTTCTCAATCCCGAGCGGGTGACCATGCCCGACATCGACATCGATTTCTGCTACGAGCGCCGGGATGAAATCATCCAGTACGTGAAGGAAAAGTACGGCGGCATCACCAACGTGACCCAGATCATCACGTTCGGAAGCATGAACGCGCGCGCGGCGATTCGCGACGTGGGGCGGGTCCTCAAGATCCCGTACAGCGAGGTGGACCTCATCGCCAAGATGATCCCCGCCAACTTCGAACTCGCCGAAACGGCTCAGAAAGTGCCCGAATTCAAGGCCGCCTGCTCCGGGAATTCCCAGATCCAGAAGATGTTTGACCGGGCGCTGGTGCTCGAGGGGCTGGCCCGTCATGCCTCCATCCACGCGGCCGGCGTGGTGATCGCTCCGACCGACCTGACCGAATTCGTCCCGCTGTACCGGTCCTCGCAGGGCGACGTCACCACGCAGTACGACATGAAAGCCCTCGAGACCATCGGCCTTCTCAAGATGGATTTCCTCGGCCTCCGGACCCTGACGGTGATCGACCAGACCATCCGGCTTCTGCGGCGTCGCGGCCTTACGGTGGACATCGCGGCGATTCCGATGGACGACGCGGACACCTTCCGGATTTTCCGGAACGGCGAGACCGTCGGGATTTTCCAGTTCGAAAGCGCCGGCATGCGGGACTACCTGAAGAAACTCGCGCCGGAGTCCATCGAAGACCTGACGGCCATGAACGCCCTGTACCGTCCGGGTCCGATGGAGATGATCGACGACTTCATCTCCCGGAAGCACGGTAAGACGCCGGTGCAGTACCTGCATCCGCTCTTGGAGCCGATTCTGCGGGAAACGCACGGCGTCATCGTCTATCAGGAGCAGGTCATGCAGATCGCTTCCGCCGTAGGCGGGTTCAGCCTCGGCGAAGCCGACCTGCTTCGGCGCGCCATGGGGAAGAAAATGGTCGATCTGATGCAGGAACAGCGGGAGCGTTTCGTCGAAGGCGCCGGGAAGAAAGGCGTGTCCAAGGAAACGGCCAACGCCATTTTCGACCTCATGGACAAATTCGCGGGATACGGATTCAACAAGTCCCACGCCGCCTGTTATTCAGTGGTGGCCTACCAGACCGCGTATCTCAAGGCCCACCACCCGGTCGAATTCATGGCCGCGAACCTGACCAGCGAAATGGGCGACACCGACCGCGTGGTCATCCTGTTCGAGGAATGCCGCCGGATGGGCATACCGGTCCTGCCCCCGGACGTGAATTCAAGCGAGGCGGCATTTTCCGTTGAGGGCGAGGCCATCCGCTTCGGCCTCGGCGCCGTGAAGAACGTCGGCCATCAGGCCATCGAATCCATCATCGAGGCGCGGCAGCGCCTGAGCCGCATGACGTCCCTTTTCGAGTTCTGCGCCGCGGTGAACGGCCGCACGGTCAACCGGAAGGTCATCGAGAGCCTGATCGGTTCGGGGGCCATGGACGCGCTGGAAGGGACGCGCGCTCAGAAAATCGCCGCGCTCAACCAGGCGCTGGCATTCGCCGCCGCCTCCGCCCGCTCCAACATGGAACAGCGCACCATCTTCGACGAGGAGGGCCTCGGCCAGAAAGCCTATCCCGATCTGCCCGTCCTGCCCCCGCAGCCCCAGTCGGAAATACTGAAAACGGAAAAGGAACTCCTTGGGCTGTACCTCTCCGGACATCCGCTCGAAAAGCACCGCCAGGAGATCGAGGCCTTCGCCAGTCCCCGCGCCGCGGAGCTGGAGGCCGTCGCGAGCGGCCAGACGGTCCGGATCTGCGGACTCATCACGCAGGTCACCCAGCGTCTTGACCGCAAGGAAAAGGCGTACGCCTTTTTCCGCGTTGAGGATTTCACCGGAGGCGTCCGAGTCATCGCCTTTTCGGACATTTACGAAAAATACAGGTCCCTGATCCGGGATGACGCGATCGTGGTCGTCATTGGAAAGACGGACCGGCGGGAGGAGCGGGGCGAAACAAACGTGATCGCCTGCGAGATCCTGCCGCTGGAGGACGCCGGCCGGCGTTTCACCCAGCGTCTGAGCGTCCGCATCGAGGATCCGGAACGAGTGCCCCGCCTGCAAAGCGCGGTCCAGCGTTCCCCGGGGGAAGTCCCCCTGATTTTTCACGTGGTCACACCCGAGGGCCGCACGGTGCGGCTGGTTTCGAAGAAATTCAGGATCAATCCCACTCCCGAACTGATGACCCGGCTCCGCGAATGCCTGGGCCGCGAGAATGTGTGGATCGAATCTGTCAACGAGCGCAATTCCTCTCGTGGCGGGTCGAGGGTGTAGTCGGCGAATATCATCCGTCGTTGCACGCAGATAGAAGATTCGCCGCTTGCCTTCAATACTCAAAAAATCCAATAAATTGGTCCCGCAAAGCGGGGCCTTCAATACTCAAAAAATCCAATAAATTGGTCCCGCAAAGCGGGGCCTTCAATACTCAAAAAATATATCCCGCAAAGCGGGTCTGTAACCATCCAGAAACCGATTCTCTCGATCCCGCGCAACGGGGCGGGCGGCGGGAATCTTCAATTCCGGTGAGGAAAACCGCATGATGCCTTTCAGGGAAAGCATCCAGAAAAGGCTCCACCTATTTGACGGCGCGATGGGAACCTATCTGTACCAGCGCGGCGTTTTCATCGACCGGTGCTACGACGAGCTGAACCTCAGCCGTCCCGAATTGGTGCGCGACATACACCGGGAATACCTGGAGGCGGGCGCCACCGTCATCGAGGCCAACACCTTCGGCGCCAACTCAATCAAGCTGGAACGCCACAACCTGGCCGGCCGCGCCGCGGACATCAACCGGGAGGGCGTGCGTCTGGCCCGTGAGGCTTCTGCCGGCCGCGCCTACGTGGCCGGCTCCATGGGGCCTCTGGGAACGGCCGTTGAACCCCTCGGGAGCCTGTCCCTGGAACAGGCGTCAGCGGTTTTCGCCGGCCAGGCCCTGAGTCTGACCGAAGCGGGATCGGATCTGATCGTGCTCGAGACCTTTCACGATCTCCGTGAAATCGCCGCCGCGGTGGCCGCCGTGCGCTCCGTTTCGGATATTCCCCTGATCGCGCTGATGACGGTGCAGGAGGACGGTCGGACCCGGACCGGAGCCGACGTGGATGAGATCGCCCAGCGCCTGTCCGACATGCCTGTCGACGGCATCGGTCTCAACTGCACGGTCGGGCCCAAGTCGATGCTGGACTTTCTGGAACGCATGCTCCGCCTGTCCGGACGGCCGGTGGCCGTCCTGCCGAACGCGGGCCGCCCCCAATCCGTTGACGGCCGGACTTTCTACATGTCCACGCCAGATTATTTTGGAGTCTACTGCAGGCGGTTCATCGATGCCGGCGCCCGCATCCTCGGCGGCTGCTGCGGAACGACGCCCGTTCACATCCGGAAAATGGCCGAGTCCCTGGCCCAGAAGCAGACCCGCGCCATTCTCCGCGAAACCCGTCGTGAAACCATGCGGGCCGAATGCCGTCCGCTCGACCCGGTCCCGAAGGAGCGGCGGTCGCGACTGGCGGCCAAACTTTCCTCCGGCGGATTCGTGCGCACGGTCGAGATGACGCCCCCGCGGGGCAGGGACCTCACGCCGCACCTCGCCGGCGCGGAAAAATTGAAGACCGCCGGCATCGACGCCGTCAACATTCCGGATGGACCGAGGGCCTCGGCCCGGATGAACGGGCTCGCCATGGCGGTGAAACTCCAGGCCGAGATCGGGATCGAAACCGTGCTTCACATCGCCTGCCGGGACTACAGCCTGATCGGACTGCAGTCCTTCCTTCTCGGGGCTTCCGTGCTCGGGGTCCGGAATGTGCTTGCGATCACGGGCGATCCGCCCATGCTCGGCGACTACCCCCAGAGTTCCGCCGTCTTCGACGTGGATTCCATCGGCCTGACGCGCCTGCTGAACAACCTCAACCACGGACTGGACATCGGAGACAAACCGATCGGATCGGTGACCGAGTTCTTCATCGGAGTGGGAGCGGACCCCAGCGCCGTGAATCCGGGACGGGAAAGGGACCGGCTGACCCTGAAAGCCGGCGCCGGAGCCGAATTCGTCATCACCCAGCCCGTTTTCGACATCGCGCCGCTCGGCGCCTTCATCGAAAAAAGCGGACAACAGGGTCTTCCGTTCATCGCCGGCATCTGGCCGCTGGTGAGCTATCAGAACGCCGAATTCATGAAGAACGAAGTGCCGGGCGTCGTGGTACCGGATTCCGTGCTGGAACGCATCGGCCGGTTCCGGAACAAGGAAGATCAGCTGAAGATCGGTATAGAAATTGCTCAGGAGATGGTGCGACAGGTCAGACCGCTGGTTCAGGGGGTTCAGATCAGCGCACCGTTCGGCCGGGTGGACGCCGCGATCAGCGTGGCCGAAGCCGCCCGATGACCCTTCTCGATCGGAGACCTCCATGAATGAACCGCTGATTTTCGAGCTTTCCGCGCAGGGACGGGAGGGATTCTCTCTCCCGGACGCGGATGTCCCGGTCAAACCCGTCGATGCGCTCATCCCCGCGCGCCTGCGGAGGCGCATCCCGCCCCGTTTTCCGGAAATTTCGGAACTGGACGCAGTGCGCCATTTCGTACACCTGTCGGTCAAAAACCACCACCTGGACCGGGGATTCTACCCGCTCGGTTCCTGCACCATGAAGTACAATCCGAAGGTGAACGAAACCGCGGCCGGTCTGGACGGCTTTTCCGGTCTGCATCCCTTACAGCCGGAGAACGGCACCCGGGGCGCTTTGCGCCTGATGGGGGAGCTCGCGGAGTATCTCGGAGCCCTCGCCGGGATGGATGCCGTCACGCTCCAGCCTTCCGCCGGCGCGCACGGGGAGATGACGGGCTTGAAGATCGTGCGCGCCTTTCACGAAAGCCGGGGCAATCCCCGGCGCACCGTTGTCCTTCCGGATTCCGCGCACGGCACCAATCCCGCGAGCGCCGCGGTCTCGGGGTATCACTGCGTTCAGGTCCGGTCCGACAGCCGCGGACTCGTGGATCTGGAAGACCTGGAGCGGCATCTCGACGGAGAGACGGCGGCGTTCATGCTGACGAATCCCAACACGCTCGGGCTCTTCGAGAGGCAGATCCGGCGCATCGCGGAGATGGTTCACAACCGCGGAGCGCTTCTCTACATGGACGGCGCCAACCTGAACGCCCTGCTCGGCATCGTGCGCCCCGGAGACATCGGTTTCGACGTGGTTCATTTCAACCTGCACAAGACATTCTCGACGCCGCACGGCGGTGGCGGTCCGGGATCGGGTCCCGTCGGTGTGCGTTCGCCGCTCGCGCCTTTTCTCCCGCGGCCGATGATCCGGCGTTCCGCGGGAGGCCGATTCGAATGGGACGACGAAACCGCGGATTCCTCGTCCATCGGAAAAATGAACGCGTTCTACGGCCATTTCGCGGTGATGGTGCGCGCGTACGCGTATATCCGCATGCTCGGCGGCAGCGGCCTGCGGGCCGTATCGGAGAACGCCGTTCTGAATGCGAACTATCTCATGCGGCGGCTCGAGGCATCCGTCGATCTTCCGCATCCCGGACCCCACATGCACGAGTTCGTCCTGTCCGGAGACCGGCAGAAGGAGAGCGGCGTCCGGACGCTCGATATCGCCAAGCGCCTTCTGGACTTCGGCATACACGCGCCCACGGTCTACTTCCCGCTGATCGTGCACGAGGCTTTGATGATCGAACCCACCGAGACCGAGTCCAAGGAGACCCTGGACGCGTTCGCGGCGGCCATGGAATCCATTCTCGGGGAAATCGCGGAAAATCCCGAGGCACTGCACGACGCGCCCCGGACCACCCCCGTGGGACGGCTGGATGAAGGCGCGGCCGCCAGGAATCTCGATGTCCGGTTCAGGCCGGAGTGAAGCGGAACCGTCTTCATGAGCCCGGGTGAGTCCCATGCTCCCGAAGGAGGAGCCTTGCCGCGTCCGGAGCCTCAGGAAACCATCCTGGTGGTCGACGACAAGGCCAACAATCGCCTTCTGCTTCAAACCTATCTGGAATCGGCCGGATACCGCGTCCGTCTGGCGGCAAGCGGGGAAGAAGCGCTCCGCTGCATCACGGAGAACGCGCCGTCCCTCGTTCTGCTGGACGTGATGCTTCCGGGAATCAACGGGTACGAGGTGTGCCGGATCGTGAAACTATCAAAATCCCGCAGGGGCCTGCCCGTGGTGCTGGTCACGGCGCTCCAGGGCGAGGAGGAGCGCGTAAAGGGGATCGAGGCCGGCGCCGACGATTTCATCGGCCGCCCGATCCATCGGCTTGAACTGCTCACCCGTGTTCGGTCGCTGCTGCGGATCCGGCGTCTGCACGACGAGTTGGAGCAGAAAATCCTCGAGTTGGAGAAGGCCAAGATCCAGCTGCAGCAGCTGGCGGTCACGGACGGCCTGACGGGCCTGTACAATTATCAGTACTTCAAACACAAACTGCAGACCGAGGTCGCCCGATCGCGGCGGCATGGCCTGCCGGTTTCCCTGCTGATGATGGACATCGATCACTTTAAAATGTACAACGATCATTTCGGGCACCCGTTGGGCGACCGGGTTCTGCGCCGCTTCGGAAACCTGCTGTTTGAGCATGTGCGGCAGATCGACATCCTGTCCCGGTACGGGGGCGAGGAATTCGCCCTGATCCTGCCGGGCACTTCCAAGGACGCCTCGATGATCGTGGCCGAAAAGCTGAGGACCCTGATCGAGAAATCCTATTTCCCGCTGTCGGAAAAGCTGCCGTTCGGCAGGGTGACCATGAGCGTGGGAGCCGCCTGTTTTCCGGACGATGCCGCGAACGAGGAGGAACTGGTCCGGAAATCCGACGAAGCCCTGTACCGCGCGAAAAAAGAGGGCCGGAACCGGTCCGTTCCCGCATAGGATGCATGTGATGCCAGCCGCTTCCGCCAAGCCGAAATTCAACCGGTCCACTTTCGTCAAGCTCTGGATTCTTCTGTTCGCGGCCTCCGCACTCTCGGTCGTCGTGTTCAGGCTTGCCCAAAACGGAACCGCTTTCGGCAGGGGGGATGCCTGCGTCCGTGATCTGCTGAAATCCAGAGCCGAGTCCCTCTCCCGAATCGCCGAGGAGGCCATGCTCGGGGATGTCCGGGACCTCTGGATGTCCGATTCTCCGGATCCGGACCAGGGCTCCTCATTTTTCACGGATTGGGAGACCCGGTACCCGTCGATCGTGACGGCGGATCTGTGGCGGACCGACGGTTCCGCCCCCGACCGCTGGATGCAGAACGCGCTTGCCGGCCGGATCCGGTCCGGCGTCGCCGACAACGACTCCCGAAACCGTCTGGACGCCTTCCTGTCGCCGAAACGCGTGTCCTGGACGCTCCGCAGGCAGACGCCGTACCAGGAAACGGCTTTCATCCTCAATCCGTTTCAAGGGTCCCTCGTGGGGATTCTGATCCCGCGGGAGACCCGGAAAAGCCGGTCGATTCTCTGGATACGCGTCATTGTCGCCGATCCGTCCGAGGCCGTCCGTGCGCGGCTGGATCCGGGGGAGACCGTCCGCCTGGTGGACGGAAACGCCACACTGATCGAATGGGAAATGCCGGCTTCGGGAACGCGCAACCGCGCCGGTTCGTCTCCGGAAACGTGGCGGGCATCCGCGCCGATGTCGATACTTTCCTGGCGGATCGAGATTCAGCGTCAGACCACAGCCGCCGTCCCGCCCGGAGGTTACGCCCGACCGCTGATTTTCGGCCTTCTGCTCCTTCTCCTGATCTCCGGGGCGGCCGCGTTCACGGGCGTCTGGTGGATCGAGCGTCCGTTCGAGCGGTTGATGTCCTCCGCCATTGAAATCGGAAGGGGCAATTTCGGAATCCGGATTTCCGATCAGAAGAACCGTTCCATGCACCGTCTCGCCAAACTGCTCAACTACATGGCGACTGAGATGGACCATCTCCAGCGGATGAACGTGAGCGCGATCATCAACGAGAAGAACAAGACTGAAATCATGCTCCGGAACATCGCGGATGGCGTGCTCGTGCTGGACGAGGAGGGCCGGATCGTGCTGATGAACGAGGCAGCCTCGCGGTGGCTGCGTCTCAGCGAATCCGCGGTTCTCGGCAGGCCCTTCCAGGAGTGCATCCGCATCCGTCCCCTCACGACGCTGCTACGCGACGTTCTCAGGGACAAGCCGAACGCCTCCGATGAATTCGCGATCAAGGCCTCCGAAGACCGCCAGACCCTGGTGCTCTCGGCGAACGCGGCCCGCGTCACCAATCGCGACGGACGGAATGTGGGAGCGGTCACCGTCCTGAGGGATGTGACCAAGGAGAAGGAAGCCGACCGCATCAAAACGGAACTCGTCTCCATGGTCGCGCACGAGCTGAAATCGCCGTTGACTTCCATCTATGGGTTCACGGAACTGCTGCTGGATTCCGAGAGTAAAAACAAGAAGGCGGCCGAATACGCGCAGGTCATCCAGTCCGAAGTGAGCCGGCTGACCGACTTTGTCGACAAGTTCCTCAGCCTCTCCCGGCTGGAATCCGGGAAAATAAGGATCCAGATGGATCCGTTCGACCTCCGTTCTGTCGTCGAGAAAAGCGTGTCGGTGCTTCAGGGCCAGGCCGCCCGCAAGGATATCCTGATCGCGCTTCAACTCCCCGACTCCCTGCCGCTCACGGCGGGGGATCCGACACTGATCGAGCAGGTGCTGGTGAATCTCATCGGTAACGCCATCAAATACAGCCCGAGCCACTCCAAGATCGGCATCGAGACGACGGTCGGGTCGAAGGACGTGTCCATCCATGTCATCGACAACGGGTACGGCATCCCCAAGGAAGCCCTGCCGAGGATATTCGACAAGTTCTACCGCGTCGCGGAGATGCGCGAAAGCGGGGAAACGGAGGGATCGGGTCTGGGACTGGCCCTGGTCAAGGAAATCGTCGAAAAGCACGGCGGGTTCATCAAGGTGAAGAGCAAGCTGGGCGTGGGTTCCGTGTTTTCCTTCTCCCTGCTGCAGGCCGGGATGTTCCTGCGGCCGGGAAGCGGAGAAAACCGGTGAAGGCGGGTTCCCGCAGACAGACGGTGCTGCTTCTCGACCCGGACGGCGCATCGGAAGCCGTCCTCCTCCGGGCCCTGGAGGGGACGGACACGGCCATCCGGCGCGCCCTTTCCCTCGAAGAGGCCGGCCGCCTGGCCGGCGAACTGCGTCCCGAACTGATCGTCGCCGAATTCGACCCCGATTCCGCCGAGGGACTCCGCCTGTTCCGGATGATTCTCGAAGACCGGGAGTACCGCGACCGGTTTCCCGTGCCGTTCGTGATGATTTCGGATCCGCCGACGCGCGAGCGACACGCGGAGGAGCTTTTTCCGCTCGGTCTCATGGGGTGGATCGTCCGTCCCCTGGATCCGGCGACGGTGCGCGAGGTTTTCCACAACTGGCTCTGGCTGCATGAGGCTTTCCGCAAAGCCCAGCGGTTGAAGCAGGAAGTCCGGAAATCCGAAGTCCGCTACCGGGATCTGCTGGAGAACGCCTCCGATTTCATTTTCACGCTGGATTCGGAAGGCCGTTTTCTGTATCTCAACAACCGCTTCAAATCCCTGACCGGATTCGAGAAAGAGGAATGGCTGGGCCGTCCGTTTCCCGATCTCTTCGAGGCCGAAGACCGGAAGACCGCCCGGGAACACTACGAACAGACCCACCAGGGAAGGTCCAGGGTATTCGAGGCCCATGTCCTCCACAAGACCACCGCTCCCAACGTGCTGTCGATCAGCCTGACACCCATCGTCGAAGTCGCCTCCGTCACGGGAACCATGGGCATCGGACGGGACATCCTCGAGCAGAAACGCATGGAACGGGAAATCCTCGATCTTGAAAATTTCAACGCGAGCATCATCGAAAGCATGGAGGCCGGTCTTCTGACCGTCGACCTCGACGGCATCATCACCTCCCTCAACACAGGAGGCCAGAATATACTGGAACGGGTGTCCGAGGAGGTTCTCGGGCGTCCCATCGGCGAGGTTCTGCCGCCCGCGGAGGCGGAAGCGCTTCTCTCCCCGGGCTCCGCGGACGACGGACTGCCGTCGCGCAGGGAGATGGAGCTGACCCTCAAGTCCGGACGCAAGGCCGCCATCGGTTACACCGTGACCGACCGGGTGGACAACCAGAGGCGGAAAGTGGGGACGATTGTCTCCTTCCGCGACATCACCCTGATCAAACAGATGCAGAACGAGGTCATCCGGATGGACCGGCTGGCTTCGCTCGGCGTCCTGGCCTCCGGCATCGCGCATGAAATCAAGAATCCACTGGCCGGCATCAAGTCGCTGGCCCAGGCCTGCGAGGAGGAGTTCGAGGGGGAAGACCCTCGCCGTGAGTATCTGGCCCGGATCATCCGCCAGGTCAACCGCATGGACGACCTGCTGCGGACGTTCTTCGCCTACGCCAAGCCCAAACCGCCTGACCGGAAACCCGTTCCCCTCAGCGACATCATCCGGGAAGTCGGTCACCTGATGAATCGCAAGATGGACAAGGCGGGCATCCGCTATTCCGTGGAACTGGCCGACGTTCTACCGCCGGTGGTCGTCGACGGGCCGCAGATCCAGCAGGTTTTCCTGAACCTGATGCTCAACGCCGTGGACGCCATGCCCGGAGGGGGGACGCTGGCGATCCGCGCCGCGGTCGCGGGGCCGGACTTCAGGGGCCTGATGCGCCGGCGCACGCCGGACCCGCGTCCGGATCCGTCGCGGAAAGGGGCGTCCTACGTCGAAATCCGGATCTGCGATTCGGGCACCGGCATTCCGGAGGACAAACTGGAAACGATTTTCGACCCGTTCTTCACCACCAAGCCCGGCGGCCTCGGCCTCGGGCTGTCCATCGTCTACCGCATCATCGCCGAACACCAGGGGGACATCCGAGTCAAGAGCCGTCCCGATCACGGGACGGAATTCAGCATTTATTTACCCACGGGAGATCCTTCATGAATTCCGCCAACATACTCGTCATCGAGGACAACGAAGACCTTTCGTTCACCATATCGAAGGTTCTGCAGAAGGAGGGGTTCAAGCCGTTCACGGCGAAGTCCGGCGAAGAAGGCCTTCTTCTGTTCCGGAAGGAGATCGTGGACCTGCTCCTGCTTGATCTGAAGCTCCCGAAGATGAACGGGCTCGAGGTGCTCTCCCGCGTCAAGGAGATGGACCCGGACCTTGCCGTCATCATTATGACGGCCTCCACCGACCTCAAGCCCGCCATCGAAGCCAAGAAACGGGGCGCCACTGATTATCTCATGAAGCCGTTCGAACTGGACGAGATGAAACTGGTCGTCAGGAAGGCGCTGGAAATGCACCAGCTCAAGATCGAGGTGGCCCGTCTCCGGCGTGACCACGTCAAGGCGAATCCCCACGACACGCTGTACGGTGAAAGCCCGAGAATCAAGGAGATCCGCAAGCTCATCCAGATCGTGTCGGAGACCCCCCGAACGTCCGTTCTCATCCAGGGCGAAAGCGGCACGGGCAAGGAACTCGTCTCGAACGCCATTCACACGGCCAGCAACCGGGCCGGCAAGCCGTACATCAAGATCAACTGCAGTGCCATTCCCGACAACCTGCTCGAAAGCGAGCTTTTCGGCCACGAGAAAGGCGCCTTCACGGACGCGAAACTCATGAAGAAGGGCCTTTTTGAGCTCGCCAACGGCGGCACGATTTTTCTCGATGAAATTTCCAGCATGAAGCTCGGACTGCAGCCGAAGATTCTGCGCGTGCTCGAGACGCAGACGTTCCGCCGCATCGGCGGCATCGGCGACATCAAGATCGATATCCGGGTCATTGCCGCGTCCAATACCGACCTTGGCGAACTGGTGAAGCTCAAGGAATTCCGGGACGATCTGTACTACCGCCTCAAAGTCATGGAAATCGACCTGCCGCCGCTCCGGGACCGCAAGGAAGACATCATGCTTCTCGCGAAGCTCTTCCTTCAGGAATTCAACAAGGAATTCAACAAGCGGGTTCAGAAATTCCACGCGAAGACCGAGGAACTTCTGACGGCCTACCATTGGCCGGGGAACGTCCGGGAGCTCAAAAACGTCATCGAACGCGCCGTGATTCTCACTCAGGACGACACCCTTCACCCGGATCACCTGCCGATCGAACTGAAGGAGGAGAAGCGCGCCTTCATGCCGGAAAGGGCCGCCATGGGCAGGATGTCTCTGGAGGAAATGGAAAAAATGCACATCGACCAGGTCCTGCAATCCGTCAAGGGCAACAAGTCCCAGGCCGCCAAAATACTGAACATCTCAAGATCGACGCTTCGGGAAAAACTGAAGGCCTATCAGATCGCTTGATGCTCTGATTTCGACCATGCCGGAGGAACCAGCGCCTGCGTAAGCAGGCGTATCTATATGGCTAAATCTACAAATAACAATAAATAAGGAGTCTTGCCGGTAATCCGTTTAAAATCTGTTTCCTGGTATGTATTTTGCCCGACAAGGTGTCAGCAAATCACATCCGTACGAGGGAACAGACTTTTTGAGCACCTGGAAAAAAAGAGTGTTGATCGTGGACGATGAAGAGGATTTGACCTGGAGCATCGTCCGGGGCCTTTCGAAAGAACGGTCGGGCCTCGAAGTGCATTGCGCCAGTTCGGGTTCGGGCGCCCTGGATCTGATGGACCGCCATTCGTACGATCTGCTGGTCACGGACGTGCGAATGCCCGGTCTGGACGGAAAGGGACTCGTGCAACGGGCGCGGTGCAAGCACCCCGGCCTGAGAATCATCCTGATGACCGCTTTTCCGTCTCCGGATGTACGGGAATTTGCGGAACGCTTCCGCGTGTCGGAAACCGTGGAAAAGCCTTTTGAAATGGGGGAGTTCCGGCGCCTGATCGGGAGTCATCTGGAGACGGATTCCATTCCTTCCGGGACCGCCTGACCGGGAGTGTCCGTCTAAAACCGCCTTGGGGAGAAACGAATTCATGAAAAACGTTCCCGCATCATCCGCCGCTCCGGACATACCGCCGGAACGGATGGATGTCTATCAGACGTCCATCCGGGTTCTGGGGGCCGGAGGCGCCGGAAACAACACCATCGACCGCCTCCAGAGACTGGGCATCCGCAATGTGGAAACCATCGCGCTCAATACGGACGCGCAGCAGCTGCTCGAGACGCAAACCCAAAGGCGAATCCTGATCGGAAAGAACATCACGGCCGGGCTCGGATCCGGCGGGGACCCGCAGATCGGTGAGCGATCGGCCGAGGAGAATCATGCCGCGATACGATCCGCGATCGAGGGCGCGGATCTGCTGTTCATCACCGGCGGCCTCGGAGGGGGCACCGCCACGGGCTCCATCCCGATCATCGGGCGGGTGGCCCGGGAACAGGGCACCCTGACGATGGCCATCGTCACCATGCCCTTTTCAGAGGAAGGCATCGTGCGGTGGGAAAACGCCCAGATCGGACTCGAGAAAATCCGCAAGAACGTGGACACCGTGATCGTCCTGCGCAACGACAAGCTCCACGACCTGTATCCGGACACCACGCTGCTCGATGCCTTCCGCAAAGCCGACGAAATTCTCATCCACAGCCTCATCGGGCTGTCCGACCTGGTGCAGAAACGGGGCCTGATCAATCTCGATTTCGCCGATATCCGTTCGGTTCTCACGGACGGGCCCAATGCCGTGGTCGGGCTGGGGGAAAGCAGTTCTGAGAACAGGGCCGAGGAAGCCGCGCGCCGCGCCTTCAGCCATCCCATGATGGACTTCGACATCACGGGCGCCCAGAGCGCCATGGTGCACATCACCGGCGGCCCCGACCTGACGCTGAAGGAATCCCGGCAGGTGGTTCAGGCGATCTCCCGCAAGCTGGACCCGGGAGCGAAAATCATCTGGGGCGTGACCATCGACAAATCGATCAAGGGATCGCTGAAAGTTCTGATCATCGTGACCGGCCTCGTCGAAAAAGAGGATGATTTCCCGAAGCGTCTCGACGAGTCGGAAACCGTTCCCCGGACGTCCGTGGAGACGGAAGCGACCGCCCTCGGTCCGCTTCAGCCGATCCGCGACGACGGCAAGAGCATTTTCGACATCAAGGAATCCATCATGGCTTCCGGCGAGGAGACCACCACGCTGACGAAGCCCAGAAAGGCCGTCGCGCAGTCCTCGCAGATATTTTACACCATATTCGAGGAAGAGGCCGCCGCGGATTTGAAGCGCTTCGACCGGGCCGTCCATCTGCTCCGGGAGACGCCGGACAGCCGCAAGGCCCTGCTGGACGCCCTGCAGTCCTGCAAAATGCTGTTCGCGTCCGCCCAGATGTTCGGATTCGACGAAACCTGCCAGCTTCTCGGCGCGGTTCAGGACATCCTGCAGAGCGTTCACGCGAAGGAAATCCAGATGAATCCGAGAATCCTGGACTCCATTACGCTGGCGATCGAGATGGTCGTGGATCTGATGGAAAACCGCTGCGACGGGCGGGGCGAAACCGGGTACATTGTGGACCGGCTTCGTGATCTGAGGAGCGAGCAGATGGAATCCACGGCTCCCGCGGACGGAAACAAGCCTTGAATCTGATCGCTCGCTTACCCCGCCGCTTGCAGTGGGGTAAGCGAGCGAATAGAATATGTTTTTTTTTCACCACGGATAGAAGATTCCCCGCGGTTCGCCGCGGGGAATCTTCAACGGCGGATGCGCCGCCGCCCGTTTCCAGCCGGCCGGCAGGGAACGGGCTTTTTTAATGAATCCGTCCGCGAGCGCATTCCCCGGTCCCGTCCCGCTGCGCGGGATCAAGCAACAGATGCCAGCTATTGAAGACTTCGCGGGATCAGGCAATTCTGTTGATGAACTATTGAAGACATGCAGCGGAGCCTATAATGGGATTTGGATGATCGGCGCCGCCCGATTGATGGAGTGACCGGAATGGACCCGTCCGTTCTGTATTCTGAAAAGCCCGGCCCATCCGATCCGAACCGCGGCACGGCAATGCGTGTCACCGGAGCCGAACGCGTCCGCGCGGACCATGAGCCGTATCTGACCGACGAGTCCCGGATGCCGGGCGGTTTCGCGGATGAACTGGTGTTTGCGGCCGAAGAACAGCAGGTCTGCGAAACGCTGGCCGGAGCCGGCCGGAGCGGAACCCCGGTGACGGTTTCAGGCGCCAGGACGGGCATCGTCGGCGGCGCGGTCCCGTTCGGGGGAATTCTGCTGTCCATGGAATCCTTAAATGGATTTCTCGGCGCCCGCCGGCCGAAAGGGGAGGGCGACTGGCGGGTCCGGGTCCGGCCCGGACTGACGCTGGAAGCGTTGAACCGCATCCTCGAGACGGGAGTCCCTGCCGGAAACGGCGGGCCGGGTTATGACCCGGACCGGTTTCCGGATACACCCCGGTTCCTGGCGGAATCCGCGTCCTGGTTCTACCCGCCTGATCCCACCGAAAAGACCGCGCATCTCGGCGGAACCGCTGCCACCAACGCTTCCGGGTCGCGTTCCCTGAAATACGGACCCACGCGGAATTGGGTGACGGCGATGCGCCTCGCCCTGCCGGACGGGAGCGTGGTTGAACTCCGCAGAGGAGAATGCGTTTCCGAGGGAGGAGACGGACTGCGCATCCGAACCGGCGGTCAGGAGCGCGTCGTGCATCCTCCCCGGATCCGTCCGGTCCGGGTCAAGTCCACGGCGGGGTACTGGGGCGGAATGCCGCTGGATTGGATCGATCTGTTCATTGGTTCCGAGGGAACGCTTGGGGTCATCACGGAAATCGAACTCCGGCTGGCCCGCAAGCCGGAATCCGTGTTCGGCGGTCTCGCCTTTTTCCGCGCCGAGGAGCAGGCCCTCTCCTTTGTCCGGCGTGCGGTTTCGCAGGACGGTCCGCGGCCTTCCGTGCTCGAATTTTTTGACGCGGCCGGCATCCGACTCGCGGCCGGCCGTGAATCCGGGTCCGGACGGTCCGTCTCCTTTCCATTCGATCCCGAATCCGCGGGTTGCGCGGTGTATTTCGAACAGGAATGCGCCGCGGACCGCATGGAAGAATCGATGGAAGGGTACGGCCGGATGCTGTCCGGTTGCGGCAGTTCCCTGGACGAGGCCTGGGGCGCGATGGACGAGCGGGAATTGCGCAAAATCACGGACTTCAGGCACGCGTTGCCTGAGGCGATCAACACGGTGATCGGCCAGAGGAAGCGGACGCATCCGGCGATCCACAAGGTCAGCACGGATTTCGCGGTTCCCGAAGAATCCTTTCCCGGCCTGTTTCGGCTGTACCGGGAACGCCTGGATCCGACAGGCTTGGAATACGTACTATTCGGGCACATCGGCGAAAATCACGTGCATCTCAATGTTCTGCCCGGATCCGAGGAAGAACTGAAGGCCGCGGTAAAGGTAGGACGGGATCTCGCAACCGAAGTGGTGCGCCTGGGCGGCACGGTCAGCGCGGAGCATGGCATCGGAAAGCTTAAAAAACATCTACTTGCAATCCAATTCGCGCCTGAGGACCTGGATTCCATGATCCGCGTGAAGAAAGAACTGGATCCGGGCTGGATTCTCGGCAGAGGATCTCTTTTTGATATCCCCTAACCCGTTGTATTTATAAAATTTTCTTGACATTTGCCGTTTTTTGCATTAAATTTGTGACACTTTCGGGCGATTAGCTCAGTTGGTTAGAGCGCTTGCTTGACATGCAAGAGGTCACTGGTTCGACTCCAGTATTGCCCACTCGGTATTTTCCTGCTTAAAGGAGAGAATAAAGGACGCCGGTTGAGTCAAATCACGATCACATTCGAAGGCGGAACCCAAAAACAGGTTGAAAAAGGCATTTCCATCTTTCAGGCGGTTCAGCAGGCGCTCCCCGAATTGGCCTCTTCCGCGATTGCCGCTGTAGTCAACGGAAAAATTACGGATTTACAGGATCGGATCGAATCGGACGCAACGGTTCAAATCGTCTCGGATAGCGATCCGGCAGGCCTGCACGTATTCTGGCACAGCGCCTCCCATGTGATGGCCCAGGCGGTTCGCGCACTTTTCCCGGACGCCAAGCTGGGAATCGGCCCTTCCATCGAGAACGGATTCTATTACGATTTCCGGATGGAAAGGACCCTCACCGCCGAGGATCTTCCAGCCATCGAAGCCAAGATGAAGGAAATCGTCAAAGCCAATCAGCCCTTCATCCGCGACCGGCTGTCTCTGGAAGAGGCCGAGGCGTTGTTCAGAAGCCGGGGTGAGGATTTCAAACTCGAGCTGATACGCGACATTCCCGCCGACAGCCTCACCGTGTACCGCAACGGCGATTTTGTCGACCTGTGCCGAGGGCCCCATGTCCCGACGACCGGGCGGATCCGGCACTTCAAACTGCTCAGCGTGGCCGGCGCCTACTGGCGGGGCGACGAACGGAATGCCGTGATGCAGCGGATTTACGGTATCGCGTTCCGCGACAGCGAAACGCTGAAAAGCCATCTGGCCATGCTGGAAGAGGCCCGGAAGCGCGATCACCGAAAGCTGGGGAAAGAGCTGGACCTGTTCAGCTTCCAGCCAGAAGGTCCGGGATTCGCGTTCTGGCACCCGAACGGGATGTCGCTTTACAATTCCGCCATGGAGGCGGTGCGCGAAATCCTCATCCGCAAGGGTTACTCGGAGATCAAGACGCCGATCCTGCTCAACGAATCGCTGTGGCACCGGAGCGGACACTGGGATCATTACAAGGAGAACATGTACTTCACGAGCATCGACGAGCAGCCGTTCGCCGTGAAGCCCATGAACTGCCCGGGATGTGTCCTCGTCTACCGCCACACGCCGCGTTCCTACCGTGATCTCCCCGTGAAATTCATGGAAATGGGGCTGGTGCACCGGCACGAGAAATCGGGCGTTCTGCACGGCCTGTTCCGCGTCCGGCAGTTCACCCAGGACGATGCGCACGTGTTCTGCACCCCGGATCAGCTCGAGGCGGAAATTGGGAAACTGATCGACCTCGTGGCCGAGGTGTACGCCCTGTTCGGATTCCACCGCTACCAGATCGAGGTCTCCACGCGGCCGTCGAAATCCATCGGATCCGATGAAATGTGGCGGGCAGCCGAGGACGCTCTGACGCGCTCGCTCGCGTCCAAGGGAATCGCGTACTCGCTCAATCCCGGCGAGGGCGCCTTTTACGGTCCGAAGATAGACTATCACATTCAGGATTCGCTCGGACGGACGTGGCAGTGCGGAACGATCCAGGTGGATTATTCAATGCCCGAACGGTTCGAACTTGAGTACGTCGGAGCGGACAACGCGAAACACAGGCCCGTCATGATCCACCGCGCCATCTTCGGCTCCATCGAGCGTTTCATCGGGATCCTGATCGAGCATTTCGGCGGGGCATTCCCGCTCTGGCTGGCACCGGTGCAGTGCGTGGTGATCCCGATCACGGACAAGCATCACGCGGCGGCCGAGGCGGCGGCCGAACGGCTCGGTCGCGACGGCATCCGCGTCCGGGTCGACGGCCGCAACGAGAAGATGGGCTACAAAATCCGCGAGGCGGAGAAGCTGAAAATACCCGCGATGGCCGTGATCGGAGACCGGGAGGCGGAACAGGGAACCGTGTCCGTCCGCCGGCACGGGCGCGGCGATCTCGGCTCCCTGCCGCTCGGGGCATTCGCGGAATCCCTGAAGGACGAAATCGCAAGGAGGGCGAGCCATTAGCAAAGACGAAATCCGTCTCAACGAGGAGATCCCGTCCGAAACGATGCGGGTCATTGACGCGGACGGGAAGCAGATCGGCGTCCTGATCAAGTCGAGGGCGCTCGAACTGGCGGCCGAACGCAACCTGGATCTGGTGGAGATCGTCCCGAACGCGTCTCCGCCCGTCTGCCGCATCATGGATTTCGGCAAGTACAAGTACCAGCTCAGCAAAAAAGAGAAGCTGAGCAAGAAGAAACAGCACGTCATTCATGTCAAGGAAATCCGGTTCCGTCCGACCATCGACAGTCACGATATCGAGACCAAGCTCAAGCAGGCCCGGAAATTCCTCGACATGGGCGACCATGTGCGTGTCCGCATCATGTTCCGCGGGCGCCAGATCGTGCATCCCGAACTCGGGCGCGCCGTCCTGGACCGGGTCCAGAAGGACCTGTCCGACATCGCCAAAATGGAAAAGGATGCGATCACCGAAGACCGCAGCATCGTCGTCACCTTCATAAAAAAATAGAGCAAAGGAGCCCTGATCCCATGCCGAAAACCCGAACCCGGAGCGGCGTGAAGAAGCGGTTTTTCGCAACCGCGGGCAGCACCATCAAGCGCGATAAGGCGTACGCCCGCCACATTCTCACGTCCAAGTCCACCAAACGCAAACGCAAACTGCGCCAGTCGGACAGCGTGTCCCCGTCCGAGAGCCGCCGCGTCAAGCGGATGCTCGGCATCTGACGCCGGACCCGCTTCGCATCCGAACCGCATAAACCAGGAAGAACCGAATGCCCAGATCAACCAACAATGTCGCTTCGCGGGCGCGGAGGAAGAAAATCCTCAAGGCGGCCCGCGGCTATTTCGGTGGAAAAAGCAAGCTCATCAAGACGGCGAAGGAAGCCGTCCAGCGCTCCATGCGCTACGCGTATCGCGACCGCCGGACCCGGAAGCGGGAATACCGGACGCTCTGGATCGCCCGCATCAACGCGGCCGTGCGTCCGTTCGGCCTGAATTATTCGGGTTTCATCCGGAGCCTTGAAAAATCGAACATCGAGATCGACCGCAAACTGCTCGCCGATCTCGCGGTCACCGATCCGAAAGCCTTCGCCCGCATCGTCGAGCAGGTGAAGAACGCCTGACCGGGAACCCGATTCCATGGCAACGGAAAACCTGACCGGGGAAATCCGGAAGATAGACGAGGCGTTCCAGTCCAGTCTGGCCGGGGCGAAAGACGCGCCATCCCTGGAACGGATCCGCACGGATTTTCTCGGCCGAAAAGGCCGGATCGCCCGTCTGTTCGAGACACTGGGCGAAGCGGACCCCGCCGTCCGCCGGGAGGCGGGCCGCCTGCTGAACGAGCTGAAAAACCGGGCCCAGTCCGCCGTTCAGGAGCAAGCCGCCCGCGTCTCGGCGAAAGGATCCGAGGAAGACCGTCCGGATCTGACGCTTCCCGGATACGCGCCGCCGGTCGGCCGCCTGCACCCGCTGACCATCGTCATGCGCCGGGTCAAGTCCTGTTTCCAGAAGCTCGGTTTCGCGGTCGCCCAGGGACCGGAAGTCGAATCGGACTATTACAACTTCGAAGCGCTGAATATTCCGCCGGATCATCCGTCCCGGGACATGCAGGACACGCTGTACGTCAGCGACCGCGTGGTTCTGCGCACGCACACGTCCCCCGTCCAGATACGGGTGATGGAGAAGCAGAAACCGCCCGTCCGGATCATCGCCCCCGGGCGGGTTTACCGCCGCGACACGCCGGACGCGTCGCATTCTCCGGTTTTCCACCAGGTGGAGGGACTCTGCGTCGACGAGGGCGTGAGTTTCGCCGACCTGAAGGCGGTCATCCTGGCCTTCGCGCGGGAGATGTTCGGATCGGACATGACGATCCGTTTCCGGCCGAGTTTTTTCCCGTTCACGGAACCCAGCGCCGAGTACGACTTCGCCTGCGTCATCTGCAGGGGAAGAGGCTGCCGGGTCTGCAAGAACACGGGATGGGTGGAGATTTCCGGAGCGGGCATGGTGAATCCCGAGGTGTTCCGCTTCGCGGGCATTGACAGCGAACGGTACACCGGATACGCCTTCGGCATGGGCGTTGAACGCCTCACCATGCTTTTATACGAGGTTCAGGACATCCGCGCATTCTATGAAAACGACCTCCGTTTTCTCGGGCAGTTCTAGGGCGAAGCCATGAAGATACCGCTGTCCTGGCTGCAGGACTGGATTCCCGTTCCCCTCGACGCGCAGGATATTGCGCGGCGCCTGACGCTGGCCGGCCTGGAAGTCGAATCCGTCGACGCCGTGGGCGGACGCTTCCGGGGCGTGGTGGTCGGACGCATCCTGTCCGTCGGGCCGGTGCCCGGAGCCGACAAACTCCGTCTGTGCCGGGTGGACGCCGGATCGGGTGAAATTCAAGTGGTCTGCGGCGCCCCGAACGTGCGAGATGGAATTCTCGTGCCGGTCGCCCTGGAAGGCGCCCAGTTGCCCGGCAACGTTAAAATCCGGCGCACAGTCATCCGGAACGCGGAATCAGCCGGCATGATCTGTTCCGTCCGGGAACTGGGCCTCGGCGACGACCATTCCGGCATTCTCGTCCTCGATGATCCGTCGCTCCGGCCCGGTGACGCCTTCACGGACCCCGAGGGGACCGATTGGGTTCTTGACATCAACGTGACCCCCAACCGGCCGGATTGCCTTTGCGTCCGGGGGATCGCCCGGGAGGCGGCTCTTCTCCTCGGCTGCGGGCTCCGGTCTCCGGAGGCCGGAAAGCCCGTGGACGCGGCCGGCGACGCGGTTGACATCCGCGTCGAGGATCCGGTCGGCTGCAGCCGATACACGGCCCGCCGCCTGAAGGACGTCCGCATCGGGCCTTCGCCCGAGTGGATCCGGAAACGGATCGAAGCGGCCGGCATGCACGTCGTCAACAATATCGTCGACATCACCAATTACGTCATGCTGGAGACGGGTCAGCCGCTCCATGCGTTCGACGCGGATCTTCTGGACGGAGGCCGCATCGTCGTGCGCCGCGCCGGCGCGCTCGGCCAGTTCACGACGCTGGACGGCCAGGAACGAAAGCTCTCCGCCGAGGATCTTCTGATCTGCGACGGCGCCCGTCCGGTCGCGCTGGCCGGCATCATGGGCGGGCGGAATTCCGAAGTGTCCGAGGGGACGCGCCGCATCCTTCTGGAAAGCGCCCATTTCGATCCGATGACCATCCGGCGAACCGTCAAGCGGATCGGCATTTCCTCCGAGGCGAGCATTCGGATGGAGAAAGGCGTTGATCCCTCCGGCACCCGGGACGCGCTGGAACGGGCGATCGCGATGATGGTCGAATTATGCGGCGGACATCCGGATTCCGGCGTGACCGACGTCGAGGCGCGTCCGATCCGTCCGGTCCGTATCGCGCTCAGGCCGCGGCGCATTGGCAGAGTGCTCGGCGCTGAGATACCCCAGGCGGATGTCCTCCGCATCCTGTCCGGGCTCGGCATGACCGTCGAGGGGACGGATCCGTTCGAGGTCACGGTGCCGACCCGCAGGCCGGATGTGACCGGGGAGATCGATCTGATCGAGGAAGTGGTGCGTCATTTCGGGTACGACCGCATCGAACCCGCAGCCGCCACGAACGTGCCGACCGTCATCCATTCGAACCGGGAGGATGAATTCATCGAACGGCTCCGGGACATCCTCTCCGGCATGGGATTCACGGAAGTGTTCAACAACAGCATGGTCGACCGGCAATCGACGGATCTTTTCTTCGCGCCGGTTCCGGCGGTCCCGGTGCGCAACCCGCTGAGCCCTGAAACCGCTTTTTTGCGCACCGCCCTCCTGCCCGGCCTGATGGAAAGCGTCCGCTGGAATCAGAACCGTTCCGTCTTCGATCTGCGTCTGTTCGAGGTCGGACACGTTTTCAAGCACCGGGAGGAGGGACTTCCGGAAGAACGGGTCCGCATCGCGGGCGTCATCAGCGAATCGGCCCGTCAGAAGGGGTACTGGAAATCCCGCTCGCCGCGATCCGACTGGTATGCCGTCAAGGGAACGTGTGAAGCCCTGGCGGAGGCGCTGCACCTCAAAGATGCGGCCTTCCGGCCGTCCCCCGAACGGGGATGGGTTTCCGGATCCGCCGCGGTGTTTACCTCCGGGGGGAAGCGGATCGGCACCTTGGGTGAGGCGGATCCGTCCGTCCGCGCCGCGTGCGGGGTTTCGGAAAGGGTTTTCGGTTTCGAACTGGACGCTTCCGTGCTGTTGGAATGCCTGCCGCAATCCCCGGTCGCACGCCCGGTTCCCCGGTATCCCGCCGTGCGGCGGGATCTCGCCCTGGTGGTCGACGCCGGGGTGCCGGTGGGTTCGATACAGGAAACCCTGTTCCTGAACGGAGGCGGCCTGCTCGTGTCCGCCGATCTTTTTGATCTGTACCAGGGAAAACAGATTCCCGCCGGGCGGAAAAGCCTCGCCTTCACTCTCGCTTTTCTGTCGCCGGAACGCACGCTCACGGACGCCGACGTCGACCCCGTGATGAACGGAATCGTCCGTTCCCTCGAGTCGGTTCACGGCGCATCCCTGCGGTCTTGAGTCACGCGGGAGGGCATGATGGATCTTCAGTTCATCGACATGCTGGAAGAGAAGGTGAACCGGATGGTTCAGCAGCTCGGACAGCTCAAGACGGAGAACCGCGAACTCCGGATGCGGAACCAGGAATTGCAGGCCATCCTGGAGGATAAGGAACGCGCGGTGTACACCCTGCGGACCGAACTCGACCAGTCCAGGGCCGTCCAGGGGGAAATCGAGAATTATCGCAAGAGCCAGGACCGGATACGGTCCAAAGTTGAGACACTGCTGGAGAAGCTGAAGGATTTCGAGAATATCCCCTGACGCGCCGTCCGCGCGTCTGGGGCGCAGACCCGGTCACGTTGAAGGAATTTGAAATCGAACGGGGTCGTTCCGATGGAATCTGACAAAAACGTTCTGAAAGTCAGAATCTACGGCGCCGAATACTTGATCCGAGGACAGGCGGACGTCAATTACATGCAGTCGGTTGCTGAATACGTGAATGACAAGATGCTTGAAATCGATCAGACGATTCGGACCGATTCCTCGCTCAAAGTGGCCATACTCGCCACACTGAACATCACCGACGAGCTGTTCCGTGAGCGGTCGGAATCGGAAGCCATTCGGAACGAACTCGAAAATAAAATACGGGAGCTGAATCTTCTGATCGACCGGCAGTTGTCCGCATCGGACGTGTGAGCCGGCCGGTCCTCCGCTCCTCCTTCCTTCAACCTCCTCTTCACCGAAGTCCCGCCTGACCGGCGTGATCGACCGGGTCCTCCATCATTTTCCGCGACTGGTGCACATAGATCGGAGGCACTATGATTCCATTGGTTTGGGTGATTATCGGATTTCTGCTGACATCCGTATTGTTCTTCTTTCTGGGATGGGTCGTCAACAACAAGCTTGGACAGGGCAAGATCGCGAGCGCAGAGAAGCTGGCGGCTAAAATCATTTCGGAATCGGAGAAAGAGGCCGAATCCCTCAAGAACCAGAAACTCATTGAAGCGAAGGATGAATCCATCCGGCTTCGCCAGAATGTCGAGCGCGAGACGCGCAACCAGCGCCAGGAGATCGACAAGCAGAAGCGGAAGCTGGAATTCAAGGAAATCGAGCTCGACCGCCGGCTGAACCACCTGAACCAGCGCGAGACCGAGCTTAAAAAGCTGGAACAGAGCCTGAAGGACCGCAACGACCACCTCTCGAAAAAAGGGGAGGAGCTGGACCAGGTGATCGCCGAGCAGAACGACCGCCTCACCCGGATTTCCGGCATGAGCCACGAAGAGGCCCTGAAGGAGCTGAAATCCAACCTGCTGGCCAAGGCGAAGCAGGAATCCGCCCAGATCATCAAGGAGATCAAGGACCAGGCCCGGCTGACCGCGAACAAGGAGGCGAAGGAAATCATCATTTCGTCGATCCAGCGCACCGCCGCCGACCATTCGACGGAGGCCACAGTCTCGGTCGTCCATCTGCCGAGCGACGAGATGAAGGGAAGGATCATCGGCAGGGAGGGACGGAACATCCGAGCCTTCGAGAACGCGACGGGCATCGACATGATCGTGGATGACACCCCGGAAGCGGTCATTCTGTCGGGTTTTGATCCGCTGCGCCGGGAAATCGCCAAACGGGCCCTCGAGAAACTGATTGCCGACGGCCGGATCCACCCCGGGCGCATCGAGGAAGTCGTCGAGAAGACCAAGAAGGAGATGGAGGAGGTCATCCTTCAGCTCGGCGAGCAGGCTCTGTTCGAGACGGGCGTTCACGGAATCCATCCCGAGCTCGTCCGGCTTCTCGGAAAGCTGAATTTCCGGACCAGCTACGGGCAGAACGTTCTGCAGCACAGCGTGGAGATGGCCCATTTGTCCGGCCTGATGGCCGCGGAACTCGGCCTTGACGCCGTGATCGCCAAGCGCGCCGCGCTGCTCCACGACATCGGGAAGGCCGTGGACAAGGAGACGGAGGGCACCCATTTCCAGATCGGCGCCGACCTGGTCAAGAAATACGGGGAAGGGGCCATTGTGCAGAACGCCGTCGCCTCGCATCACGGGGACGTCGAGATGATTTCGCCGATTTCGGCCCTCGTTCAGGCGTCAGACTCGATCTCCGGTTCCCGTCCGGGCGCCCGGCGGGAGACCCTCGAAGGGTACATCAAGCGTCTTGAAAAGCTGGAGGAGATCGCGGAGTCCTTCCAGGGTGTTTCGAAGACCTATGCCATCCAGGCGGGCCGGGAGATCCGGGTTCTGGTCGAGCCCGACCGCATCAGCGACGCGTTGGCCGATCAGCTTGCGACGGACATTTCCGAAAAGATTCAGTCTGAGATGGAATACCCCGGACAGATCCGGGTGACGGTGATCCGGGAGTACCGCTCGACCCAGTACGCGAAGTGAACCGAACATCCCGATTGTGTGAGGAAGAACTTGGCACCGCTTCGCATTCTCTTCATCGGGGACGTCATCGGCAATTCCGGCGTGTCCCTGCTGCAATCCTCCCTGAGCCGGCTGCAGAGCCGGACGGGCGCGGACATCACCGTCCTGAACGCGGAAAACGCGTCCGCGGGCAGGGGGTTGACGCCGTCGATGGCCGCAACCCTGTTCGGACTCGGCGTGGACGTGCTGACCAGCGGCAACCACATCTGGAACAAAGACAAGATATTTCCCGTCCTGGAGGAGCAGCCGTACCTGCTGCGCCCCCTGAATGTTCCTCCGGGAGCGCCCGGGCACGGCGTCTGCGTTTTCCGGACCGCGGCCGGAGAACCGGTGGCCGTGATGAACCTTCAGGGGCGCAGCTTTATGATGCCGATCGAATGCCCGTTCCGGGCGGCGGACGCTGAAATCGACCGACTGAACCGCGAAGGGGTCCGGGTCATATTCGTCGATTTTCACGCCGAGGCCACGGCCGAAAAAATCGCGTTGGGACGTTATCTGGACGGACGGATCACGGCTCTAGTCGGCACCCATACGCACGTCCAGACGGCGGACGAAACCCTGCTGCCGAAAGGGACGGCTTATATCACGGATGCCGGAATGACCGGACCCGTCGACTCTGTCATCGGCATGGACACGGATACCGCCATTCTCCGTTTCAGGAGCCAGCTGCCGGTTCCATACCGCGCTTCCGAGTCCGCCGCTTCCCTCAACGGGGTCGTCATCGAGGCGGATGCGTCCAGCGGCAGGGCGGTCCGAATCGAACGCCTGCGGGAAACGCAACCTCAATGAACGGGAGGCTGTTTTGGCCCAGTTGATAGACGGAAAAGCCATCGCCGCGGCCATTCGGGCCGAGACTGCGGCTGAATCGGCCGCGTTCCGGTCGGCCGGGGTGACGCCGAGACTCGCGGTCGTACTGGTGGGCGACGACCCGGCTTCGGGACAGTACGTCCGCAACAAGGAAAAGGCCTGCGCCGAGGCGGGCATTGTCTCCGAGACCGTCCGGCTTCCCCAATCGACGGATACCGCCGGGCTTCTCGATACGATACGCCGCCTGAATGCCGATCCCATGGTGCATGGACTGCTGGTTCAGGTGCCGCTTCCGAAACAGATCGACGAAGCCGCGGTCCTTCTGGCCGTTTCCCCCGAGAAGGACGTGGACTGCTTTCACCCCCTCAACGTGGGACGGCTGATCTCCGGATTCGACGCGGACAGTTTTGTCCCATGCACTCCGGCGGGGATCGTGGAGATGCTGATGCGATCCGGAAATCCGCCGGCCGGCAAACGGGTTGTCATCGTCGGCCGCAGCGCGATCGTGGGCAAACCGCTCGCGCTTTTGCTGATGGGGAAGGGCCCCTCCGCCGACGCCACGGTCACGGTCTGTCACACGCGCACGCCCGATCTGGCCGTCTTCACCCGCGCCGCGGACATCCTCGTCGCCGCGGCCGGACGTCCGGAGATGATCCGCGGCGACATGGTACGTCCCGGCGCCGTGGTGATCGACGTGGGCACCAACCGGGTTTCCGATCCGACCGGAGCAAAGCCGTTCCGCTGGGTCGGAGACGTCTGCTTCGAGGAGGTCGCCCCGAAGGCGTCGCACATCTCTCCCGTTCCGGGCGGAGTCGGCCCCATGACCATCGCGATGCTCCTGAAAAACACCCTGACGGCCTGCCGCCGAAGCGAAAGGAGTCGAAAGACTTGAAACTGTCCCGCGCCTTTTTGCCCACACTCAAGGAGACTCCCGCGGACGCGGTGATTCCGAGCCACCGTCTCATGATCCGGGCGGGTCTCATCCGCCCGCTGGCCGCTGGCGTCTACTCCATCCTGCCGCTCGGCTGGAAGGTCCTGAAGAAGATCATGGCCATCGTACGCGAGGAGATGGACCGGATCGGCGGCCAGGAGCTTCACATGCCCGCTCTGAATCCGGCCGAAATCTGGGACGAGACGGGCCGGAACGCGGACTTCGGGGACGAGATTTTCCGTCTCAAGGACCGTAAGGACCGCCCCCTCGTTCTGGCGCCCACGCACGAGGAAATCATCTGCGACCTGGCCCGGAAGTTCGTCAAGTCCTACAAGGATCTTCCGCAGATGTGGTACCAGATCCAGAACAAATTCCGGGACGAACCGCGCCCCCGGTCGGGTGTCATCCGGACCCGTCAGTTCTTCATGAAGGACTCCTACAGTCTGGACAGCGACGAGGAGGGTCTCGACCTTTCCTACCGGCTGCACGCGGACGCCTACCGGGCCATCTTCAGCCGCTGCGGCCTCGATTTCCACGTGGTCGGCGCGTCGAGCGGTCTGATGGGGGGGAAGGTTTCGCAGGAATTCATGTTCGAGTCCGAATTCGGAGAGGACACGCTGGCCATCTGCGAATGCGGGTACGCGGCCAACCTGGAGGTCGCGTCCGCCAGAATCGAGACGGCTGAGTATCCGTCCGCTCCGCTCCAGCGGGTCGAAACGCCCGGAAAAAGGACCATCGGGGAAGTGGCCGGTTTTCTCAAAAAAGAGCCCCTTCGTTTCGCCAAGGCCGTTGTGATGGTCGCGGACGGGAAAACCGTCATGGTCCTCGTCCGGGGCGACCACGAACTCAATGAAAACAAGCTCCAGTCGTTCCTTGGCGCGGCCGTCCGGCCCGCGCATCCGGAGGAGATTCTCGCGGCCTGCGGAGCGGAGGCCGGATTCGTGGGGCCGGTTCAGCCGTCCGGACCGGTCCGCATCCTGGCCGATCAGGCCCTGGCCGGACAACGGGACCTGGTCGTCGGCGCGAATCTGCGGGATCACCATTACACCGGCGCCGAACCCGGCCGCGATTTCAAGGTCGACGCCTTCGGCGATTTCCGGAATGTCTCCCCGGGAGACGCCTGCGTTTCCTGCGGCCGGCCGCTCCGCGTCGCGAACGCCATTGAACTCGGACACATCTTCAAGCTCGGCACCAAGTATTCATCCGCCATGAAGGCCACCTTTCTGGACCGCAACGGAAAGGAAAAGCCGATCATCATGGGCAGTTACGGCATCGGCATCGAACGGATTCTGGCCGCGGCGATCGAGCAGGGACATGACGAAAAGGGCCTGATCTGGAATTCCGTGCTCACGCCCTATCACGTCCACCTGATTCCCGTGAAGATGGACAACCCGGAGATCGTCCGCGTTTCGGAATCGCTGTACGGCACGCTCGGCGCGGAGTCGTGGGAATGCCTGCTGGACGACCGGTCCGCCTCGCCGGGCTTCAAATTCAAGGATGCCGATCTGATCGGCATCCCTTTGCAGGTGGTCATCGGAGACCGCTGGATCCGGGAGAAAAAGCTGGAACTCCGGATCCGCCGCACGGGAGAAACGACGCTGATCGACGAAAACGAATTGTCGCCGCGGATCCGCGACTATTTCGGAGCGGAACGGGAGGGAGCATGCTGAAGATCCCCGGTTCGAAATCCGTCCAGACGGTCCTGAAGGTCTCCGAGATACAGGCCGACCCCGAACTCTTCGCGATTCCCGGCGAGACGCCCTCACCCGAGGACATCCGGTCGCTCCTGGAGAAGCGGTACGCGACGGATTTCGGAAAACTGACGGTCTCCCTGGAGGACGACGTCATCCGCATTTCATTCAAGCCCCGGTCCGTCGACGTGAACGCCGAGCAGATCCACAGCGCCGCCGTCCGTCTCGCCCGACAGCGTCAGTTCGAACCGGCCCTGGAAAAATGGAAGCAGGCCGTGTCGGTGAATCCGGACGATTTCGAATACCATTACCACATCGGTCTCGTTCTGTACGAGCAGCGGCGTTACGACGAATCCGGCCGGGCCCTCGAACGGGCCGTCCGCATCTGTCCGATCCATTACAAGTCGCATCTCGCGCTCGGATTGAGCCGGATAAAAATGAACCGGCTCGACGAAGCGGTCCGTCATTTCGCGGAATCCGTGCGCCTGCACCGCGAAAACGTGCTCGGCTACCTGAATCTCGGCGCCGTGGCCAGCCTGCAGAAACGCCATAATGAGGCCATCGAAGCCTTCAATCACGCCATCCAGTACAATCCCCGGGAAAGCCGAGCGTATCTCGGAATCGCGAAAATCTACGTTCACCTGAACGACACCGAGGCCGCGAACAGCTATTTCAAGAAAGTCATCGAACTGGCTCCGGGCACGCCCATCGCGGAATTCGCGAAGAAGTCAATATCCGAGTCAACGGCGGAAACCGCGACGGAAGTGCTGCAGGGAGACCGACTGGCGGCCCTCTCCAAGGGTACCGGATACGCGCTGGCCGGCAATTACACGGCGGCCGCCGAACATTACCAGATCTATCTTCGCAACCAGACTTCGGACGATTTTGCCTGGTACCTGCTCGGAGAAGCCGAAATCCGGAAAGGACGGCTGGACGAAGCCGCGGACGACTTTCGGAAATGTGTCCGTTTGAATCCGAAAAAAGGCCTGTACCAGAAAGCACTCGGCACGATTTACCATTTCCAGAAGAAACCCGCGGAAAGCGCCGAATGTTTCAAGCGGGCGATTGAACTCGGAAAGATCGATCCGATGGTGGTGACGCTGTACGGCATACAACTCCTGCGCCTTCGCAAAATAGACGAGGCCATGCACCAGTTCCGCATGGCCCTGAAGAAAAATCAGAACAATCCGCTGGCCATGTACCAGCTTGCCTACGCGTATTCACTGAAGAACGACAATAAAAAGGCGATGGAATGGCTGGACAAGGTGAACGCGGTGGAATTCTTCGCGCCGATCAAGGAGCACGCCAGAAGGCTGGTAAATTCCCTGAAATAAGATGGTTCCGATCCATTGATGTAGCTTCGCATAAGATGTATTATGTATACTTATTGATCGTCATTTTGTTTTGAAACCCAAGACAATGTCATTCTCTATACTTCCTCATCATTCCCCTGATCATGACTTCCCTTTCATTTAATTTATTATTATCAGTATGTTAAGCCGCCTTTCTGACGGTTTGCGATCTGAAACAGTTCGCATCTATTTTTTTCGCATCTGACATTCTAATAAGCATCCTCTTTATTCGGATTCATTTATTGATGACCGTTATTCTCGAACCAATTCTCCAGGTCGTGATTTATAGATATTGTGAGATTCACGAGATTCAATCACTGAACGTGATCGAGTCCTAAACAGTTCACTTTATGTCCGTCATTTTTGCGGAATGCACATTTATTACCTAAAAATAAAATCCCGGCATGAAAGCCGGGATGGATTGCGTATACCGGGTACCCCCGGCGCGACTCGAACGCGCGACCCACTGCTTAGAAGGCAGTTGCTCTATCCATCTGAGCTACGGGGGCGTTCAGACGGCAGGGAAATTTAGCCAATTGACGTAGCAAAGTCAATAGCCAATAAACGCCAGTCTACTGCGTCCGCAAAGCCGCCACAGTCAATCCCCTGGGTATCGCGGGCGGGGTCAAATGGATTTCGACCGTTTCTCCCGAACGAATTTCGGATGAAACCGTTGATTGCGAATTCATCATTCCATTGTCAGGCAGCCGGTAATGGGCTGTTCCCTCTGCTACGGAGCCATCCAGGGCCAGCGAACCCGTGAAGACGGTTCCGGGAACGGTTCCGGTCAGAGGAATGGTTGATACGGTTCCATCCGCTTCATCCATGTACAGGGGGCCGGGATTTTTGACAACGGGTTCCGAAGCGGTCAACTCAACGCTCAGCACCTTTTTCAGAAGCCGGAGGGATTGAATCGTCGCGTAGAGTTCCTTCTCCGTGACCGGCACTGGATCCGGATCGACTTGCGGAAAGTAAAGCGGTTCGTATTCAAAAGCGCCGATATCCGGATTCTGTCCGTTGTACGGATAGGAAACGCCGTCCCCGGCCTTCCAGGATATGCTGCGGTCGATGGTGATGCGGTTGTTCGCGTAATCCGCCGAGAGGATCAACAGATTCTTCTGAGCGCCGATCTGGATGACATCTCCCTGACCGGGAATGCCGAACCCGTCCGTGAGACACCGCGCGGATTCCAGCGCCACAACGGTTCCCGATCCCGCGGAGACGGTCCGGGTCAGCACGGTTCCCTGATCGATGCAACCGGACTCTTTTTTCAGCTTGAAATTGTACAGGCCGGCGTCCATGTCGATCCATTCGAGTCCGTGAAAGGTCGTTTTCCTCGAGTCAAAGGGGGCCGAGACAAAACCCGGCTGGCCCGTGAGGGTCGTCGGCGCGAACCTTCTTTTCCATTCCGCGAGTGACATGAATCCGAGCCAGTAGATCTCCGTCGCGTCGCCGAGTTCGCCCCAGACCCAGTTATTCTCGGACTTGATCCCGGTCTGATTGTCCGCGTCCTCGAGAATGATCGGGCAGATTTGATCGTACCGCGCCGTGCGTTTGCGCCCGTAAATGATATTGTTCTTCAGTATGGCGTTGTGAACCCACTGATCCGTCAGGTACAATTCGGCCATGTTCTGGCAGCGGTTGGTATCGGCCATGTTCCGGAAGAGAATGTTGTGGGTCATGGCCAGATTCCCGGTGTTGTTGTTCAGGACGCCGGCGCCTCCATTGTTATAGAAGATGTTCCGGGTCATCTGGTGAAGACCGTCCGTCCCGGCGAGATCCCAGGTGAATCCGTTTCCGTCCCAGTAGGACCCGTCCCGTTTCTGCCAGTTCGCGTACATGACGTTCCGGCGGACGATCGAGAACCATCGGATGCCGGAATCGAGCAGTTCCCGGTTGTTGATGGAGGCGCCGTCCCCCCACCCGCTGTCTCCGTCCGCCTTCCACCCGTTGTGGTGGAGAACGCAGTCCTGTATGAGGACATGATTCGATCCGACGGTGTTTAGCCCGGCGTTTCCATTGTCGTACGCGACGAGATCATCCAGAAACACGTAGTCCGCGTAGTAAACCGATATCCCGTCCTGCTGATAGCCGTGAAAGGAGAGATTCCGGATATGGAAATGGGTTTTCGTGAACGGCGTCGAAAGCTGCCCCTGAATGATAAATCCGTACTGTCCTGAACCCGTGATGTCGGGGCGGGTTCCGGGGTCTCCGATCACCGTGATCCACTTTCCGGGAGCGCCTGAATTCGCGAACGGAATGTCGCTCTCCACGTAGGTGCCGGCCAGAACGATCAGGCTGTCTCCGGCGGCCAGTATTGAAGCGGCTTTCCGTATGGTTTTCCAGGGCGTGGAACGGTTCATGGCCTGGCTGTTCGTCCGGCCGTCGTTTCCGGACGGTGAAACAAAATAAGTGGATGCCGTCAAGGTGGCCGACCAGAAGCCCAAGAGCAGAATCGGAAAAACTTTCCCGCAACCGTTTCCGACCGCCACGAATCGGGGCAAATATTTCCTTTTCATGGCAAATACCCCTTTCGATAACCCCTTGTTTTCCTGTATATAAGCCTATTACCATTTCTTCACAATCCTATATATAGGCAAAGCAGGGGCCAATAAAAATCCCCGTGAAAACGACTTCTGTTTCACGGGGCGGGCGCGGGGGCTCTGATCCAATGTCAACCCGAATTCGGGCTCCATTCTCTCAGGATGCGGTCGTAGGGCGCGACCCACAATCGATCCTTCAGAGAACCCAGAAATCGGATGAAATCCCTGAACCGGCCGAGTCGACCGATGTCAGCCGGGTCGAAATACAGATTCACGTACGACCCCGTGTCCAGGGCGGTTCTTATGACTCTTTCGATCCTGTCGAAAAAAGCGGTTTCCCGGTCATGTGGAACCGGCCCGTTCGTTCTTGGAAGACGGTTGTACGCGTCAAAACAGGTGTTCGGATAGGCCGGGTCGAAAGACAGCGGAAATTCCCAGATTCCGCACGATTCCCGGTACGGCATTCCGTGTCCGGGGCACTGGATGGAAATTCTGGAACTGGAGTACTGGTAGCCGAGTCCGGCCAGAATCGGGTACACGTCCCGCGTGTGGGAGTCGCCGAAATGAGGCGTGCGGAAACCCGACGGACGGTAATTCAGCCGGCCGCGGAAGATGCGGTCCGCGTTGACAATCTCCGCCCGTCTGTCTTCAGGGGATATCTCATTGAACCGCTCGTCCGGATGAAAACGGCTGTTGCTGGGATGGGTGTGGGTGTGGTTGACCAGTTCGTGGCCGCGGCGGATCAGTTCCAGGTGGCTGTCCGGATCCAATTCAACCCATTTCGCGATGCAGGCGAACGAGGCGGCCAGCCCCTCCCCTGCCAGAGCGTCGAGCAGGTCCGGCATCGCCCGGTAATCGGCCTCATGGTCGCAGTCGAAAGACAGGGTGAGACACGCCTGTTTTCCCGGCCAGGGCATGTGTTCCCCCCGGTTGTGCGCGTGGAATGCGGAGTTGAACCCGTCGGACCAGATGCGTCCGACGATCCGGCGGAGCGCTTTCGCCGCGATTCCAGGTTTGTCCCTCCGGAATGCGGAGGCCACGAGTTCCGCCATCTTCATACTGATTTTCAACATTTCTCCCTGTCGTTTCCAAACGAGCGTATGCCCCGGATCAGGGTGTCGGTTTCATTGTCCGGCAGAAGACGCACGAGTTTGCCTCCCGCTTCCCGGAGCACCTTGAGGTCGGTCGCCAGGATGGGAAGCCCCATCGCCGCCGCCTCGGCGAACTTGATGGGCGTCACGTGTTCCGTAACCGCGTTCCTGGGCCTCGGCACCACGACCGCGTCGGCGCGTTCGGCCAGAATCCGGATCATTTCCGAATGGGGAACGCTCTCGTGAAAACGGACATTTTTCGTGTCGGTGCCGCGGATGCCGTAGCAGTGGAGCTGATAGAGGGGATCGGATTCGAGCCGGGCGAACGCCTCGATCAGGTTCCGGAACCCCTGCCAGGGCTTTTCGGATCCCATGTAGACGAAATGAAGCCGTCCGTCCGACGGGCCTTTCCGGCGGATCGCCGGAAGACGAACGGGGATGGGCAGCACGAACATCCGATTCTCCGGAAATCGGAATCCGGTTCTGAGATGACCGCGCATGGACTCGCTGAGAACGCGGACCACGGCGGTTTTCAGCGCGAGTTCAAACGTCAGGCGGGACAGCGCGATTCGGCCGCGCGATCGGCCCGCCATTTCAAGCTCGAGCCACGGGAAGGAAGCGAGATCGTACACGGTGATCCTGCGGGCCAGCAGGCAGAAAATGATCCATCGGAGAAACAGTTTCTCGGAGCGGATCCACACGACCTCCGCGCTCCGCAGGTCACGGAACCGGGCTCGGCCGGTGAGACGCACACGGTTCCATTGCCCGAGAAAATCCGCCAGGTAGCGCATGTGGATGGTGTGTCCGCAGACCTTTTCGGGATCGTTGTCCGAAAGGATCAGGATGTTCCGGTCTCGAAAGGGCGGGTTCATCCGGACTCCGGGCCGGCGGGGTGGATTTCGGAGACGAACGCCCGGTGCTTGCCGCTGGCGTCCGGCGGGATGGAATCGGGGAACCGGACGTCCAGGCGAACCAGGCCGTCGAAGTCCTCTTCGAAGGCCTTCCGGAAATAGGCTTCCACCTCGGACTGATCGTCCGGATTGCAGACCGCCTCCACATCAAATCGGTCCAGGCTCTTCTGGATGATCCGGTACTGCCTGATTTTCCTGCCGATCTCGTAGAAGCTGTACTGTCCCATGTGGCAGAAGAGGACCGGGGAAACGCGCGAACCGTCGGGAAGATACACCACATCGGATTCCCTTCCAATGTCGACCCGGATCCGGGCGAGCCCCGATCCGCAGGCGCAGGGTTCCGGATCGGGACGCACCAGGTCTCCGACCTCGTAGCGCAGCAGGGGCGTCGCGCGGTTGTTCAAATCGGTCAGGATCAAGCTTTTCGCGTCCGCGGGTCCCGGCCGGGGCGGATCCGCGAATTCCGCGATGAGGTTCTCCTCCATCAGGTGCATGCCGCCGGAAGGGCATTGAAACGCGATGATGCCGACCTCGCTGGCTCCGTATTCGTCGATCACGGGACAACCGAACGCCGACTCCAGGAAACGACGCTGGTACTCGTAGAGGCGTTCGGAAGTGGTGCAGACGGCGCGGATGCCCAGCTCGGCCGGGTTGCGTCCGCTTTCCTCGAAAAGCCGGGCGATGCCGAAGATGGAGGTGACGTAACCGCGGACGTAGGCGCCCCGGTGTTTCCGAAGAACGTCCCAGGTTTCGGCTGCCGTGGCGTCCGTCAGCCGCATGACCGAATGGCGGAAACGGTTCTCAATCCAGCTCATGCGAAGGGTCCGCTTCAGCGACGGCCGGAGATGGTAGGTGCCCCAGATCTCCAGGACAGGCGCGCCGATGTCCCACCCCCACCATCGGCGGCTCCGGAACAGGGCCGCCATCCGGTGGCTTTCGGCTTCCGTGTCCGCGCAGAGCACCTTGGGCTCCCCGGTCGAACCGCTGGACTGGTGACAGTACGTCCTGCGGAAGAGTCCGGGAACGCTGATCGCTTCCTTGTTTTCCCGCAGAAGGGACTTGGTAAGCACCGGCAGACGGGACAGATCGTCCTGAGAGCGGAATGAACCGGCGGTGAGGCCGTTCCGCTTCAGCAATTCCCGGTAATAGGGCGTTCGGGCGCCGCAGTCCGCGATGAGGGAACGGAGTTTTTCAAGCTGATGCTCCCGGATCTGCTCCGGGGTCCTGTTCGCGCCGGCTTCGAGCTCCCGGAGTTTGGACCGCACCGTCAGGCCCCGCGATTTTTCGTACAGCGGGTATGAGACGGTCCGGATGAACCATTGCTTCAGTCTCATGCCGTATTTTCCCTTCGACTGAGCAGTTCCCGGAACATGCGGATCTCGCCGGTTCCGAATGTCCGGATCGCGAGGAGCATGGCCAGGTAGGCCAGCCCGTACACGCACAGAAGAATGAGGGGCGGGTGTTGACGGAAAGGCAGGAGCGCGGCGCCCAGGGCTCCCGCCGAAATCAGCGCGCGGGCGTGTATTTTCACCGGGTGGACGCCCGGTATCCGAGATGACAGCCACGCCGCCGAGAGGATCGTGATGAGCGCCTGGGACGCCGCGCTCGCGGCGCACAGACCGATGCCGCCGGTAGACGGGATCAGCAGGAGCGCGAGAATGACATTGAACGCGGTGCCGAAGGCCTGGAAACGGACGAAAACCGATTCGCGGTCCATGGACGAAAACGCGACCATGAAAGCCTGGTTGAGAAAGGCGAACACGAGCATCCAGAGCAGGATTCGCAGCATCGGAACCGAAGGGCCGAAAGACGATCCGTACAGAAGCCGGATGATCGGACCGGCGAGGACGGAGAAACTGACCGCGATGGGGATGACGAGAATGAAAAGGTATTTCATGGATTTTTCGTAACTCTGGCGGAAGGAGTCATCGTCTCCCGCCTCGCGGAACTTCGACATGGCGGGCAGCACGGCGCTGGTGAACGCCATGGGCAGGAAGGTCAGAACCCCGCAGATCCGGAGGGCCGCGGAAAAGTAACCGGTTTCGGATTCCCCCTTGAAGAAGGTCAGCAGAATCGTTCCGATCTGGGTGTTGACGGTCACGATGATTCCGAGGGCGGCGAAGGGCAGGGCCGATCGGAACAGGCCGGCGTAGAAACCGGTCCGCCGCGTGAAAACCGGCCGGCTGTAGCGGCTCACGAGGATCCTGAGGCCGGCCATGAAAAACACCGCGTACAGGACGAGGCGGACGGCCAGCATCGGCAGGATTCCGTACCCCATCCAGATGACGGCCACGCCGGTGACCGAAACGGACAGATTGAGCCCGATCTTGTTGAAAACCTCGTGAACGGCGTTCTGATGGGCCCGGTAAATCGCGTAGAAAACGTCGAGGACGGAGGAAAAAACGAGTATGCCGGCGCTGACGAGGACCACGGCGCTCTTATCCGCGCCGGTTCGCATCAGGAGCAGGGTGAACCAGACCGCGGCCAGAACCGCCGCGCCCATGAAGGTTTCAAGAACGAGAAGATCGCCGAGAACGGGCCCGGTGCGATCCGGGTGCCGGGCCAGGTCCCGCACGATCATGGTTCGGAAACCGAAACGCGTGATGAACCCGAAAAGTTCGGTGAAGGAGAGGGCGAACGCCAGAAGGCCGAGTTTTTCGGCTCCGAGCCTGCGCGCGATCAGGATGGTCAGGAGCGCTCCAAGCGCGCGCGTGACGACTTCCGCGGATACGAGAAGCGTGGTGTTCCGCGCGATGACCATTTTATCGGAGGCCAATGGGACCCCCTTCCCCGCCGCCGGCCGGGCTCTCGATTTGCGGCGCACCGGACAGGGCGACGATTGCCGCGGCGAACAGCCAGAAAGCCAGGAAGGCCTCGGAATCGATGGTCGCGTTGTTGACGGTGTGGTGGATCAGGAGCCCGGTGATCCCGCTGATGAAGCCGATGATCAGCTGTTTGGAACGGTCCGGCAAAGGCGCGGAAAGGGAACGCGCCGCCCGGACGTACAATCCAAGGGTGAACGCGAGAAACGCGACGAGTCCCGGAAGACCGATCTCGGCCGCCAGTTGAAGATAGACATTGTGAACCGGGTGAAAAAAGTCAAGCGTCAGACCGGTCTTGTCGAACGGGGCCATGGACAGGGTGTAATTGTTCAGGCCGACCCCCAGCCAGGGGAATTTACGGATCATGCCCAGCGCGATTTGCATCATCGGTATTCTCGACTGCGCGGATCCGTAATCCTCGCCCGTGAAGCGCAGGAGGATGAAGTCGCGGAGCAGCCAGAGAACCAGGGACAGGACGGACAGAACGATCAGCCCCCGGAACAGGGCCCGGCTCCGGTTCTCGGCGATCCGCCAGTGGAGAAATGCGAAAACGAGCAGGCCGGCGGCGAAGCCGATCCATCCGCCGCGGCTGAACGTGAAAACGAGCAGCATGGTGCCCGCGAGAACGGCCGCCATCAGGAGGAGTCGCGGAAGCGCCCGTTTGAGCGAGGACCACCAGCCCATGAACAGGAGCAGCATCATGACCAGATAGCTCGCGAAACGGTCCGATCCTTCGAGTGTGCCGGAAACGCTGATCATGGAACGATCGCCGATGCGCCGGACGCTGTTGGTCGTGGCGTTCGTCAGGATGCCGAGGGCGACATCGCGGTTGAGCGCGTACTGGACGGTCCCGACCGCGAGCTCGATAAGGTAGACGACCAGAAGCACCGTCAGGGCGGTGGATACGGCCCCGCGGTCCCGGAACGCGTCGGACAGGACCAGAAAAAGCAGAATCGCCTTGGTCAGCTCCAGAAGCTGGTACAGGCCGAGTCGAGGATTGACCGCCTGTGTCAGGGAAAAAGCCGAAAAGGCGAAAAGCAGAAGAAGCGGAACCCAGACCCACATCGGTGATCCGGGCCTCCCGGACCGCATTCCGAGGAAGGACGGGGGGCGAAGCGCGACGAAACCCAGCAGCACGATGTTCCAGAGCGCCACGATAACGCCCTTGGCGCCTCCGGAATGATCCGGATTCAGAAAAAACGTCTTGTCGATATTGATGATCAGCGTCGCGATGAGGAGTGAAAACAGGGCGGCGCCGGTTTTACGGAACAGAAAGGCCGCCAGACCGGCTCCCGCGGCGAGAAGGCCGAAGAGGACGAGGACCGGGGGCAGAGAGAGGAACCGCATGGCCGCCGCTCCGGCCAGGACACCGGCCGTGAATCCGGGCAGCAGGATGCGGATGAACCGGCCGCCCGGTCCGCTGACGCGTGCCCGGCCGCTCATCGGCCGGCCTCCCGGTTTTCCTCCGCGGCCAGGCCGGCGGAAAGGCCGTAGAAAGCCCAAGCCTGGGACCAGCGCATGTACGGAATCCGGATGCGGTAATGCCGGTGTGTCTGGTAGTAGAAGAAACCCGACGGGTCCTGCATGTGCGTCACCAGCCAGCGGATCAGGGATCGTCTTCTGAGACGGACCGTGTCATCCTGTGGAACCGCGCTGAGGGCGTAAACCGCGGCAAAGGCGTGGATATCCTTGGGGAACGTGCGGTCGTGCCAGAGAGAAGCCGATCCGTCTTCCCTGAAGAATGTCCGCAGAAAGTATGCCGTTCCCCTCTCGAGGATCGAAGCGAACGCGGGGTCCCCGGCACAGGTCTGGTAGCGGCACAGGCTTTCCAGGATGAAAGCGGTGTGGTGCAGATCGATCCAGTTCTGGGAAGGGGACTCGCCGTAGACCCAGGATCCGTCTGGAGACTGATGCTCGGCGACATAGTTCATCATCCGGCGGGCAGAACGAAGCCACTCACGACGATCCAGCATCGACCCGATCCGGGCGAGAAAGGAGGCGCCGATTGCATTTGAGTTGAAAATCCGCGACCGGTCGAGCGGCGTGTATCCGAGGCAGAGCCGGACGCCGTCATCCACGACCCGCGGCAGGTCTTCCAGAATGAAGCGCGCCGACCCCTCGGCCATCGCGAGAGGCCCGGGGTCGCCTGTCGCGGCATGAGCGTCCAGGAGCGCGTGGCCCGCGAAACCGGTGTTGACGATGGTCGGCGTGTAGGCGGGATACAGCTGGTTCCGGTTCTGCCAAGGGAAATGATAACCCCAGCAGGGATGGTCAAATCCCGGAGACCGGTTCTCCCGGAGCAGACGGACCAGCAGGCGGATCCGCTCCTCCCGGTGGTCCGGAACGGAGGCGGCCGGCTGAATCGCGTACCCGCTCAGGAAGAGCGCCAGGCCTTTCGGGTTGAGGCCGCCGGGTATGCCCAGCATCGGGCGCAGGTTGAACGGGAGGCGTCGCATGACCTGGGTGAAACCGATCCGCGCCAGAGGATGGTTGAAAGGAAAGCGCGACGCGGCCGGCGCCAGAAGGGCGTCATATGGATCGAACCCGCGGTACGATTCGCGCTCGACGTACACGGTCAGGAGCGAGAGGGATTTCCGGATGAGGGCGCTGAAACGGCCGTCGCTCAACGGTCCGGTTCGCCGCGGATCCGGAACGGGGCAGCCGGCGAATGGCCGGTCCTCCGTCCGGTTCCGGACGCTCCGCTCAGGCCGGAAGCCCGGGACGCGGTGTTCCGCGGACACGCGCTTCTTCGAACCGCGCGCAAACCGCCCGGCCGGGGAATCAGCGCCCGGTGACATGCACCTCCGGCGCCTTCAGGCGGTTCCACGGAAAAGAGACCGAACGCCGGCCGCTCTCATCGGCCGGATTCATGCGGAGATTTCGGACGGCTTCCCCCTTTACCAGAACCCGGACCGGTTTTCCGTCCGGAACATGGAAGGTGATGCCCTGGAGGCTCACGCTGTCGGCTTCCATCTCACCGAGAAGCGGGTCGCGTATTCCGTGTATCCGTATGGCGATTCCCGCGGAATCCTCGTCGAAGGACCAGCGGATCGCGTTGCGGACCGTGACGTAATTCAGCAGTTTGGATGTGGTCGTGACGAGAATTCGTCCCTCCTTCGAATGGGCGGAGAGATTGCGCAGCGCGACCGCGGTTTCGGGGGCCACCCACGGCGCTCCTTCCCCGTTTTTCCCGAGATGCGTGTAGACGATGCCCGTTCCGCCGACCTCCACGAGTCGCCTCAGAACGGCCTCGGAGATGTTGTCGGACAGTCCGCGGCTGTTCGCGCCGTATCCGATACCGTCCGGATGGACGTCGAATCGCATGAATTCATAGACGCGCCTGCCGTCCTCCAATCGCCGGACGCCGATCAGGGCATTGTCCCGATGCAGAAAATAACGCGTTCCGCAGAGTCCGAACCTCGACAGAACCCTCTTGAGGAATGACTTGCCCGCGTTCCGCAGGGACTTGGGACATCGGTTCCGCCCGGGCGAGAGATAGGACCGCCAGGAGACCGGGGCGTCCTGTCCGATGATGGAGGTGCTGCTCCCGCAGCTGATGTACCGCACGGAGTACGGAATCGTCAGGTCCGCGTGATAGGCCGCGTCGCCGATCCGGTCGCCGCGGTTCGTGGGGAACCATTTCGACAGATTGGAGCGCGCGTCGCTGTGGTTGATCCAGACCGGCACGCGGCAGCCGTCGCGCTCCAGTGCCCGGAGCGCGTCCACGGCCTGCACCCGGGTCGTGCATCCTTCGCCGTACGAGTGCAGACAGTCGATAATCCCGGCGCGGATGAAGTCACGGATGATCCGCCTGTCCTCCGGCCGGTCCGAAAACCAGGAGAACTCATTCCGGCCCGGGCGGTCGAACAGGTAGAAGCTGTTACCGATCTCCAGCCCGACGCCCCGGCCGAAGGCGGTTTCGTGATCCGTATTGAGGAATTCCTGTATGGCGAGGAATTCCTCCGGCGTTTCCGTGTTGTCTATGTCGCTGCAGACACTGAGCGCGGCGCGGTACGGATACGGGAATTTCCGCAACGAGACCGGCGCACGGCTCCGCGCATCCTCCCGGTACAGCCGGCCGGTGCGCGAAAAATCCCATTGAACGGCCAGGATCAGGAAGACCGGAATCAGGGCCGTGACCGCGAGGCTTCTGAGCAGGGTCCGCCGCGGCGGACGATTGGAATCGGGCCGGTTCACGGCGCCCCCGTCGAAGCGAGACGGTAGCAGGCGCCGAAGATTTTCTCCGCGTTTTTCATGCCGTACAGCCGGATCGCTTTCTCGCGGTTGTGTTTTCCCATCCGCTTTCGGAGGGACGGACGGGAAATGAGAGCGGCCAATGCACGGGCCAGGCCCTCCGGATCGCGCGGGGGAACCAGCAAACCGCCCGTGCCTTCCTCGACCATTTCCGGAACGGCCCCCACCCTCGTCGCCGCCACAGGGAGACCCGCGGACATGGCTTCGAGCACGGACATGGGAAATCCCTCGCCATGGCTGGGCAACGTGAAGATGTCCGCGGCCGACATCCATTCGCGGACGGCCGGCGGGGACAGGTTTCCGGTGAAGAGCACGCGTTCCCCCCCCCGCATGGACTTCCCGATCCGCCTGAGTTCACCTTCCGCTCCTCCCCCGCCGATCACGCAGAACCGGAGTTCCGGGCGCGACGGCAAAAGGATTTCGGCCGCGCGGATCAGTTCAAACACCCCTTTGGCCGGGTACAGGTGCGGAGCGGCGAACAGAACGACACAGGCCCCGGATGGAATCCCGAGTTCGGACCGTGTCTTACTCCGGGGCGGCGGTTCCTCCGTTTCCACGAGGTTCGGGACACGGTCGATCCGGTCTCTCCGCCCCAGGGCGCGGAGCGGCCGCTCCTGCATCGCGGAGAGAACGCCGATCCGCGTCGGAAGCGACAGAAGAATGCGCGGCGCGGATCCCGCGGCCGGATGCCGGCGCATGAACGATTCCAGGTCTCCGCCGTGGATCTGCAGAAAAACGGGCTTGCCCGCGAGCCGCGAAAGGATCACGTACATCGAATCCCGCCAGAATGACCAGTCGCCGAAGGACGTGTGCACATGCACCAGGTGCGGGGTCCTTCGAACGAGAAACTGGATGAAACGGGCCAGGTCCGACAGCACCCGTGCCGCTTTCACCGGGACGGATTCCGCCTCGTAAGATGCGGATCCGCCCTTCCGTGAATAGGTGTGGAAGGGCAGAAGCGCGTGCCTGCGGTTCAGGTTGGAACGCATCAGGTTGCCGATGCAGGCTGAGATTCCGCCGATGGCCGGGGGAAAAGCGCCGAGCATGGCGACGCGGACGCGCATTCGGCCTCTCCCCTCAGGCATGCCCTGGGACGGTTCGGATCAGCTCGCGGGCCAGAAGGCCGGACAGGTCGGCATGCCCGCTCCCGGCGGCAGGCCGGATCCGCTTCCCGATCCGGATCCGCCCGATTTCCGATTCGTTCTCAATGAAGACCAGCCGTCCGGCGCGGTTCAGGTAACGGTCCACGGCCCCGCTCCTGCCCCGGAATATCGAGTACACCGGAACGCCCAGGGCCGCCGCTTCGCGGTTCATGGTGCCTCCCCCTCCGACGACCAGATCCGAATGCCAGATCCAGTTCAGGCCGTCCACCGCGCGGTCCGGGACGATGAGCCTGCCCGGCAGACCGGAAACCCGTTGCCGCAGACTCGCAGCGTCGTCGATCGAACGCGGAAGGAACAGCACCGTGACGCCGCGCCGGCTCAGAAGGTATTCCGCCACCCGGTAAAAAAGGGTCTCGCTTTCGGGATTCCGGTAATGGGCCGAGAAGGACGGGGCGCGCAGCGTCACGATCACGGAATCCCGCGGAATTTTGAGCCGGTCGAATGCGGCCGAGTCTGGCCTGAAACGGTGGACATAGGCGTCCTCTTTCAAGCCGGGATAGGCGAATATTTTGGACCGGGGAACGCCCTTCTCCAGCAGAACGCGTTCCGGTATCGCGGATGGAAAGAAGAGCCGGGTCGCGAGACGGTTGGCGACGGCGAGAAAAACATGCTCGTAATCGGTCATGAAGACAGAGGGCATGCCGAGAAACGAGGCGGCCACGACCTGGTAGGTGGAACCCTGGCTGACCGCCAGGGACAGCCGCCGTCCCCGGCACGCGCGGACCAGCTGGGCGGTTCGAACGAGGAATCCGGCCGCTTTCGCGGCGGAATGTTTTCCGTAATCCCGTCCGATGACGAGAAAATCGAGGCCGTGCAGTCCGCACAGTTCCTTCACCTGAAACCGGTCCCGGACCGTGATGAAACACCGGTGTCCCATGCTCTCAAGAGCCCGTATCTGGGGAGAGAAGAAGAGGACGTGCGGCGGATGGCAGAGATCGAACCAAAAAGTCAAACGAGGGCCTCCCGGTTTGGCGACGCCCAGGCTCCGGCGGGAAACAGGAAGGCCGCCGGTCATGGGGGGCATTGGATGCGGCCGACGGCAAAAAGTCAGGATGCGCCGTAATAATCCCGGTATGAACGGCGTTCGCCCCGGTCCGCGCCCGTGAGCACGGCTCCGGCGACACGGGCGCCGACCCCCTGAAAGCGGTCGACGGTCTCCTGGAGCTGTTTCAGACTCGACTTTCCCAGACGAACGACCACCAGAACCGCGTCTGTCAGGGGGGAAAGAACCAGAGCGTCCGTGACCGGCAGCAGGGGCGGGCTGTCCAGGATCACCATGCCGTATCTCTTCTGGGTTTCCCGCAGGAACAGTTTCATGGCGGATGATCCGAGTATTTCAGGCGCGTTTTTCACGGCCGGTCCCGCGGCCAGGAAATCAAGGTTTTTCATCGTGGTTTCACGGACGAGCGATTCCCACCCCGTTTTCTGACTCAGAACGGAGGTCAGACCCGTTTTCATCTCGGAACCCATGAAAAGCAGGTCGAGCGCCGGTTTCCGCAGATCGGCATCCACCAGAAGCGTGGAGATTCCGTTTTCGGCAAAGGCGATGGCGAGATTCGCCGCGGTGGTTGTTTTTCCATCCGACGGTTCCGGACTGGTGACGAGCAGGGTTTTCCATCGGTTCTGGCGCATGGAGTAATAGAGAGAGGTACGGACCGCCCGGTAGACTTCCCGGAGTTCAGGTTCGTCGTTCCCGAAACCGACCAGGAACGGGTAAATGCGCCGCGCCCGCTGTGTCCGGGCCTCCCCTTCCCCGCGGGAAACGGCCTTGCGCGCAGCCGGTCGCAATTCCGGAACCGCCCCCAGCACCGGAACGCCCAGGGGGGCCAGATCTTCGGCCGATCCGACCGCGCCGAAAAGCGCCTGCTTCACGAAGACCGTCCCGGCCGCGAGCATGGCGCCCATCAGGACAGCCAGGATGACATTCAGGCGGACATTGGGACGGAAAGGTGTTGAAGGAGGGACGGCGCGGTCCAGCACCCGGATCAGGCCGGACTGCCCGTTCTCTCCGATCCGCGTCTGCTCGTACTTTTCCTTGAGCATGGAATATATTTTTGTGTTGAGCTGAACGTCCCGTTCGAGCCGGGCCAGCTCGAGGCTCTTATCAGGGAGGCGGTCCAGTTTTTTCGAATAGTCGTTGACGATGGATTTGAGGGCCGACATCCGGGCCGTCCAGGACGACTGCTGGGTCCGAATTTCGAGGATGGAAGTGATCAGATTCTCGGAAAAGGCCAGGGGGTCGGCAGGGGGAATCTCCGCCTTCAGCAGACGGCGGGTCTCCTCTTCGATCCGGTTCTTGAGACCGCGGATCCGGTTCTCCATCTGGGCCATCCGGGGGTCGTCCGCAGGGCTGTACCCGGCGCCGGAGAGCTGCGCTTCGTAGGCCACCCGCTGGGCTTCCGTTTCGGCAAGCTGTTTCTGAAGTTCGGCCAGAACGGGGTTGGACTGCCGGGTCATGTTCTCCACGATGTGTTTCCGGCTTTCGTCCAGCTGTTCCTTGAGGAATGCGAGCTGGTTCTGCAAGGCCTCGGATTCGGTCTTGGCCTGGTTGTACTGCGATTCGAAGCCGGCCAGCTGCTGGACGAGCTGCGCGGTCTCTTCCGGAAGGGAAACCACGTTGCTGCGTTTCTGATAGATCTTCAGTTTTTCCTCGGATTCGGCGAGCGCCTTCTCCATCTCCTGCAGCTTGACCTCAAGAAAATTCTTGACCTGGATGACCTCGCCCCGGTTGTCCGACCGGTTGTAATCCCTGTAGGCGTCGACCCAGACGTTGACCAGAAGAGCCGCTTCGCGGGCCGAGCGGGCCCGGCCTTTCAGGTATAGGATGTCCGAATCCCTGCCGTATGAAACTCGCGTGGACGCGTAAAAACGCTCGATCCATTCTTCCGGACCCGCCGTCTTCGGAACGACCTTCGGTTCAGGCCCGCCGCCGGACAGCCTGGCCTTGATGCCGTCGATCCAGCCCGGACGGGCAGGCTGCAGTATGTCGAGGGAATCGGCGTTCTTGGAGGCCGCGAGACGGTTGACGACATCGGCGGTGAGGGTCCGGCTTTCGAGGATGGTCACCTGGTTCTTGATCCAGTACTGCTGTTGGGCTTCAGCGGCGAGATTGAATATCTTCTCGTTCCAGCCGGGCTGTTCCTGAATGGAGAGGGTGGCCGAGGCTTCGTACTCCCGGGGGGCGCGCACCGAAAGGACCGTGACGGCCGCCACGAAACCGGCCCACACGGCGAAGAACAATCCGGCGTTCCGCCGGAGAACGCGGACCCAGCGGAACAGATCGGCGGCGGATTTTGAGACGGATTTCTCCGGCGGCCCGTTTTTTTCGCTGAGCGTCCCGTTCAAGGCGCGGCGGCTCCCCGGCATTCCACGCCATCATTGTCGGAATCTTCGAATTCCGCGGGAACGGGAATTCCGGAGGAGATCGCTCCCCCTGAAGATTCCACGCTCCGGAGCCATTCATAGGTGCGCGTGAGTCCCTCCTTCAGGCTGACCCGGGGCGTCCACCGGACAATGCGGCGGATTTTCTCGATGTTGACGACGCGACGCCGGATATTGTCGATGTCGCGGCGGTCGATGTGGACCGGTTTCTGGTCGGATCCGAATATCGCCAGAATGGTCCGGGCCAGCTTGTTGACGCTCGTTTCACGGCCGGATCCCACGTTGAAAATGTCGCCCACGGCCTTGGGATTGAGCGCGGCCATCAGGGTGGCCTCCACCACGTCCGACACGTACGTGAAATCGCGTGTCTGTTCGCCGTCCCCGTGGATGAGCGGCGGCACGCCGCTCATCAGTTTCTCGAAGAATTTGGAAACCACGCCGCAGTACGGATTGGTCGGAGACTGGTTCAGGCCGTACACGTTCGAATAGCGCAGGATGACGACCGGGACGCCGTAGGTTTCGAAGAAGGAGGAACAGAAGTTTTCGCCGGAGAGCTTGCTCGCCGCGTAGGGATTGATGATGCTCAGGCGGTCGTCCTCATTGACCGGAATGTAGCGGGCGTTTCCGTAAACGGACGCCGAAGAGGCATAGACGATTTTCTCGATCCCGTGCTGCTTCGCTGCGAGCAGCACGTTGAAGACGCCGCCGGTGTTGACCAGGAAATCGAGCCGCGGCGAGCGGGTGGAGACGATGATGTTCCGGACGGCGAGGTTGAAGACGATATCGGACTCCTGGACCAGCCGGGAAACCAGATCGAACCGGGTCACCGATCCCTGGATGAAACGAATGCGGTCCAATTGCCGGATGTTCTCCCTTCGGCCGGTGAAAAGGTCGTCCAGAACCGTGACCTGGGCGCCCTCTTCGACCAGCCGGTCCGTCAGATTGGATCCGATGAATCCGGCCCCGCCAGTGACCAGAACCCGTTTACCCGCGAACCTCGTCATAAGGAAGTTGATCCCCCTTGATCAAGTGGCGTCCCGCATGGAAAGGACGAACGGAACAGTCATCATCAGAATACGAAAATCCAGAAGCAGGCTCCAATGGTCCACGTACCAGAGATCGTGCAGAATGGCTTCTTCGTAGTTGTCGGGCGTGAAGCGCAGATTCAGCTTGGACCATCCGGTGAGACCCGGCTTCACCTGAAGACGCCGGTGGTACCATTTCTTGTAGGATTCCACCTCATAGGTCGGATGGGGCCTGGGGCCGACCAGGCTCATCTCTCCGGTCAGGATGTTGAAAATCTGGGGAAGCTCGTCGAGACTGCTCGCGCGGAGAAAACGACCGACCCGGGTGATTCTCCGGTTGAGGTAATCCACGTACCGCTCCACCCGATCCGTCTGTCCGGATTCATCCGATCCGGACAGCAGGGATTCGACGTAGGCCTTGTGCTCCTTCTCCCCGTCGTCGGCCCGCATGGTCCTGAATTTCCAGATACGGAATTTCCTGCCCCGGTACCCCACCCGCTCCTGGCGGAAAAAAACGGGACCGGCCGAAGTCGTCTTGATCAGGACCGCGATCACCAGAAAAACGGGCAGGCTGACAGCCAGAAAGACGGTGGCGAAAACGAGGTCGAAAATCCGCTTGACGGCCTGACGGAGTCCGATCCCGATTTCCCCGGCGATTCCCGTCCGCAGCGCAGACGCCCCGCCGATCCGGCAATCCCCGAGGGATGCCGCGATCTGGTCATCGATGGCGTGATGGAAGGATTTGAAGGGCGCCGGTTTCATGTTCCCCGAAATGGTCGCTATCCTGGATCAGGCGAAACGGTATCCCATCCCGTGTATGGTCTGAATGTACCGGGAGGGGTTGGTTTTCTCTCCGAGTTTCTCTCTGAGGCGCTTGACATGGACGTCCACGGTTCTGTCCGTGACGTAGACATTCTCTCCCCAGACCTTTCCGAGAATTTCCTCCCGTGAAAAAATCGTGTCCCGGTGCGTGACCAGGAGGTACAGGAGCTTGAACTGGGTGTAGGTGAGGTCCACCGGCCTGCCGTTCTTCATGACCTCATGGGTCTCGAGATTGATTTCAATGTCCTTGATCTGGATGGTGTTCGGCGACGTGTCGACCAGATCGATGCGCCGGATCAGCGCCTTGACCTTGGCCACCAGTTCCTCGAAGGCTTCGGTCCCGGACAGGCATTCATCCGCGCCGTTTTCAAGCGCGCTGATGCGGTCCGACGATTTTCGGCTTCCGGTCAGCACGACCAGAGCGGTTTTCCGGTTCGTTTCCCGCAATAAACGGTTGATTTCGTCGATTTTACCGTGCGTGGCGGCGTAATCAACCACAAACGCACGCGGATTCTCCTTTTTTAAAACCGGCAGCGCATCCTGATCCGGCGGAACTGTGACCACCCTGAATCCCGCGGAAGAGAAATGTCTTTCGATCTCCTGTTGGACGCTGAGATCGGGCGTGGCGACGAGTACTTTGGGTGCGATCATGGCGGCATCCGTTTGTTAATGAAACATCACAAATGTGAACGACAGGTCATGAAATGCAAGTTCCATGCCACCCAAATGCTGAACAATTCAGGCTAAACAGACATCCTCGATCGTTGTCAGGAGGGAAAAACAGGGTGAGGGGAGGAAAAAAATGCCTGTTCCCGTGACGATTCATGCCTCCTTTCAGGTCATCCGCCTGCGGTTGACGGGTCAACGGCTGCCCGGCAGAACCCACCAGAACAGGACCGCGTAAACAATCGGCGCCACTAATATGGGCGCGTCAAAACGGTCGAACATGCCGCCGTGGCCGGGAAGGAGATCCGAAGAATCCTTGACGCCTGCGTCCCTTTTGAAAACGGATTCGGTCAGGTCGCCGATTTGCGCGAATACGCCGATGAGCGCGCCGATCAGGACCGCGTCGGTTGTGTTCATCATCGGGAGGGCCCGGTTCTGAATGAACACGCTGACCAGCGGAGCGGAAACAAATCCTGCAAGCCCCCCCTCCCACGTCTTCTTCGGGCTGACCCTCGGGAAAAGTTTGTGCCGGCCGAAGCTGGAGCCGACAAAGTAAGCCGCCGTGTCGCAGACCCAGATCGTCAGAACGGTCATCAGAAGGATCCATCCCCCGGCGGCGTACGGCCATCCCGCGTTCACCGGCAGCTCCCGTATCGGGATGAAAAAGGAGAAAAGGCCGATATAGAAAAAACCGGCGATGGACGCGGAGGCATTGGCGATGGCGCCGGGCTTTCCGCGGAAAAGTTCAACGAGCAGAGATAGCACGAGAAAGCATCCCGCGACGCGTGCGGCGGCCGGTGTCCCGCTGAAATACCAGAACGCATTGAGCGCCGGGAACGCGGCCAGACCGGGCCAGACGGCCGGCTCAATTCCCTTCCGCCTCGAAAGGCCGCGCCATTCCCAGTACGACACCGCCTGGACAATGGTGATCAGGACGGGCAGGGCCAGACGGCCGATCCAGAGGGATCCCAGGACGACCGGTATGCCGAACACCGCCACCGCGATCCTCTTCGGAAGGGTGGAATAGGCTGAACTCATGTGCGTCTCTCTCCAGCATTGGTGAGATAAATGCCCTTCAAACCCTCGACCGGGCAGCGCACGGCGCAGATGCCGCATCCCACGCAGGCGTCCTCGACCACATAGGGCTGCAGCACCTTGTTCTCCCGGCCGTCGATGGTCATCACGGTCACTTCGCGGAAGCGGATGGCTTTTTCCGGGATGGGGCAATGCTCCTCGCAGACCATGCAGTTCTCGCCGTAATACCACGGGATGCACCGTGTCTTGTCGAAGTGCGCGGTGCCCATTTTGACCGACTGTTTCTCCTCCACGGATAGACGGGGAATGGCGCCCGTCGGGCAGACCTGCCCGCAGAGATTGCATTCGTGTTCGCAATATCCCCTGGGAGGCGACAGCACCGGGGACCCCAATCCGTCCCATCCCGATTGAAGGCCGGCCAGTTGCAGACCCTGCCCGGAGGTCGAACAGACGCGCACGCATTCGCCGCACCGGATGCACCGGTCGAGAAACGCTTCCTCGGCCAGGGCCGCGGGCGGACGGATCACCAGGCCGCTGCGGACCGGGTCGGTGAAACGCGTCCGCGCCAGCCCCGCGGCGAAGAGACCGGTCAATCCGGCGCCCAGCAGTTTTCTGCGCGACAGGTCGATCGGAGCCGGGGAGGGTTTTCCGACAAAACGAAAACGGACGACGTGTTCCGGGCAATCGGCCTGGCAGTCCATGCAATTGATGCATTCCGCGTGGCGGGTCGTCACGTAATCCGGAGGAATGGCGTCCATCCTGCACCCGGCCGCGCAGATTCCGCAGGCACGGCATTGGTTTCCGACCGTGCGACGGTACCAGCGAAAACGCGACAGAAAACCGAGAAGACCGCCCAGCGGACACAGGTACCGGCACCAGAAACGCCTCCGGATCAGGCCGGTCAGGAGAATGGCCAGGAACAGAACGGCGATCCAGAACGCGCCGCTGAAATCGGACGGCGCCACGGGAAGAACGGATCCGCGCAACCAGTCCTCCAGCCGGCTGGACGCGGCGTCCAGGAAAGGGATGCCGGACAGAAGGGCCAGAAAGCCTTCGGTCATCCAGACGAAGAACGGAAAAATGACGGCCGTCAAAGTGCGCGTGAGGATTGAGATCGGGTCGAACCATCCCGCGATCTGGACGGAAAAAACCGCCGCGGTCACAAGCGCGGCAAGCAGGAAATATTTGACGCTTCTGAGCCGGCTGGAATCCGTGTCGGCGGAAGCGCCCGCTCCCCTGCGGCCGCGTTTCCGGCCGGGGCGCACGCGGTTGTCGAAACCGTCGATGACCGTGCCCATCGGGCACACCCAGCCGCAGAAGAACCGTCCGAGCAGGACGCCCGCCGCGACGAGCCCCAGCGCCCAGAGGCAGGCCGGAATCCAGGAACGGGCGGCGACGGCCGAGGTGAGAGTGCCGAGCGGGCTCAATCGGAGAAACGCGTCCACGGGAAGCCCGGTGGCCAGCGGATAGGAGGCCTTGATCCAGAACAGGATGAAAAGCAGAAGGAAAAAAATCTGCGAGATCCGTCTTGCGGTGCGCATGGGGCCGTCCGCTACGCGCCGAGGCTCACGGTCCTGACGGACACGCGGCTGAGATCATTCTCGCCGAGTCCCCTGCGTTTGGCCTCGGTCAGGAAGGGAAGCCGGCCGGGATTCAGGCTGAACAGGGTCGCGCCGAACGCGTCCACCGCGACGGGATCCGAGCCGGCGATGACGGTTCGTCGGAGCGAGACGTCCGAGAGATTGCCGCCGCTCGGCCCGTTCCGCGTCAGAACGCGAAAGGCGTCCAGGACGACGAGGTCGGGACGGATTCGGGCGTTGAGATCGGCGATCTTCGGGGCGAAATCACGGTGGAATTGCCCACGGTTTCCACCGATGACGCCCATCAGGTTTTTCATGCCCAGGGAGACGCCCGCGTCCGGAACGCTGTGGTGCTTGGCCGCCGGGACATTGATGAGCCGGTCCGCCTCCAGCACGTCTTCGTAGATTTCCCACGACCGGATCCTCTCGCCATCCGGGAAGGAGACGGACTTGAACTTTCGTTCTGACACGAAGGAGACCTCGGCGCCGGCCCCGCGGGCGGCCTGTTCGATGCCGGTCCGCTTGTAGCAGCGCCTGGGTTCGTTGAGCGTGAAGTCGAAAACGCGGACCTTCTTCGCCCCCGCTTCAATGGCCATGCGGACCACTTCGCCCACCACGTCCGGATTCGTGGTGGCGCCCTGCTCCGGAACGCGGTCCCAGGCGATGTTGGGTTTCACCACGACCACGTCCCCGGGTTTGACGAATTTCCGCATGCCCCCGATCTCTTCGACCGCGCGGCGGGCGAGCGCGGCGGGTGAACCGTCCCGGGCCACGGCGATCTCGGGCTGTGGCGCGGCATGCGCCGTGTCGCTTTTACGGAGGATCAGGGAACCCGCGGCCGCCCAAAGGGCGGATCGTTCAAGGAACTGGCGTCTGTCCATGGCGCTTCCGGTCCCGTCTAGTTGGTGTCCTGGGGCTTCACCGATTTGGGATGCTCGGCTTTTTTCTTGACCGATTCGGCGTCCACGAACTCGAGCCCGTCGTCCTTGCAGCGGACCAGGATCTGGGCGCCTCCGGGGAAGCGGTTTTTCAGGAGTTCCTCGGCGATCGGATCCTCCACGTATTTCCGGACGATGCGCCGGACCTGACGGGCGCCGTAGGTGGGGTCGTATCCCTTGTCCACGAGGAATTCCTTGGCCTTGTCCGTGAAAACCACCTGCACGTTCCGGTCCCGCAGTTCCTTCAGGCTGGACTGAAGCGCCAGATCGACGATGCGGAGCATGTGCTCCCTGCGGAGCGGACGGAACACCACGCTCTCGTCGATCCGATTGATGAATTCCGGGTTGAACAGCCGCTTGGTCTCCTCCAGCATGACGGACCGCATCGATTCGTAGTCGATCTCGTCATCCTTGGCGCTGAATCCGTACGACCCCTTTCGGATCGCCCGGGTGCCGATGTTGGAGGTCATGATCAGAATCGTGTTCTTGAAGTCGACTTTCCGGCCGAGTCCGTCGGTGAGATGGCCGTCGTCGAGAATCTGAAGGAGCAGATTGAAGACGTCCGGATGCGCCTTCTCGATCTCGTCCAGCAGAACGACGGAATAGGGCCGACGCCGCACCTTTTCCGTCAGCTGGCCCCCCTCCTCGTAACCGACGTAGCCGGGAGGCGCCCCGGTCATCCGGGAGACGGCGAATTTCTCCATGAATTCCGACATGTCCATGCGGATCAGGGCGTTCTCGTCGTCGAACAGGTACTCGGCGAGCACCTTCGCCAGATACGTCTTGCCGACTCCGGTGGGCCCCAGGAAGAGAAACGAGCCGATCGGCCGCCTGGGATCCTTGAGACCCGCGCGCGTCCGGCAGATGGCGCGGCTCAGGATGTCGATGCTCTCGTCCTGGCCGATCACGCGCTGCTTCAGAACCGAGGACATGGCGAGCAATTTCTCGGATTCGGACTGGGCGACGCGGGAGATGGGAATGCCGGTCATCATCGAGACGACTTCCGCGATGTCGTCGGTCGTGACCGTGGCGAGAGCCTCCCCTTCCTCCTCCTCCCAGCGTTTCCGGGCGTCTTCGAGATCCGTCTGGAGTTTTTTCTCGCGGTCCCGCAGAACAGCGGCCTTCTCGAACTCCTGGTTCCGGATCACGTTTTCCTTCTCGGTGCGGATGACCTTGAGACGCTCCTCGAACATGGTGATCTCGCGCGGGACGGCGATGTTGGCGAGATGCACCTTGGATCCGGCCTCGTCCAGCACGTCGATGGCCTTGTCCGGCAGAAATTTGTCCGTGATGTACCGGTCGGACAGCCGCACGCACGACTCGACGGCGTCCTCGGAATATCGAATCCGGTGATGCTTTTCGTAACGCTCGCGCAGGCCGTACAGGATGCGGACCGTGTCCTCCACCGACGGCGGGTCGACGATCACCTTCTGGAAACGGCGCTCCAATGCCCCGTCCTTCTCGATGTACTGCCGGTACTCGTCCAGCGTGGTGGCGCCGATGCACTGCAGTTCGCCGCGGGCCAGCGCGGGCTTGAACATGTTCGAGGCGTCCAGCGATCCCGACGCGCCGCCGGCCCCGACGATCGTGTGCAGTTCGTCGATGAAGAGGATGATGTTCTTCGATTTGCCGAGTTCGTTCATGATGGCTTTCATGCGCTCTTCGAACTGGCCGCGGTATTTCGTGCCCGCCACGATGGCGCCGAGGTCCAGCGTCACCACGCGTTTGTTGTGCAGGACGCGCGACACGTTCTTTTCGATGATGCGCATGGCCAGGCCCTCGGCGATGGCCGTTTTGCCGACGCCCGGTTCGCCGATGAGGACGGGATTGTTCTTCTTGCGCCGGGAGAGGATCTGGGCGACCCGCCGTATCTCGTTTTCGCGGCCGATGACGGGATCAAGTTCCCCTTTCTGGGCGAGCACGGTCAGGTCCCGGCCGAAATGGTCGAGTGCCGGCGTCTGCGATTTTCCCTTCGGCTCCTTCTGGTTGGAAGTGCCCCGCAGGACGTTTTCCAGCTCTTCGAGAACGGCCTCGTAGGTGACATCGAAGCTCGAAAGAACCTGCGCGGCGATGCCTTCCTGGTCGCGGAGCAGGGCCAGAAGAAGGTGTTCGGTTCCGATCACGTTGGATTTGAACCGCTCGGCTTCCGCGGTGGCCACCCGGAGCACCCGCTCGGCCCGCTTCGTGAACGGAATATTGCCCACGGTGATGGTGCCTCCGGAGGACTTGACCGTGTCCTCGACCGCTTTTTTCAGTTCCTCGAGGTCCAGGTCCATGTTCTGAAAGATCTCGATGGCCACTCCACCGCCCTCCTTGATGAGGCCGAGCAGGAGGTGCTCCGTGCCGATGTAGTCGTGGCCGAGCCGCAACGCTTCTTCCCTCGAAAGCTGAATGACGAGCTGTACGCGTTGCGAAAAATTATTCTTGATCATGGCGTAAGTCCTTTATTCTGAGAAAAATGGCAACCCGTAAATGTCATGCAAATATCAGGCCATAAAACCGGGTGCGTCCTCGCCCAAAAAGGCGCCTAACATCATATTTTTCATGGCTGCTTGACTCGACCATCTATCATTTCGATGACCCGGTCCGCCTTTTTGGCCAGGTCTGGATTGTGAGTGACCACCACAAACGACATGTTTTCCTGCCGGACCCGGTTCCACATGAGTTCATGCAACGCGTCGCTGTTGGCGCGGTCGAGGTTGCCCGAGGGCTCGTCCGCCAGAACCAGAACCGGGTTGTTGACCAGCGCGCGCGCGAACGCCACCCGCTGCTGTTCGCCGCCGGACATCTCTCTCGGTTTGTGGAACCTGCGCTTCGAAAGGCCCATGGCGTCGAGCAGGATTCCGGATCTCCTGAATGCCTTGTCCGGCGTTTCACGGGCGATCAGAGCCGGCAGGGCGACGTTCTCCTCCGCGGTGAAGTCCGGCAGGAGATGATGGAACTGAAAGACGAATCCGATCCGCCGGTTCCTGAAAGCGGACAGGCGCGCGTCGTTCATCGAAAACACCGGAACGGATTCAATGGAAACCCTGCCCTGCGTGGGACGGTCCAGAGCGCCGAGGATGTGCAGGAGGGTGCTCTTGCCCGCGCCGGACGGGCCGATCACGGCGAGTATCTCCCCCCGCACGATCTTCAGATCGATCCCCTTCAGGACCGGAAGCGACCGGTTGCCCGCGATCGGGAAGGATTTGTGGATGCCTTCGGCGGAGAGCAGCACGTTGGATTCGGCTCTATTCATACCGGATGGCCTCCACGGGAACCAGGTCGGCCGCTTTCTTTGCCGGATAGATCGAGGCGACGAGGCAGATCAGAACGGACGCGAGGCCGATGTACAGAAAGTCCGTCGCCTGCATCCGGACGGGCATGACGCTGATGAAGTAGACGTCTCCGGGAAGCGAGATGAACTTGTAGGTCTGCTGGGCCCAGCACAGGCCGTATCCGACGGCCAGGCCGAGCGCGGTGCCGACGATTCCCACGCCCACGCCGAGGCAGAGAAACAGCCGCATCACCCCTCCGGAGGTCGCGCCGATGGATTTCAGGATGCCGATTTCCTTGGTTTTCTCCATGACGACCATGATGATGGTGCTGATGATGTTGAAGGCCGCCACCATGATGATCAGGGACAGGATGATGAACATGGCGATTTTTTCGAGCTGCATCCAGGAAAACAGGTTTTTCCGCATCTCGAACCAGGTCATCGGATAATAGGGGAATCCGAGTCGTTTCTCGATGGTGTCCACCACGGCGTCCGCCTTGTACAGGTCGTCCAGCCGCACTTCGATGCCCGAGACGCGTCCGCCCATCCGGAAAAGCTCCTGCGCGGCCGCGTTCGAGATGTAGACATAGGTGTTGTCGTATTCGTACATGCCGGTCTCGAAGTATCCCGTGACGATGAACTGTTTGACCGGGGGCATCTGCAGCATGGAACGGATGCCCGACGGGCTGAACACGGTGACCACATCGCCGGGTTCCGCGAGGAGCCGGTCGGCCAGATAGCGTCCGAGAACGATGCCGGGCAGCGTCCGGCCGTCGCCGCGCGAAACGGGGCCCAGATCGAGCCGGCCGTATGCCATGTTGCGTGAGAGGTCGGAGACCTGGTCCAGGGTTTCGGGATCCGCGCCCCGAATGAGGCAGCCGTCGTTCCGGTCGCCCGCCTGAATCATCCCTTTTTCCAGAATGTAGGGAGAGAGGCCGATGACGTGCGGAATGCCCCGGATCTGCTCCATGACGGCGGCCGGGTTGGAGATTCCGTCGTCGTGATAGCTGCGGACCCGGATGTGCGTGTCGAAACCGATGATGCGCGACCGGACCTCGGATTCGAAGCCGTTCATGACCGACAGGACGATGATCAGGGCCGCCACGCCGATGGTGACTCCGAGGATCGAGATCCAGGCGATCAGGGTGATGAAACCCGTCCGCCGCCGGGCGCTGAGGTACCGGCGTGCGACGAACCATTCGTACGGGATCCAGTTCTTCATCGGGTTCGGTTCTCCGGCCGGCGCATCACGCGGACCGTTCCGGCCGCATCGCCGGGAAGAGGATGACGTCCCGGATGGTGGGCGCGTCCGTGAGCAGCATGGTCAGCCGGTCGACCCCGATGCCCAGCCCTGCCGTCGGCGGCATGCCGTATTCCAGGGCCCTCAGAAAATCCTCGTCCAGCAGCATGGCCTCTTCATCTCCGGCCGCGCGGAGTCCCGCCTGCTCCTGAAAGCGCCGCCTCTGGTCGAGCGGGTCATTCAGTTCGCTGAACGCGTTGCAGAGCTCGCGGCCCGCGACGAACCCCTCGAACCGTTCGACCAGACCGGGCGAGGACCGGTGTTTCTTCGCCAGCGGCGACAGTTCGATCGGGTAATCCGTGATGAACGTCGGCTGGACCAGGTGCGGCTGAACGGTCTGCGAGAATATTTCATCCAGCCATTTTCCCCGGCCCGGGCTGCCTTCGATCTGAAGACGCAGTCCGGCCGCGAGCGCCTTCAGCGCGGGAATGTCCATTCCGGAGCAGTCCTCCCCCGTTCGCCGCCGGATCGCCTCGAAGAACGGAATCCTCTCCCAGGGCGGCTCGAAGCGGAGTTCGGTCCCCTGGTGACTGACCGTTCCGGCGCCGAGGACGTTCAGGCAGACCGAATGGACCATGTCCTCGACCAGGGACTGCATGAAGCCGTAGTCGCGGTAGGCGACGTACAGCTCCATCATGGTGAATTCGGGGTTGTGGTCCCGGTCCATCCCCTCATTGCGGAAATCCTTGGCGATTTCGAAAACGCCCTCGAATCCGCCGACCAGGAGCCTTTTCAGGTACAGTTCGTCCGCGATGCGCAGGTACAGGGGCATGTCCAGGGCGTGGTGGTGGGTGGTGAAAGGGCGGGCGAAGGCGCCTCCGTACTGCGGCTGAAGCGCCGGCGTCTCCACCTCGAGGTAACCCCGGCCCTCCAGATACCGCCGCATTTCCGAGACGATCCGGGAACGCAGGACGAAGGTTCTGCGCACGTCCGGGTTGACGGCCAGGTCGGCGTAACGCTGGCGGTACCGTGTTTCCTTGTCGGCGAAAGCGTCGTACACGGTTTTTTCGTCGCCTTCGATTTTCTCCTTGACGATGGGCAGGGGTCTCAGGGATTTGGACAGAAGCGTCAGCTCCGCGGCCTGAATCGTGGTCTCCCCGGTCCGGGTCCTGAAAACCTCCCCTTTCACGCCGATGAAATCCCCGAGGTCCAGAAGGCGGAAAACCGCGTACCCGGCCTCGCCCAGCCGGTCCTGGGCGAAATAAACCTGAATGCGGCCGGAGGCGTCGGCGATGTGGGCGAAGCTCGCCTTTCCCATGCGCCGGAGCGACACCAGGCGGCCCGCGACGGCCACGGTCAGGGACGCCGCGCCGTCCGGCTCGAAGGCGCCGAGGACTTCGGCGGCCGAGTGGGTCCGGTCGAAAGCGTGGGCGTAGGGATTGACGCCGAGGGATTCCAGCTTTTCGAGCTTTTCGATGCGCTGCCGGCGCAATTCGTCCAGAGGGTCCAAACCGTTTTCTCCTATCGGTTGAATTCGAGCAGATAAGCCTTGATGAAGGCGTCCAGGTCCCCGTCCATGACGGACTGCACGTCGGACGTCTCGGTGTCGGTCCGGTGATCCTTCACCATGTTGTAGGGATGGAAAACGTAGGAGCGGATCTGATTGCCCCAAGAAATGTCCTTCTTCTGCTTCTCCATCGCCTCGAGCTTCCGGCCCTCCTCCTCCTTCCGGAGCTGGTAGAGGCGGGCCGTCAGCATCTTCATCGCGTTCGCCTTGTTCTGGTGCTGGGACCGTTCGTTCTGGCACTGCGTCACGATCCCCGTCGGGATGTGGGTGATCCGCACGGCGGAACTGGTCTTGTTGACGTGCTGGCCGCCCGCGCCCGAGGACCGGAACGTGTCGATCCGGAGATCCGAGGGATCGATGGTGACGGTGATCGATTCGTCGATTTCCGGGTAGACGAAAACGGACGCGAAGGACGTGTGCCTCCGCTTGTTCGCGTCGAACGGGGAAATGCGGACAAGCCGGTGAACGCCGGCCTCGGCTTTCAGGTATCCGTAGGCGTTCGGGCCCTTGATTTCGATGGAGGCGCTCTTCAGGCCGGCTTCGTCCCCGTCCTGGTAGTCCATGACTTCGGCCTGGAATTGACGGCGCTGGGCGAAGCGGAGATACATCCGGAAGAGCATTTCCGCCCAGTCCTGCGATTCGGTGCCGCCGGCGCCCGGATGGATGGTGAGGATGGCGTTCCGGCCGTCATCCTCGCCGCTCAGCATCCGCCTCAGTTCCAGTTCGTCCAGCGCCTGGCCGAGGCGGACCCGTCCCCGTTCCACCTCCGCGAGGGCCGCCGCGTCGTTCTCTTCGGCCGCCAGACTGAGAAATCCGGACAGGTCGTCGAGCTGGGCGCGGATCGAATCCCACTGGCCGGTCCAGCTTTTCAGTTCGGTGATCTGCCTCAGGATGCCCTGGGCCTTCTCGTTGTCGTTCCAGAAATCGGGCTGCGCGGTCAGTTGTTCGAGTTGAAGCGCTTTTTCCTTGCGGGAGGCGATGTCAAAGATGCCTCCAGAGATTCTGGATGCGTTCTTCGTCGGATGCGAGCAGGCGCTTGAGTTCTTCGGACATGCGGTTCAGTTCCTCTCGGTTTTCGGGATGGCCGGTCAGGGCACTGTGATGACGCCGGCCAGGGCGGATTCGGCCACCGTAGCCGGACTGGCGAGGTATACTTCGGACAGGGGCGAACCCATCCGTCCCTTGAAATTCCGGTTGGTCGTTGAGATGCAGACTTCTCCGTCGGCCAGGATGCCCTGATGCGCGCCCAGGCACGGGCCGCAGCCGGGATTGCAGACCGTGACACCCGCGGCGAGCAGGGTTTCCAGAACGCCCCCGGACGCCATGCTCCGAAGGATATCTCGCGACGCGGGGATGGCGATGCAGCGCACGTCCGGATGAATCCGTTTGCCCGCCATCCGATCGGCCGCGATCCTGAAGTCATCGAGCCTTCCGTTCGTGCAGGATCCTAGGAACGCCTGGTGGATGCGTCGTCCGGCCATCTCGGCGACCGGCTTCACGTTGTCCACCCGGTGGGGACAGGCGATTTGAGGGACCAGTTCATCCGCGCGGACCGTGAAAGCGGACCGGACGTCCGCGTCCGGATCCGGGGACGGCGCGTCCGGCACCCTGCCGGCCGCGGACCCGAGAAAAGCGGCGGTGGTCCGGTCCCAGGGGACAAACGCGCATTTCGCTCCCATTTCCATGGACAGGTTGCAGAGGGTGAAGCGTTCGGAAACACTCATGGCGTCGACGGTGCTGCCGCTGAATTCGACACTGCGGTAATCGGCCCCGTCGCTCCCGAGCCGGCCGATCAGAGAAAGGATCAGGTCCTTCGCGTACACGTTTCCGGGCAGACGTCCATCGACGCGGATCCGTATGGTCTCGGGAACCCGGAGCCAGGTCTTCCCCGTCGCCCAGACCGCGGCCATCTCGGTTGCGCCGATGCCCGCGGACAGCACGCAGACACAGCCATAGGAAGTCGTGTGGGAATCCGTGCCGAGAATCAGCCGCCCGGGAAGGGCGTGCCCTTTTTCCAGCATGATCTGATGGCAGATCCCTTCACCGATGTCGTAAAAACGGCGTATGCCCTGCTGTTTCACGAATTCACGGATCGTTTTGTGAGCGTTGGCGGTTTTCAGTGATTCCGCCGGAGTCCGGTGATCCAGCGGGATGACGATTTTATCCGGATTCCAGACGGATGGAACGCCGATTTCCTCGAATTGCCGTATCACCAGAGCCGCGTTGTCATGGGACATGACCATGTCGGGTTCAACGACAACGATTTCACCCGTCCGCACCGAATCCTTCCCGGCTTTTCTCGCAAGTATTTTCTGAACAAGGGTTTGGCCCATATCGATTCCGGCTTTGAATGACTCCTGGAAAAATAAATTTACCGAAAAAGCGCATTAAAGTCAAGGCAATAACCAATTGAAAATCAAAAAAATAAAAGGCTGTCCCGGCAAAACCGGAAACAGCCTTGTTTTTGTCCTTCATTCACGGATCAACGCAATAAATCCTCGAGCTGAACCGATCGGTCTGTTTTTTCATCCCGGTATTTGACCAGTATGGGCGTGTACACGGAAAGCCCCCTATCGCGGCCCGGACCAGACTGAATGGGCCTCGTTCCGGGAATGACCACGGCATTCGGCGGAATGGTCAGCGGCCCGTCACCGGACCGGGACAGGATGCGGTCATGAACGAGATCGTAAACGGGCGTGGAACCGGTGAGGATGGTCCCGGCCCCGATCACGGCACCGGCGCCGACCACGGTCCCTTCATAAACACCGCAGTTTCCGCCGATGAGCACGTCGTCCTCGATGATGACCGGAAGGGATCCGACGGGTTCCAGCACACCGCCGATCTGCGATCCGGCGCTGATGTGGACGCGCCGGCCGATCTGCGCGCAGGACCCCACCAGCGCGTGCGAATCGATCATGGTGCCGTCGTCGACATAAGCGCCGACGTTCACGTACATCGGCGGCATGCAGGTCACGTTGCGCCCGATGTGCGCGCCGTCCCGGATGGCCGAACCGCCCGGGACGATGCGCACGCCGTCCCCGATGCCGATGGCCTTCGGGGGAAACGTGTCCTTGTCGTAGAAGACAAAACGGTCGTCCACGGAATAGTCGGTCAGGACGCCGAGACGGAAACCGAGAAGAATGCCCTGCTTCACCCACGCGTTCACCGTCCATCGGCCCCCGGATTTCTCGGCCGCGCGCGCGCGTCCCGCGTTCAATTCGTCCATGAAGGTCCGGAACAGGGCGCGGTCCCCGGCGGACGGCGCTCCCGACTGCGGGCGGGAGTACGCCTCTTCGACACGTTCCCTCAGGTTCACGCGGATTCCTTTCCGCCCTCCGGGGCCAGTCCGAGATCCGAGAGAACCTTGAAGATGGCGGCCCGGCTCTCGTGCCGGACCGGTACCAGCGGGAGACGGAGCACCTCCCGTATCCGGCCCATGCGGGCGAGCGCGGCCTTGACCGGGGCCGGGCTTGTTTCGATGAAATTGACGCGCATCAGCGGGTAAATCCTTTTCTGTATCTCCATCGCGCGGCGCAGGTCGCCGTCCAGGCACGCCCTGACCAGCGCCGACATTTCGGCCGGGACCTCGTTCGACACGACCGAAATCAGCCCAACGCCCCCCAGGGACAGGATCGGAACCGTGATCCCGTCGTCGCCGGAGAGCAGCGTGAAGGAATCCGGTTTTTTCACGGCCAGTTCCGCGATCTGGTCGATGTTGCCGCAGGCTTCCTTGATTCCGGCGATGTTGGGGACGGCCGCGAGACGCACCGCGGTGTCGGGCAGCAGGTTCACGCCCGTCCGGGATGGGACGTTGTAGAGGAATACCGGCGCCTTGACGGACGCGGCCACGGTCTCGTAATGACGGAAGAGCCCCTCCTGCGTCGGCCGGTTGTAATACGGGGTGACCGACAGCACGGCGTCGGCGCCGGCCTCCTCGATGACGGCCCGGGCCGCCTCCGCGACGCGGGCCGTGTTGTTGCCGCCGGCTCCGGCCATCACGGGCACGCGTCCGGCCGCGGTCTCCACCGTGATCCGGACCACGGCCAGTTGCTCCTCACGGCTCAGGACGGCGCTCTCGCCCGTGCTGCCGCAGGGCACCAGGAAATCGATGCCCTCCGCAATCTGCCACTCCACGAGGCGCCGCAGGGCGTCCTCATCGAGCGATCCGTCGTCCCGGAAGGGCGTGACGAGCGCGGTGCCGCATCCTCTGAAACTGATTGGGCCGGTCATGGTGTCCTCTCTGCGAGTATCTGCTCCAACACGTCGCTGAAATGATGGAATCCGGACCGGCCGCGGATCCATTCGGCGGCCAGAAGCGCGCCCGCGGCCAGGCCTTCGCGTCCGCGGGCGGTGTGCGTCAGCGTCACCGTGTCCGCGGCCGAGTCGAAGCTCACGGTGTGCCGCCCCGGGATGTACCCCGCTCGCACGCTGGTGATCGGCACGTCGCGGTCCGGGTAGGAACGGGACAGGAGGCCGCGCAATTCAAGCGCCGTGCCGGACGGGGCGTCCTTCTTGAACTGATGGTGCGCCTCCTCGATGAAGGGATCATACTGGCGGAAGGCGGAAAACAATTGGCCGGCGCGTTCCGCCACGCGGTAAAAAAGGTTGACGCCCAGGGAGAAATTGGCCGCGTGAACGAACCCGATTCCGGAACGCCGCACCTCCGTTTCCGCCTCTTTCAGAAAACCGGACCACCCCGTTGTTCCCTCCACCATCGGAAGGCGGAGTGCCGACGCGGCCCGGATGTTGCCGGGCACGGCTTCGGCCGACGAGAAATCGATCAGCACTTCGACGCCCGCCAGCGCCTCGCGGCATTCCGCGTCAGGCCTGATCGGACGGGCGTCCCAAAACCGGGCGAGGACGGAGTGCCCCCTCTCCACGGCGAGTCGTTCCAGCGTTCCGCCCATCCGTCCCGTTCCGATGATTCCCAATTTCATGGCCGAGCCCCGTCTGGAGTGGTTTCGAACATCCCGGAATCCGGATCCGAGAAGAAATGCCGGTGCAGGCGCCTGACCCGGTCCTCGGCCGCGTCGGCCCGGACGATCAGAACGCAGGAAACCGGAGACACGCCGCAGAAGAAACCTTCGTCCGCCGGATCCAGCGCGCCGCCGATCCAATCGTTCAGGGCTCCCCGGTCCGCATCCAGGCCGGCTCCGACCAGCGCGACAGCGGCCCGCTCCGCCCGGATGACGGGCCGGCCGAGCCGGTTCAGTGATTCCAGGAAGGTTTCGGCGCCGGGTCCCGGTGAAAAAGTCAGCGACACGTCGTGACCGGCCGCGGCCGCGAGTCCCAGTTCGACGCCCGCTTTTTCCGCCTCGAGAACCGCCCGTGCCAGAAGGTCCCACCCCGGGGATTTTCCCGAGGACAGACGGATCCAGGTCACCGGAGACCGGAAGGAGATGGATTTAATGCGGTTCCGTCCGGCCGTCTCCCGGGCCGAAACGATCGTGCCCGCCGCGTCGGGCCTACCGGTGTGCGCGATCCGGATCGGAATGCCGCAGCGGACCGCCGGATCGACGGCTTTCGGATGCAGGACGCGGGCTCCCCAGAATGTGAGTTCGGCCGCCTCACGGTACGAGACGGACTTGACGGTGAGGACGCCACGCACGCGTTCCGGATCCGCGGTCATGATGCCCGGGACGTCTTTCCATATCTGTATCTCGGACACGCCGGCCGCGGCTCCGGTCAGGGCCGCGGTGTAGTCGGATCCCTCGAATCCCAGCGTCGTGGTGAGCCCTCGCCGCGTGGAGCCGATGTATCCCTGAAGAACCGGGACGCGGCCTTTCTCCACGGACCGGAGGACGGCTTCGCGCAGACGGTCGGACGACTCCCCCTCCAGGCAGGCCGCGCGGGTGAAGCGGTCGTCCGTGAGAACCAGCCGCCGCGAGTCGAGCCACTCGGCGTCGATGCCGGCGCTCCGCAGCGCCCCGCACATCAGAAGGGAAGAGAGCAGTTCCCCGTAGGACAGAACCTTGTCCTGGGACTGCGGGGACAATTCCCCCAGGACCGCGATTCCCCCCAGCAGGCGCTCCAGCTCCCTGAAGCAGTCCTGAAACCGGGCGGCCTCTGCCGACGCGGACCAGTCCGACACGAGCTCACGGCCCGCGGTGTCGTGACTCCTGCGAATCTCCGCGATCGCGTCCATCGCCGTGCCGTTTTCTCCGGAGGCCGACGCTTCAGCCGCTTCCAGGAGCCGCCGCGTCGTCTTTCCCATGGCCGAAACCACCAGCAGGGGCCGGAGCTTCAGCCGGTCGGTCACGATGCGGAGGACGTTTCGGACGGCGGCCGCGTCCTTCAGCGTGGCGCCTCCGAATTTCATGACGATCACGGCCGGGCTTCTCCGGATTCCCTCAGGCGCGCGATCAGCCGCAGGTAGAGCGAAACCGATTCTTCCAGTTCGCTCTTGGCGACGGACTCGTGCGGCGCGTGCGCGTCCAGGATGGACCCCGGCCCGAGGAGGAGGGGCCGGCCCCAGCGGTTCAGGAGCGGGATATCGGTCGTGTAGGAGACGACCGTGGTCTCGAAACCCTCCACCGCTTCCATGAATGCGGGCTCGCAGGAGAACAGGGTTTCGATTCCGACACCGTCTCCCAGGGCCAGCCGGACGCGCGTTTCCGTCTCGGAAGCCGGGCCGACGCAGCGCATCATCACCTCCGCCTCCGCGCGGTCCGGGACGATGTTCGCCGCGGTCCCCCCGGACAGCGTGCCGATATTCAGGGATTCCGGACCGAGCCGGCCGTGGGTCCGGAGGGGCATCGCCCTCAGCCGGCTCAACGCGTCCAGCAGTTTTTCAACCGCGGATTCGCCCCGCTCCGGGTAGGCCGAATGGGCCGGCCTTCCGGCCGCCGTGATGCGGAAACGGAGAGCGCCCTTGGAGCCGAGGGCCAGACGGTTTTCCGTCGGTTCGCCGTTGATCACGAACCGGCACCGGTTCGGCAGCGCGTTGGCGGCACGGGCGCCGTCGCTTCCTTTTCCTCCCCGGCGACAAAAAGCAGGCCCGCGTCACGTACGCCTTCGCGGGCCAGAGTGAGGACGGTCTGTATCATCGCCGCCATCGCGCCCTTGGCGTCGCACGCGCCCCGGCCGTAGATCCGCCGGTCATCCTCCGAAGGGCCGATGAAGGGCGGAACCGTGTCGAGATGGGTGGACAGAACCACCGAGGGCTCATCCAAAACGGCGAACAGGTTCGCGCGTCCGCCGCCGATCGGCTGAAGCGTCACGGACAATCCCGCGGCCTCAAGGAAGTCCTTCAGAAAACGGACGAGTCCTGCCTCATTCCCGGTCACGGAATCGATGGCGATCAGGCGCCTTGTCAATTCATGCAAATCCACGTTTCTCCGATCGATCGGGCGGCCAGAAGCCCGTTTTCCGAGTATTATTTTTCTGGAAAAATTATAGAATAGGCCTCTGGCCGCTCCGACGAGTTGGATTCCCCGCCGCTTGCGGTGCCGATCATCCATATTCCTTGTGATCCCCTGCCGCTTGCCTTCAACCAGAAGGTATATAATAGCTTGGTCCCGCGAAGCGGGGCGGCGGAGTCATTCAATCCGGCACGGCCGGACCTCGATAAAGTACGTAAAACCCGAAGAAAAGTCAAGGCGCGCTTCGGCCGTTCCCGGCCATAAAAAACAATTGCTTTTTTGCCATTTTTTCATCATTTTGAAACGGTCATGAGAAAAAAGCTCGTCCTCGACATACTGCCGCAACCAGACGATACCACCTGCGGGCCCACCAGTTTACACGCGGTGTACCGGTACTTCGGCGAGGTCCTTCCCCTCGATCGCGTCATCTCCGAGGTCCGGCCTCTTGAGGATGGCGGCACCATGGCGGTCTATCTCGCGCACCACGCCCTGGACCGCGGGTACAAAGCCACCATCTACACGTACAATCTCCAGATTTTCGATCCGACCTGGTTCGGCGCCGGGGAGCGGAATCTTCGGGAAAAGCTGCTGCTGCAGGCGAAACTGCATCCGCAGGACCCGGTTCGCGACGCCAGCCGGGCCTACCTGGATTTTCTGCGCAAGGGCGGACGGATCCGTTTCGAGGACGGAACGGCCCAGATCATCCGCAGGACGCTCAGCCGCTCCATCCCCATCCTCACCGGTCTTCTGTCCACCTATCTGTATCAGTCCAGCCGCGAGACGTCGGAGGGCCAGCGCCTGGTGCCGGACGACGTCCGCGGCGAACCCACCGGCCATTTCGTCGTCCTGACCGGTTACGACCAGAAACTTCGCAAGGTGCAGATCGCCGACCCCCTGCGCCAGAATCCCTATTCCTCTGATCAGGCCTATGCCGTCGACCTGCAGCGCCTCATCGGGGCCATTCTGCTGGGAATTCTGACGTATGACGCCAACCTGCTGGTCATCGAACCCCACTAACCCGGAGCGCAATCCGACCGAGACATGCCGATACTGATCGTCGTCACCGCACCCAAGGAATGGCCGCTGAACATACCCGGCGTCGAACTCGTTTCCGCGAAATCCTATCTGCTGGAGGAGCGCTACGGCGAGATGCGCGGCGCCAAGGTGTTCAACCTCTGCAGGGACTACCGGTACCAGAGCCTCGGCTATTACGTCTCCCTGATCTCCACGGCCCGGGGGCACACGCCGCTGCCCAGCGTCATGACCATCCAGGACATGAAGTCTCAGCGGATCATCCGGTACGTGTCGGACGAGCTGGACGACATCATCCAGAAAAGCCTGGAGCCGCTTCAGACCCGGCGGTTCACGCTGAGCGTGTACTTCGGCAAAAATATCGCGAAGAAATACAGCCGTCTGTCCCAGCACCTGTTCAATCTGTTTCCGTCGCCCCTGCTGCGGGCCCATTTCGTGTACAACAACAAATGGCTGCTGCAGAGCATCGATCCGATTTCCGCGAGCGAAATCCCCCAGGAACAGCTCTCCTTCGTCCTGGAGGTGGCCTCCGAATATTTCTCCGGACGCCGGTTCTCCGTGCCCAAACGTCTGCCCCCGCGCTACGACATCGCCATCCTCCACAATCCGGAGGAAGTGAACGGTCCGTCCGACCCGAAGGCGATCCAGAAATTCATCCGCGCGGCGGAGGCCCTCGACATGTCCGCGGAGCTCATCACGAAGGAGGACCAGGGACGCCTTCTGGAATACGACGCGCTCTTCATCCGCGAAACCACGTCGGTCAACCACTACACCTACCGCCTGGCCCGCCGGGCCGCCGCCGAAGGACTCGTGGTCATCGACGACCCCCTCTCCATCCTGCGATGTTCGAACAAGGTGTACCTGGCGGAGCTGTTGGAGCACCACAAGATTCCCGCGCCCAAGACCCTGATCGTGCACCGGGACAACATCGATTCCGTCATCTCCGAGCTCGGACTCCCCGTCATCCTCAAACAGCCCGACAGCACCTACTCGCAGGGCGTCATCAAGATCGAGGACCGGAGCGTTTTCGACGCGGAAGTGGAGCGCCTGCTCGACAAGTCGGAACTGATCATCGCGCAGGAATACACGCCCACCGAGTTCGACTGGCGCGTGGGCATTCTCGACCACAAGCCGATCTATGTCTGCAAATACTTCATGATGGGCCGTCACTGGCAGATCATCAAGAAAACCAGCACGGGACGCTTTCTCGAAGGCCGCTGGGAGACGATTCCGGTGGAGATCGCGCCCAAAAAACTGATCCGAACCGCGCTCTGGGCGGCCGATCTGATCGGCGACGGACTTTACGGCGTGGATCTCAAGGAAATCGACGGCAATTTCACAGTGATCGAGGTCAACGACAACCCCACAATCGAGACGGGGGTCGAAGACGACATCCTCAAGGACGATCTTTACACGCGCATCATGGAGGTGTTTCTGCGCCGCATCGAGCGCCTGAAGGAAAGGAATTTCAGGGAATGAGCCGCAAGCCGCTCGGCCTTTTCGGGGGTTTCGGCGTCGAGCTCGAATACATGATCGTCCGCACCGCGGACGGTTCGGTGTTTCCCGTTTCGGATCGCGTGCTCAGCCGGTTCAACGGATCCCTGACCTCAGAGATCAGAAGGGGCCGGCTCGACTGGTCCAATGAACTGGCGCTGCACGTCATCGAACTCAAGACGCACGGTCCCGCGCCCCGGCTTGAAACCCTGCCCGCCCTCTTTCAGGCCGATGTCAACGCGATCAACGCCTTCCTGGAGACGGAGGGCGGCCGCCTGCTTCCGTCCGCCATGCATCCCTGGATGGACCCGTCCCGCGAGACCCGTCTTTGGCCGCATGAATACAACGAGGTGTACGAGTCATACAACCGGATCTTCGGCTGCGGCGGCCACGGATGGGCCAATCTCCAGAGCATGCACCTGAACCTGCCCTTCTCGGACGACCGTGAATTCGGACGCCTGCACGCGGCCATCCGCCTGATCCTCCCCCTGCTGCCCGCCCTGGCGGCGAGTTCCCCGGTCGTCGAAGGCCGGCCCACGGGATCGCTCGACAGCCGGATCGAATTTTACAGAAAGAACCAGGCCCGCGTCCCGTCTCTCACGGGCGCGATCATCCCGGAACCCGTCTACACGGAGGCGGATTACCGACGCGAAATTCTGGAACGGCTCTACCGCGACATCGCCCCCCTAGATGAAACTCGCTGTCTACAGCACGAGTGGCTGAACTCGCGCGGCGCCATCGCCCGCTTCGACCGTCACGCGATCGAGATCCGGCTGATCGACGTTCAGGAGTGTCCCCTGGCCGACCTGACCGTCGCGGCCGCGGTGGTCGGGGCGCTCCGGCTGCTGGATCCGGGAGAGGCCCCGGACACGGACCCGCGGCGGCTCTTTCCCACGGACGCGCTCTCCGACCTGCTGACGCGGACCATCCGGGACGGGGAATGCGCGTCCATCCCGGATCCGGCCTACCAGAGATCGCTCGGGCTCCGTCCGGACGCGTCGGCGACCGCGGGCGCGATCTGGCGCCGGCTGGCGGAACGCATGCCGGTCGACCTTCTCGATCCCTTCTGGCACGCGCCGCTGAGGACGATTCTTGACCGGGGTCCGCTGGCCCGCCGGATGCTCCGCGTCCTGAACGACGACTTTTCACGGCCTGGGCTGACGGCTCTCTGCGACCGGCTTGCGGACTGCCTCGCCGAAGGAAAACTGCTGGATGCCTGACCGCCTGTCTCTCGTGTTCACCTGCGAGCACGCCTCTCCCTCCCTCCCGGCCGCTTTCCGCCGGGAGTTCCGCGACGGTCTGGAAGGGATGCCGGAACACCGCCTGTTCGACCGCGGCGCGGCCGGTCTGGCCGGATGCCTCGCCTCCCGTTTCCGCGCCCCGCTGATTGTCTCGCGCTTTTCGCGTCTGCTCGTGGATCTCAACCGGTCCGTGGGACACCGGGGCCTGTTCTCCGAACTGTCGAAACGGCTTCCCCAAAACCTCAGGGAAACCGTTCTCGCGGAGGTGTACCGCCCCTACCGCAAATCCGTCGAACGTCTCGTGGACCGCCTGATACGCCGGGGAGCCTCGGTCATCCATGTTTCGGTCCACACGTTCACCCCGGTCCTGGCCGGCGTGCGCCGCAGAACGGAAATCGGATTTCTGTTCGACCCTTCCCGTTCCTTCGAAAAAAGGCTGTGCGTTTCATGGCGTCGCCGGTTGAAGGAGGAATGCCCCGGCCTGGCAGTCCATTTCAACCGGCCCTATCGCGGCCGGTCGGACGGACTCACTGAAAGTCTGAGAAAAGGCAGGCCGGACAGCCGGTACGCGGGGGTCGAAATCGAGGTGAACCAGGTTCTCTTCGCTCCCGGGAAAGCCGGGAAGGCGCGCCGCATCCGTTCCGCGATCGGCCGGAGCCTCGCGGCCGCGGTGTCGGATCTGGCCGGCGCGTCCGCGTCCGGTTCGATCCGAAGAGGCCGTTGACCGGGCCGCCGGTCCCCTGACGCCGCGGGTGAAGACGACCGGCGGTTCCGGTCGAATGACCCCGTCCGCCGGACCGCGAACGCGCCGTCTTTCATCCCTCCCGTTTCAGACGATCCAGCAGACGGCCCATGTCCTCCGGCAGTTCCGAATCAAAACGCATTCTCTCACCCGTGGCCGGGTGCAGGAATCCCAGCGTCTTCGCGTGCAGGGCCTGGCGCGTGATCCCCTCCAGCATGTCTTCCGCCAGACCGGTTTCCTCCCGGTTCAGTCCCCTCGGAGTGCGCCCCCCGTACTCGGGATCCCCGAACACCGGGTGCCCGAGATGGGCCATGTGCACGCGGATCTGATGCGTCCGGCCGGTTTCCAGCCTGAGGCTGACGTGGCTGAGAAAACGGAACCGCTCGAGGGACCGGTAGTGGGTGACGGCGCGCTTGCCACGGGACGACACCGCGATGCGCCGCCGGTCGCGGACGCTCCTGCTCAGCAGGGTTTCCACCGTGCCGGAGGATTTCGGAAGGTTCCCCCAGAGCACGGCGCGGTATTCCCGCTCCACGCTCTTTTTCTCGAACTGGAGCGCCAACGCGGCGTGCGACGTTTCGTTCTTGGCCACGACGAGCAGGCCGGACGTGCCTTTGTCCAGCCGGTGCACGATGCCGCTCCGCTCGGGTCCGGAGCCTCCCGCGAGCTCGGATGTGTGCCCGAGCAGCGCGTTCACCAGGGTTCCGGAAAAATGCCCGCAGGCCGGGTGAACCACCATTCCGGCGGGCTTGTTCACCACCATCAGATCGCCGTCTTCGTAGACGATGTCCAAGGGCTGTCTCTTATACACATCTCCGAGCCCACGAGACAGCGCTGT